>JAEOTF010000164.1 GCA_016840025.1 Candidatus Hodarchaeota archaeon
ATGAAAAAACTACTTTTGATTTTGCCTTTGGTGCTGATTTTATGTCTTGTAGTAATCAGCCAGGTCAAAGAAGCAGAGACAAGCTCTGAGGATTTGGAAAAAGAACTCAGAGCAACGATTGCGAGGTCGGTAAAAGCTTTTCAAGAACATGATTTAGACACAATGTATGAAATCGCTGGAGATGCCATTGGCTACGGTTACAGGACTAAAGCTCCAAGGATACCAAATGAAAAGTTGTTTAGGCAGGGTAATCAAATGTTTTGGGATTCTGTGGAGAGCTACGAGATAATCCCAAGCGAAGAAGATGCTACTATCCGAATTTATGGTAATGTAGGCGTGATATTGGGGACATTCACAGAAAAGTTCAAGCCTAAAGGTGGCGAATTGCAGACAATCGAGGTTCGAACTTCCATGACTTTTGCAAAAATTGATGGGAAGTGGAAAGAGATTCAATACCATCGTGATACACAGTTTGCCAAATAAATATAAAAGGAGGTTAGGGATTATGAAAAAACTGTTTATGATTTTGCCTATGGTCTTTCTGCTTTGTGTTACTTTTGGCTGCCAAGACAAAGAGGCTATGGCTGAGCTTGAAGAGTTTAGAGCACAAGCAGAGATTGAAAAGCAGAATGAAGCTCTTTATAGGGGAATCATTGAAGAGATAAACAAGGGAAACTCTGAATACTTCAATGAGTTTTATTCCCCTGACTCTCTTTACTACATGGTATCCAACAGCCCCAACCCCCTATCCCGAGAGGAATATCAAGGATTTGTTAAGGTATTCTTCAAGGCATTTCCTGATTTAAATTTTAGCATTGAAGAATTATATACTGTAAAGGATAGGGTTATAGCCAGATTAATCCTCAGAGGAACTCACGAAGGGGATTGGAGAGGTATCCCTGCAACTGGTAACAAGTTCGTAATGAGTTCAACATTCATAGTCCGTTTTGAGAATGGAAAAGTTGTGGAGGAAAGGGAAGATTTTGACCAGTTAGGTTTCTTGGAGCAACTCGGATGGGAGCTAAAGCGGAAGGAAGATAAGTAGAATCTATCTATAAAAGGGAGGGAGATATGAAAAAGTTGTTCATGATTTTGTCTTTAATATTGGTGCTTTGTTTTGCCTTTGCTTGCCAGGACAAGGCAGCTATGGCAGAGCTTGAAGAGTTCAAAGCCCAGGCAGAGGTTGAGGCAAGGAATATGGAGTTAGTAAAAAGCTATATAGAAGAACTCAATAAAGGAAACACCGAGTTTTTCAATGAATTTTACGCTCCTGATTATGCTTATTACTTTCCATCCAATACTCAAGAACCTAAGTCCCTGGAAGAGACGCAGGAAATGGTCAAGACACATTTAATGAGTTTTCCTGATTACAACTGGACTATTGAAGAATTGTTTGCTGTAAAGGACAGGGTCATTGCAAGGATAAGCTCCGCAGGCACTTTTACAGGAGATTATTATGGTATCCCTGCAACTGGGAATAAGGCCGGTAGTAGTACAATTATTATAGTCCGAATCGAAAATGGAAAAATTATTGAGGAAAGAAAAGAAATGGACGCATTAAATGTTATGCAGCAACTCGGCATGGAATTGAAGCCGAAGGAAGAGAAATAATCTTTCCTTCACTTATATAGACTTGATTTGACAATCGTTGTCATGTCAAGTGTTGGTTATTCCACCATATGCGATAGTGACGGAAATTATCCTAGTGGCGTAGCATATATATTTTATCCACTCCAATCTTTGCTTAAAATCTGATCAGTGGACACGCACTCCAAGTAAAGCAATACTTCTGCCGGAAAAGCCTTCATCTACAATCAAAGACCATTTTATTTAAAAATATAAAGTAGCTTGAAAATGTTACAGTAATAATTAGTCAATCATTCTTCGAATAAAGCCATACCTCTGGCGTGACTCTCAATTTATGCTTGACAATATTAATTAATTAGGCCATAATAATTAGTGTGTGGAGGCAAAAATGGGAAAGGAAGAGAAGAGAGGTCGAGGACGGCCTAAAGGAACAAAGAAGAAAGGTAAATCCTACCTTGACCAGCGTGAAAGGGAACAGTTCATGAAGGCTGTGAGAAGGGGTAAAAGCAAACGTGATATTTATCTCTTCGAACTTATCCTCTACCTTGGTCTGCGTTGTGTCGAAGCAAAAGTTATGAAGCTAGATAAGAACGATAATTTTTCTCTCCCAGAGTCAGAGAAAAAGGATAAACCCTGGGGATTTGTGGATGACATGGGCAGTCTCCATATGAAAGGTGCTAAGAAAGGCAAAATGAAGGAGTACGACCTGAAAAAGAAGAACGGCCTTTGGAACCTGCATAAGGCGTGGTTGAGAGAAAGGGCAAAGATTCCCGGAGCGGAATGCAACCCCTACCTATTCACCACAGAGAGATCAGTGAAGAAAGAGAATTCGATAGACAAGAACACGATCCAGTACCTCTTCAAGATGTATGCGAGAAAAGCAGGTCTGCACTCCCGTTATAGCGTGCACTCCTTGCGTCATACAACAGGGATCATTCTAGCGGAACAAGGACTCCCGGCCTACACTATTATGAGGTGGTTGAGACAGAAGAAAATCACCAGCGCCCAGGAGTACATTGATCTTGTTGGAGTCGAAGCTAAGAGAGAAGAGGACAGGGTAGCCGAAGCTTTCAACTCCTAGGCTGTTATATGGACAAGTAACAGGTTTTATGCTACGGTGAAATCAAACGGCTTTCAAACGGTCTGAAAGTCACATCATTTTAGGTATCGGTTCAGGTACAAGGTATTCCAAAATCAAACTTGTAGGAGGTCCTTATGCAGGAATCGAGACTGATCGCAAAATTCCAACGTGGGGGAAAAAGACGACAACCAGCAGGCTTCAGCTTCTTGACACGTCGCTGTTCCCATGACGAACGAACAAGGATCGTCAAATACCTGATCGGATGTCGAGAGGCATTATTGGCGGATTTGGGCGGTGAAGAAAACCTGTCCGCACAAAAGCTGATGCTGATAGACAGACTGATATCTCTCCTCGGTGTTGTCCGTGGAATAGAGGAACACCACAAAGACAATATCCTGAACAGAGATGGTACACTAAAGCCTTCTCTGGGCAAAAATTATTTATCCTACGTCAATTCAAGTAGGCAAATTTTGATGTGTTTAGGATTGGAACGGGTCACTGACAAAATCCCTTCGATTGCTGAAATAGTTGCAGAAATTGACTTAGAAAAAGATAAGAAAGTGGAACATAAAACCACAAATCCTGGTGGTGATGGACACGAGTAAAACAACGAATGGTAGAAGTCGTATCAGCCTCAGGTCGTGCGTTAGAAAGCCTCTCACAGCCCTGTTTCAACAGAGGTAGATTATGAACGTGCTGGAATTTATCAAGAATGAGAATTTGATCAACGATCAGACCTTATCCAAGGCTCAGGAAACGATCATCAAGAGTATTTACGGCCTGGAATTGACTTCAGAAGAGCTGGAAATCTTCAAGGAACTCACAGGATGGTCCACCTATCCAATGGGAAAAGAATGGTCTGAGGTTACAGCAATTCTTCCAAGAAGATCGGGGAAGACAAGTCAGGTATGTGCGAACCTAACGATATGGGAAAGTTGTGGACGGGAACATCAAATTTCAGCCGGTTCTATTCCAACGGTCATGATCATTGCCAGCGAGAAGCGCCGGCAAGCACGAATCTGCTTCAATTATGTTTTACGTAAACTTGAATCATCAAAAATTCTTTCGCGAATGATCAAGAATGTCACCCGCGAGGAAATTCAACTAACAAACGGAGTATCTATAATGGTGTTTCCATGTGATCAGGCTAGAGTCAGAGGACATTCGCTTTTAATGCTATGTGCTGATGAAGTTGCGGCATGGCGAAGTGAGGGAGTGAATCCCGACTCTGACATTATCGACGCTGCAAGACCGGGATTAGAATACGAGAACAGCAAGTTGATCAAAATCTCAACGCCTGGTGGGATGTTCGGAGAGATTTGGAACGATTACAAACAGTTCCACAGCAAGGAAAATGAGGACATTCTTGTGTTTGGTAGTGGTGGACATAACACGAGATACTTTAATCCTTCCTACAGTCAATTAAAATTGGAAAGGCTCAAACATAGAAAGCCCTTTGTCTACGAGCATGAGCACCTTGCTGAGTTCAAAAAATCACAAGGGATATTTGACCCTCTCATCATCGATGGTCTGGTTAATCACAACAGAGAGTTGGAGCTACCACCCCAAGAAGGAACAGATTACTTTGCTTTCACAGACACAGCGGGCGGATCCGGGAAGGATTCATATTCTATTTGTATTGGGCACGCTGTAGAAGGTCGAGTGATCATTGATCTGGTGCGATCCAAACAGCCGCCCTTTGATCCCGAAGCTCAGACTAAGGCTTACTGCAAGTTGTTACACAGATATCGGATAAATAGGGTTCAAGGAGATAGATATAGTGGAGATTGGTGTGCAAGATCTTTCCAGAAACACGGCGTGTTCTATGAAAAGTGCGAAAAGTCAAAAAGCGAAATATATCTAGAGTGTGAAAGCCCCTTCAACTGTGGCATTGTGGAACTTCCTCCACTGGATTCACTCTCTCACCAGCTAAAGCTGCTTGTGCGAACGCCTCGATCTGGGACAAAAGACAGAGTAGACACAGTCGGAGGACAGCCTGAAGATGAAGCAAACACTTGCTGTGGTGTTGTGTGGATGATCTACAATGAATTGTACGAAAAGCCTCTCGTTCCCTCTCTAGGAGTTGTCGAAGAGATTGAGACAGAGAAGCAAAAGTTGGACCGAGAAGCTAGAGCTTGGCTATTGGATAAACCTTTGCGGAAAAAACGAAAGACCAAAGATGGGGTGGATTACACAGAGATCGAAGATCAAATCAAGGAATGGGAGAGCGAATTCGAGGTCGAGCAGACTAAAAAGGACACAGCAAAAGATGTGTTATTCAGCCGGAAATGGTAGAAACGGAAAAGAACGGAGTTTCTACTGGAAGAACAGGAAACTCTTCATAACCGGCGTCAATTTGATACCAAGATTTTAAGCGTGGCATTCCATTTTCACTTAAACAATGCTTATTATACGTTTTTTAACTTATTTTTTTGACGAAATCCATAATTTTATAATATAAACATAATATTCAGAGTCAGCCGAATAGAGGAGTTAGATATGTCAGATGATAGAAAAAAGCTACGAGCTTATCTTCACTCACTTTTAGGTATAAAAAAAGTATTTGATGAGTACGACCACCATAATATCCACAGTGATCCTGTTGATGTACTTGAGCTTGAAATTGCTTCCATAATTAAGGATTTTCCTGATTTAGTTCCAGAATTTAATAAGAATAATTATTTATCTCACGCTGAAAGTTCTGACAGGTATTATCGTGTACATGGAATTCGATCTTATCTGCCAACTGTAATCTCTAGAATCCAGGCAGAGTTAGAATCAGATGAGGGACTCCCTGTAACTCAAAGAAGAGATTTTTCTTTCATAAGTGATCCAGATATGCAGAAAATAATTGAAAGAGATTACTCAGAAATCCAACGAGCATATGTCGCAAAATGCTGGAAATCTGTAATAATTCTCAGTGGCGGGGCAATTGAAGCGACTTTAATAGATAAATTGATGGCGAATGAAACACTAGCCAAATCCGCAAGCAAAGCACCAAATAAACCAGATATTAGAAAATGGGACTTAGCGGACCTTATTAGTGTATCTGTTGAACTCAAATTTGTTGAATCGGGAGTCGATAAGCTGTCACACTCTGTTCGAGAATTTCGAAATCTAGTGCATCCTGGAAATGAGCTACGAAGTCAACTCACATTTGACGAAGAGGAAGCAAAAATAGCACTTGAAGTGTTTCACATGATTCATAGGGACTTATCATCCTAAAGCCTAAGTGCTAGACAAATGCTGATTGTACCTATTATTTATACTCCTCCATATCAAAATTTGAAAAATAGTAAGGGCTTTTAATGATATCAGTGAACTCAAAATTTGGTTTACGGAAGAAAAGGATAAAATTGTAAAGAATGTCAGTCGTGACAAGCAAAGGATATTAGGGATTTTAGAGCTGTTTGGAATCTTCGACAGAAAATATTGGATAAATATTTTATTTAGAAAAGACTAGCCCTTATTTTTATCTTGAAATAAATCAAACTGTGTGGAATATATTTCCTTTTCTTCCATCATCCCAATCAAAAAATCAATAGGAGAATTGATTCTATTGTACTCATCATTAAGCAGACCTATTCCTCTTTCTATATGGTTTCTCAAATATTTTGAAAAAAACTCAAAATCATTTAACTTCTTGTTTTCATGTTGAATAATCAATGCATGAAATAGCTTATCATGCTCTCCTGTTATTGTTGGTCTATTGAATTCATAGCCTAAGCTATCTTCTGGACTCAAATTTTTCACACTTTCTTTCTTCGATAACGATCTACCTATTGCCAAACGGCATATAATATTTCTCCGAAGCCCTAATTTGCTTGACAGATAGTTAAGTTGGTTAGATGTCTCCTTTGATAATCTTAATTTAGTTGACATTATTCTCTATCTTATTGAAGTATCCTTCAATTATTTTGTTTTTTTCCAAAAGTGATAAAGTATATTCTCTATTTATGTTTTGCTTTATAGATTTATAGACAGAGTTATCAATTTCTCGATCATGAGATAAAATTATCACTTGGTCCGATGCTTTTGGGAAGAACTCTTTTGTAATGTTGATAACATGACTACTATCTAATTTAGATAAAGGAGCATCTATTATGATTGGCAATCGTCTTTTTGATACTCTCGATAGCCCCCAGAGTACTGATAAAGCATAAATTTCTTTCTCGCCAGCTGATATGCCTTCTTTATTAATTATCTCTCCATTGTAATCTGACATTATCGAAAAAAAAGATTCCTTATCAATTTTTATTCTCTTGACTAGATCGTCCTTGTTTGCAAGCTTTTTAAACATTCGAGTGATTAATTTTTCGAGTTCTTTAATTCCGATTGATACAGAATAATCAGAATATTCTTTAATAATTTTTCTGACTAAATATAATAATTCTATCTTTCTCTTTTCTTCTTCTGATGCAACTACTCTTTTTTCCATTTCCAATATCTTCTCGGCAACAGTATTTAATTTGGTCTTTAGTACTGGTTCATTATCTCCAAGCGCTGCGTTTTCAATTTCTAAAAGATTAATTTCAGTCTGAATTTTGGAGATATTTTCAATGTATTGATTGACAAAAGATTCATCCGGCACTTCGGTTAATTTATCATTGAGTTTTTTGCTTTTTCTTAAATATTTCTCTCTTTTATCTAGATGTTTTTTAAGCTTCTTTTTTAAGTTTTGTTCAGTATTAATGAGGAAAAATATTATGGAATCTGCCTCAGCAGGAGATAGATCATGTAAAAGATCCACCTTAGAAAAATCTTGTATTTCTTTTAACATCTCAGAAAAGATCGATTTAACATCTTCTCTGATTCTATTTAATCCAGCAATAGGAATATCTTTAGATACTAAATCATTATCTATTTTATTTATCAATTTATCCTTTGTTTCTTTAAGAATACTTTGACCTAAAATTAGCTCCTTAAGCCTCTTTTCTTTTCTTAATTGTGTCAATAAATCGATACACATCTCTGAAGAAATTATGAAAGGTAAAATATTCCCACATATCTGTCTTATTTTATCTTCGATATCATTGAGTTTTTCTTTTGTTTTATTAAGTTCAAACTCATTTTTTTTGCGCTCAATAGCATAAATCCCTGATGTTCTTCTAAGATCTTTTTCAATTTCAGCCTTTTTCTGTACTAAATTTTCGATTTTACTTCTGTTCTCATCAATGCTGTTAGCAACTTTTTTTAGTTCCCTCTGAAGTTCCGAATATTCTAGATCCTTTTCGTGAAGTTCATCCTCTAGGCCTTTGTGCTGAATATTTCTGCGACTTATTTTTTTTATTAGTACTTCTATATCTTTAAATAATGTCTCATATATATTTAATCCTATTGCATCTTTAATCGATTCTCGCAGGATTATATCAGCGTTGTTTCCAGATGCAAGTTCCTTCACTTTTTCTCCATCAAAAAAGAAAAACTCTGATATGTATGGAGGAATTATAGATAATATATAGTCTTCCCAGTATTCTCTTGGAACAATCTCTAAAGGAATTTCATCCCTTAGAACTGAAAAATTTTCTACCATTTCTTTTCTGTTTGTTTTCCATTCTCTTTTTAATTCTAAGGAATAATTAGGAAATACCTCATTTATTTCTAATGTGACTTGAATATAAAATTCTGAGCCTTTTTTTCTGGATGCAGTTTTGTTTTTTAAGGATCTGATTAGTTTTTGATAACTATTTCTTGAAAAGCCGTATCCATTAAAATGCCTTCCGAATAGACACAACTTGATGGCCTCCACTACTGTTGTTTTCCCAGCTCCATTTTTTCCTCCTATCAAAATAATATTTCGATTTTTTGATGGATCGGTAGTCATATTTATATGGTTTTTGCCCTGAAAATTTTTAAAGTTACAGATGGTAAGCGACTTAATTAACATTTCTTTATCGAACTGTCTTTATTAAATGTTTTATTAACCTCTTCTTCGATCACTTTTTCCAAACGATTGTATATTCCAGCTCTTCGTGATAATTTTGAGAAATCCTTTTCAATTACAATAAGCCGTTCGATTAGATTTATTGATACATCAAACTTATTGCAAATTTCTAATATTTTCTCTTTTTTTAAAATATTTTCATGATTTTTTTGAAAGGTGCCATCGTTACTCCAAATGTCAGATATTGCAGAAATATTATCTCCTTCATATATCCATAAAGTTTCTATAGCTTTAATTTCCTCTGGAGAAATTAGGGTTATTTTTCGTTTTGTAAATTCATTTTGCATTTTAACTATACGTCGAAATATCTCATGTCTTATTTCGAAGGTAAAAGGGCCAAGTATTTTGTGCCCTCTATGTTCGGGTTGAACATAGCTTTTTCCAAAAAAGTCAGCTATTCTTTTCTTCTTTTCCTCACTTTTTCTTATAGGCTCTCGTGCGTTAGGATCATTTCTGATTCTCTTTAACCAATTTCTTAATTCCAGTAAAGGCTCTAACCAACTTTCGCCGTTTTCAATTAATCCCTCGATAGCTCTATCTCTCTCAACAACAGTACAGACCCAACATCCAAATCTACTTCCCCCACAGCTGGGAGTTTTTTCATCGATTACTAAGGGGCATTCACTATCGCATTTTCTATAAAGATTAAGAAGGTCTCTGTTATTATCGCCCCATGGAGATTTTGATTGAAGAAGATATATCCAAACATCCTCGAAGCTCCAATCTTCGATTGGTGTATATAAATATGCTCCTGCGATGTTTGAATGACTTCTCAATCTGAAATTTTTTATCTGATACTTGCCCATTGTTTGTGCTCGACTTGCACTTTCGTCCTTCCTAGCGCCCAAAACAATAATTACTTCTCCATTTTCTTTGACCTGCTCTAGTGTGAATTTGGACATATGCCTTATTTTAAGCCGGTCAGTACACCATCTGAACCATTGATTTGGGGATGGGTAGCCGCGTCCAATGAGATTAACCCAAAAGGTATCATTTAATTCAGGACGCAAGATTTCAACTTTTATGGGTAATTTTTCTATTAATGATTGAGTCTTAATCTTCAAGCAACTGTTTATTATCCGTGATTGAATATAGGGTGACTCAACTAAAGTATCTGAGGAAACAATGTAGACTTTCTTGTCTCTCTTATTCTCAGGTAAACCTTTAATCATGTAATAGATCAATTGGGTAATACATGTTGAATCCTTCCCCCCACTGAATCCTATTATCCATGGTCTTTTATCTCCTAAATAGAGATTTTTCATCTCCTGCATCACAATTTTAAAATCTTTCATTGCACTATTAAGAATATAAATATATTTACATTAATATGACTTAAAAGCCATAACGAAATTCTCGATTAAGTTTTGAAAAGCTGTCTAATTTTCCAATTTCTTTGAAAATCTTTGAATGATATCAACAATAGATGTAACTTCTTTAATTCGCCTGAATGTAAATCTTTTTCTAACTTTCCAACCGGACTCCGTGAGTTGCCACCTATATAAGCCTATGAAAGGTTTGTTTGTATTAGGATCTTTGATTAAGAAGACGGCAGTCCACCATCCTCCTCCTCTCGCAACTGTTTCAGCTTCAATGATATTTTCTCTATAGAAGTCTGAAATAGGAAAATTGCTGCTTATAATAGTCATTTCTTTATCCTTATTACTCTCCCCACTGATAACTTAATTTATTTGATGAAGGATGGGCTTTAATTTTTAATTTTTCTTGAATAGCTAAGGCAAGGTCCCACGCATGACCTCCTCGAGAACAATCGGTAATAACTTCCGATGCTCCTGTTGCTTTAATGTAGGCAAGGGTGCCATCGAAGTCTGCATGCCGAGACAAATCCACATAGTACTGCTGTTCGTTGATTTCTCTAATTGGGTTATTAAAATCACTCATATGAGCACTTATAATTATTCTTGTTGCGTTAGTACTAATCGCAGGATTGCGTTCCCATGTCCTCAGGATCCTGATATGTTTTTCATCACTTATTATTCTCTGCCCTTCATTTGAGTCAAAAGAATAAATATTTGGCATATTATAACCATAATGTTTGAAAATTTCGCACTCATAGCACGTTGTAGCAGAGGCGACCATAGGAACATTAATCTCATCGGTAATGACATTAATTACATGTTGCAGGGTTCCTCTTAAAGCAATTAAATCAATTGGACCTAAGTTGATCTTTTTGAAAATTAGTTCCAGTAAACTTTCATATACTTCATTCCTTGTGTATCCGCGTTTCTTTTTTTCGTTGCCATATGTACTATCTACAACTAAAGTATCCACTTTTATTACTTCTTCAAGAGGCCAATCGAAGTCTCCAGAGTAACCTACTTTATTCCCATTAGATAATTCTACCTGAGTCTGAACTGATCCTAGAATATGGCCACTATTTAACAAAGTTATTTTGTTATTTTTTGCAATAAATGATTTTCCAACATTTGCCTTTCTTATATTTTTTTTGAAACCTATTTCTGCATTCTTTTTTAAAAGTAAAAGGTCATAACTTTCAGGGGAAAGATATATATCCTGATGGCCTTTACTACTATCAAAATCTACCATATGATCTTCATGTATATGAGACTGGATTCTAACTGACCGCTTACAATGGAATCCATCACATACTACTTCAGGGCCAAGAAGCACAGCTCCGTTGCAAGTCACATCTACTTCAGGATTTGTCATCATTCTTTACTTTTTCAGCTAACCATTGATTTATTGTTTGTTCAAAATTTGGTTTTAAATCATTCATTTGATCTGCAAGAATTTTCCCTCCTACTAAAGAGAAATTGTTCTTTCCAAGTCGCCCACTCCATTCTATCCCAGTCAATAAATTCTTTTTCAATATTTCTCTAAGAATCCTATCTCTTTCAATTTGGGATAGCCCTTTAAGATATGAAATTACTTTTTCTTCGGTCAGAGCTCCCAAAAAAACATGTTTCTGTATAATCCTGGGTCTCATTTTCAAAACATCATCTAGACATTTTTGGATATTTTTAGAAGCCCTATTTCTAATTTGAATAACTTGAATTATTTCATTTTTGGATAATTGATAACGAAGTATCTCTCCAGCAATTACTTTTTGTTCTTCAGGATTTAATCTGCTGATTTCACTCGCGGCTGAAAACGAAATTGTGGATGCATTACTCTGTCCCCAGTCAACCAAATGCCGAATTTCTGGAGACAGCTTCATTAGCCGGAGAAACCTATCTATCATGGTAGAATCCAATTTTACAAATTTCGCGATCTGCTCTTTAGAATATCCATTTTCTTCTAGTAGTTTGAATCTTTCTGCAATTTCACCAGGAGATAATATGCGTCTGCTTCTATGTGTTCCAACCGATAAGATAATTTCAGGCAGAATTTCTTTTATGTTTAGGCTCACTTATTCCCCCATTTCAGTTTATATATTAGCTAAAGAAACCTTCTTTTTTTAATTGTTCTTCTATTAAATTTGATGCAGCTTCTTCAGGAGGTGTATGTGTTTCCATGGAATATTTTTGGAGGGCCTCATTCAATTTGGGACCGAGTTGAATCCTAAGCTGCACAATTTGTTTTCCAGCTTTAGCCTCTTCAAGCACCTCTTCAGCTGGTTTCTCAGGATCTTTTTGACTTTCTTCTAAAACTCTCTTTCGCTGCTCTCCTGACATTGTTTTCATCTCTTTAGCGTATGTAGTAGCTACATCTGCTTTTGGCTCACCAGTTACAGAAGCAGCATCTTGTGCTTTGAGAGCAACATTAACATCAAGGCCTTCATCAACCATGGCTTTAAGTTTCGGGATTAGTCTGTCATATTTCACATATTGACTTACTTTGGGATAAGATAAGCCAGTTTCTTCAGCAACACACTTTATACTTCCATATCTTTTATATAGAAATGTACAAACATCAATTAAATCTTTTTGTGGTAATTCAAGTCGCACCATATTTTCAGTTAGAGAAATCACTTTTGCCTCAATCTCCTCCAGATGATGGTCAGTTACAACTGCTTTTATTGTTTTTTCTCCTAATTCATGGTGTGCCAAAAATCTTCTTTGTCCCGCATAGATTTCATGCTTTCCATCCTTATCTGCAGGGCCTACAATAATGGGCTCTATTAATCCGACCTTTCTAATACTATCTGCTAATTCTTTGATATCCTTTCCAACGTTTACATTTCGGACCTGAGCTTTTTCTAAATATAGATTTTCTAAAGGAATTTCTTTAATTTTGGTCTCGTGCTTAACTTTCTTCATGCTCTCCTCCTTTTTTAATATATCTAAAATCCTTTACTAAAGGATTCTATACCTAAAATTCGCAATAATTCTTTTTTTGTTAGTGGCTTTAATTCTGCCATTTCTGCTTTTTCTATGTATTGATTAAAAATTTCCTGTTTTTCATTTAGAATGTCTTGGATGCGCTCCTCTATCGTATCTTTTATTAAAAATCTAATAACGTGAAGAGTAGAGCTTCGTCCATACCGGTGTGCTCGTTGTATTGCCTGATTTTCCACAGCAGGATTCCACCATCGATCAAACAATAATACCATGGATGCAGACTTAAGATTTAAACCCACACCTCCGGCTTTTAAAGAAATAAGAAGAACTCGTGGTCCCTGAGATTCTTCAAAAGTATCTATTATTTCTTTTCTTTTCTCTTGAGACAAGCTCCCATGAAAACACTGCACAGGAATTCCACTCAATCTTTCTTTAATTTTGTTTAACGTGTTAACATACTGTGAGAATACTAATATTTTGTCATCTCTATGTTTTAATCCATCTAATATAGAATTAAGCGCTTCATATTTACATGATTCATTTGATTTAGGCACAAAATTACAAATCAATTTTAATTTTGTTATTTGAGAAAGTAGCTCCGATACTTTAAATTGTCCTGATAATTTGCTTATTCGTTTTCTACCAAGATACCATTCTTTATTATACGCTTCTCTTTGGGTATTATTCATCTCTAAATGTAAGTCTTGATATATAATTGGTGGCAATTCTTTTAATACTTCATTTTTTCTTCGTCGAAGAAAGAAAGGACTTATCTTTTTGTGGATTTTGGATTGTACTGATCCGTTAAGTATTAAACGAGGTGCTAAAAATGCAAAAATTGACTTTAAATCATCTATCTTATTCTCAATGGGAGTTCCTGTTAATGCCCAAGATTTTTTTCGGTGCAATTGTCGACAAGCGAGTGCAACAGAAGAATCAATGTTCTTGATTCGCTGTGCCTCATCTAATATTACTAAATCATAATTTATTTCATTCCGTAAAAAATCAATTTCCTGACGAATCTGCTCATAGGAAGCTATCCATACTTTTACAGGCAATCTAAAATGAGCTTTTCTATCATCACTATTTCCTCTAACTCTGCGGACATATACCTTTGATGTCCAGCGGTTAATTTCCATTTCCCAGTTATAACACAGCGATGCGGGGCAAACGATGAGAATTTTATTGCATTGTCTTGAATTAATTAGTATCTCTAAAGCAACAGCTGATTGAACTGTCTTGCCTAGCCCCATATCGTCTGCAAGTAATGCGCTATTACTCTCAATCAAAAAGCTTACCCCCTCTCGTTGATATTCACGAAGCAATGAAAAAATTCTTTCTATTTCCTCAGACATTTATTTATACAAAATTCATGTCGTCACTGCACTGCCTTAAAAGAATTAAATGCATTTTAAATCAACAAGTTGATAAATACATTAGTATCGGGATGAACGAATCCTCTGCTATTAGAAAATTCGAATAGAACTAATGGTTTGAAAACAGATATGAGAATGTTACCTCTTATTGTCACCCCCAATTATTCATGGATTTAGTGTTAGAAATAGTATATATCACATGAGAAAATTTGTAGTCAAATCCAAAGTGCCCCTGGTTCAAATAATTAAGCCAAAATTCATTGAAAAGGAACAGCACAAAATATACCAAAAATACAAGAAAATTTCATATGCTTCTAACTGAATCAGAACAGAAAATGAGAGAAAGTCAACAAAGTTAAGCAAGACCACGGAGTCTTCCATATCTTTTCATATAAATCGTTTCTCTGATATGTATCTTTATTGCTTTCTCTTGGGTACTCATCTCAGTCATACTATTTGCTATAGGACATCATCTTTGTCAATCAAATGAGCAAAAATCCATAGGAAAAAAGCTGAATTCTCAGATAAAGGAATTCTATTAGAGTGGGGACAAGAAATTCAAGGATTTCGTGTTCCTTTGCATTCAGGAAACTTCGTGCAAGACCAAAATTCTCCGAATTTCCCTGTTTTCAACTGCATGGAACTACCACACTTCGGACAATCCGGAGTTGTGGATTTTCGCCCCGCTCTGTCGTATGTCTCGCTGGTAAGATTCCTAAACTTGCACCAATGGCAATTAACCGGATCAAGCGGCGGACTTTCGCCATCCAATAAGATAACTACTTCCTTCATGAATTGTAAGAAATTTTCATCATTCCGTTCTACCTCAACCCAAGTCAGATCACCTTCCAGAACTTGTCTTGTAACGTCTGCTTGATCATATTTGTCAGGCGTAAAATACAGAAGGCCTAATTTGGCACTAGGACCTATTGACAAGGCTCCCTCTTCCGGATTTTCAAGTGAATACGTATATGCATGTAATTGTCTTCCATACATTTCCGTTTTTTCTTCACTTGGATTTCCGGTCTTAAAATCACCCACCAAATAAGTGCCATCGTCTAATTCCATAACAACATCGAATCGGCCCTTAATATAGCAAGTGCTCTCGGTTCCTTCGAATGAGATTGGTTTTGATTGAATCCATTTTTCTCCTAATACAACCTTTCCCGGTGGTAATTCCGGACAAAAATCCTCAGTCCTTTTGTCAGAGTGATACTCTTTTTGGAGAGAGGCTATTATGCTGAATATTCCCGGGATGGGAATGGATGGCCGGTCTATCCCGTATTTCACTCTATTTACGAAGCAATGCTTACATTCTTTGTATAAAAATGTCATATCCGAGGGAGTAATTTTGTAATTGTTTCCCATGACTATTTCCTAAGCATATGAATTATTAAAAATCATAATTGAAAGAAAAATCATATTAGATTCTTAGCGCTGAATTTAATATTTTCAGTCGTTTTTATCATACCCTCAACTTCGTGGGAACTGAATGAATAACCTGAAGGGTGAGAAGCTTTATTCCTCAACTCAACAATTTTAAGTAGCTCTCTTTGATTCTTTTCTATAAATTTTGATATCTCTTTGACTAAGTTAGAAAGCTTTTTTCTTTCACCTTCTTTCCATAACGAAATTCCGCACATTTCACATTTTTTGTCTATTGCACTTTCGAATGCACATCCAGCCCATTTCGCAGCAGTTCCAAGTTCTCCTGCTCTTAAATAGAATTTTGCTTTCTCTAAATCAGGCTTGCCCAATACTTCTTTTGTCATGATTTCATACAGGCTTTTTCTTCTTAGGTTTTCTCCCAAATTCCTATGAAATAAATCTAGTATTCCCTTCCTTTCATCGCCCATTACTTCTAATGCCCACAAAAACATATCAACATATGCCACTTTTTCCAATTGATAAATGTCCCTGTATTTTCTTAGTTCTTTTAAAAAATTGAGATATTCAAAAGAGTAGGAATACCCACGAGGGGAATTTATAAAAAAAGCAATAGGAGGTGAATATATTGCATAATTTTCCTCATCAATAAAACGGAGTACAATAGATACGAGTTCTAAGTGTTTGAAAATATTATAGTATAGTATCTCTATTATTTTTCTCTCTTTATCCATTCTTTCTTCATGAACTTGAGGTAATTCGTTAAGAATTTTGAATAATCCTGCCGTTTCTACAAGTTTTTCATCTATTTGGTCTTTAGTGGGCCATCTCCACCATCTATGAAACGGCCAAATATCTTTGTTTGAAATTTTCACTAAGTGTTCATATGTCAAACAACCATCTCTTTTTAGTTTGGACAACTCCTGCGTAATTGGCGAAAAATCTATTTCTTTCCCATATCTTATCTTCGACACTCTTTTAAATATTTTTTCCGCTTCAGTTCTCTGAATCTTAATATCCATTGATTTCTTATCGCTACGCTTTAATGTGACTTGTAAAAATATCCTTCCTCTTCTCCCTAAATATTAGATTTTTTTAATTTTAATTCTTCTTCTTTCGCTTCTTTATCTCTTCCCAATTTCATTCCATTTTGGCTTGATCATTGCAATCAAATTGTCTTCAATGCCAGATGCTATATCAACTGGAATTCCCCTGTATTGGAGATTTTCTATTTTAACAAAAACAAAAATTCTTACGGGAATTCCCTGTTTCAGCAACTCAGATATATTTTTATTATTTTTAATATTTGTCTTTTGAGTTGGATCAGGGCTTTTATAACCTATCATCCTTTCTTTAAGCGTCCTCACTGTTTTTCCTATATACATTACATCATCTATCGTGACAAATGCATATAATACGTTCCTCACATTTTGATATTTTTTCAGCACAAGTTTCAGCTGACCATCATCAAGAATCCATTATCCTGCAAATTCAAATCCGAGATTAAATAAAAATTCCAAACTTTCAGACATGAACTTGCCCCTTCGATTGAACCATTTTCTAAAAGGCAGATAGGATTTCAAAGAGATCTTGTTTCCAAGTGTCTATTCTATCCACAGAAAATGGAAGTATAAATTCAGTAGCAGACTCTTTTTCAAAGCCAAGCTTTTTAATTCTTTCCATGATTTCACTTTTATTTCCTTTTATCCTTTTCTCATAGAGTTGAAGAACGACGGGAGTTTTGTATTTTCCCCAGACTTGAAGATAATACCCAAACCAGAACGAAGCATTTTCTGTCTCTATTATAAATCCATAAAAATTATACGACTGCCCCATTCTTCCCATTTCATAGCCTTTTGCCATTAGATAATCTCTAATATCAATTACTATATTAATAATCTTATTTATTGCACTAGGCACTTTGGGATCCTGCAGAATCATCTTTTCCTCCTCTGTAAGCTCTTGATTTATATAATTATTTACAAAAAGCATAAGCTCATTCTGTAATGAGTCTCTATGATCAAGATCAGCAATTATGTCTTCCCATGCAAGGGGTACAAATTTTAAACCTTGTTGTTTCATCCAAGAGATAAAATTCTTTCCGAATTTATCTTTACAAATTCTGTCACTTAGTTTGATCGATAATTCTATTGTTGTGCGAGGCGCTAATAATACTAGTATTTTTTTCTTAATATCACCCGGATCTAAAAAAGGGAAATAGTCTCTTAAAGCTTTAGGTTTTTTGAATAGCTCACAATACTTTATCAATTGATCATTTCCAGAAAGGTACGATCCAAGTTTGGTCTCTATAATAATCAAAGCATCCTTTGTTAAAATCATTAAATCTGGCCTTCCGATATCTGAAGATGGCTGTGTAGTTGTCTCAGCTTGCAGTTGGGCAGAGCTTTCCAACGTTCCCAGGATCCTATGAAAAAATATCTTTTGGAATGGAACATAATCTTGCATTGAAGCAAGCATGAATGAAACAACCTCTGTTGCTATATCTTCTCCTGATCTTCCACCAATTTGTTTGAATAGGCTCATATAGCAAATCCCTTTTGCATTGCCATTGCATCAACTCATTCTTAAAGATATTCTCTTGTCCTGAAAAGTAGTAATGCCATTTTCCCAATTATTTTGGAAATAATTGTAGTATTTTGCATTTTTCATCGCATCCGCTATTTGATAAGCGTTTGGATATCTCCCTTTAATCAATGTTGGGACTGTAGCAGTGGCAATTAGAAAATCCAGTTTTTCGATTCTATTTTTCAGGCTTACTTCCTTCGGCCATCTTATCTTTAAAAAACCATTGTAGTTGATACAGGCATTTTCAGACTTCAGCTTTTCGGTAAATAAGCTGTGATTGGATAATCCATCAGCCATATTTTCGCCCCACTTCATTATAATTGAGTTGTCAATTTTTTTTTGAGGATTCATCAGCAATGCTACTGATCCCCAACTTCTAAAAAGCCTATCCCCCATGCCTTCAGCTTCTCCCATTTTCTGTGCTTCAGCTTTCAAATCACCGAACGAATTTATTTCCGCTTTTATTGGTAGAATCCAACCAGTTCCTAGCCCATAGCTTTTTTTATAACATATATTTGAAAAAACCATAGTATATGTGTTTCTTCTGGTGCTTGAACATCGGCCATATCGAATTGGAAGATGAACTTGGAATTTGTCTTCACAACGAAAGTTCTCTTCGCGCCAGTTTATTCTTTCTGTACTGCTATCCCACTGTAACGATCCAATTACAATTGCTCCTCCCTCCAGTGACATACATGAACTCTATCAAAAAAAGAATGTTCACTTCAACTTATATATTTCTAGAGAGATTTTCACTTTTTAGCGCATCAGTATAAGTCTCAAGCTTATCAAATTTATCTTTTTCAATATTCAATAAAACAACACTCAAAGAGCGCCGAAGGAGTGACATTTAATTACAATTCACAAAATTTTGTCGCATATAAGACTATTTGCCAATCATTAACAAATTTGAATTTTGAAATAGTTCATTTTATTTAGAAACATTGAAGGAATAAACGCAGAGTCTCCAGCATCCCCCAATCGAAAAAACGATGGCTGAGTAGGAATAAAGCTTAAGATATACGAAGAAAAACATGAAAATTTCTCATGAGAGAAAAATCTTTTTTTATAATTTAGGTATCGTACGTAATGTTAAAGAAATTTGGGCACTATATGTTAAGGTCCCGTGACTAATTGGTTGAGGATTCCTTACTATCTTCCGCAGAAGAAAATATTTAACTCAAAACAAAATTTTTTTCTTTTTTGGCATAAAGTAGAACTGATTTTTTAAAATCTGCCATATTGCTATAAGAGGGCATCTGATTGAATCTCATTTACCAGTGGAGATTTCTTAAACAAAATCGATTCTTAAATGGCTTGACAGGAATGAGTGCAATAAGATTTACTATTAATAGTGGCTGCCTTAGTTCAGGAAATTAGCAGAAGAGTCAGTAACTGTTTAGCGACAAACAAATTTATGGTTTTTTCCTTGCATTACCTAGCAAGAAATGATGATTATCGGAACCACTAAAAATTCACAAAGTGAATTCGATTGTAACAAATCCCTAAACGTAGATCCTTCTATCGAAGCTGATATATCCTATCTTGCCCCTAAACATAAATGTCCTCCAATTTTGGAGAATATTTCGAGAACATTTTCATTCTTGCCTGGAGAAATCACCTGGTTGCTTGGACCGTCTGGAGCTGGGAAAACGACTTTACTTAGACTACTTGGAGGAGATAAAACTATAGAGTTCAGAGGAAACATAAATTATTACTATAATGAAAAATCACATCATACAGGAGAAGTATTTAGTGATGGCAAAATTGGATTATTTCTCCCAGAAGGGGGTCTTCCCCCTTGGCAGAAAGTGATCAAGATTCTTCATTTGCCCGCAAATCTTAACAAAAAACTCGAATGCCCTTCCGATAACAAAATTGACCAAACGCTAGATATTCTTCGTCTTCCATTAGATACTAAAAATAAACTTCCTTCTGAATTAAGTCTTGGAATGAAGTATAGAATTCTAATAGCATTAGCATTTCTTTATGAACCTTCTTTTTATCTAATAGATGAACTTTTTAGTGCTTTAGATCAGCCAACTGCAGATTTTTTGATAGAAGAACTAAATAAAAAAATAACATCCAGCAATAGTGTTTGTTTTATAACAACTCATGATATTGATAGAGCTTTGAGTATGCCAGGAAGTTATTATTATAAAGATCTTGGAAGAAACTTAATTCAGCTTGATTCGCCAACTAAAAGCGATATCTATGAATGCTTTAAGTCTGATGGCCATAAAACAAAAGCGTAGGGGGAAGCGATGAACAAACGACTTTTTATTCTTATTTTCGTAGTAGCATGTATCACTATTGGCATGATTTATTATGCAAGAAATTGTGCTAACGACGTGGAAAGAGCGGGGCGAACCAAATTGACAATTCAACTTCAGTGGGAACCGAGTGCACAATTTATTGGTTTTTATGTATCAAAACAGAGAGGCTATTATGCAGACGAAAAATTAGATGTGACCTTTCTTCACGGAGGACCCGATGTTAATCCAATATCAAATATCGTTCAAAATAACGCCGAAATTGGATTAGCAACTGCAGATCAAGTTCTGCGTTGGAATGATATTGCGGAGGAGAAGAAAGTAATAATAGCAATGGGAACGGTTTTTTATCGCAGCCTTGCAGTTTTTATGGTTCGTACTTCTTCTGGAATTCAGAATCCCGAAGATCTAAGAAATAAACGAGTTGGAGTTTTTCCTTCATATGATACTGAAAGCCTCTTGTGGCTACTTTTGGAAAGTGCAGGAATTGAAAGAGATGATGTCATTCAGACAAACTTTCCAAACTTTTCTAATTTTGAACATAAAAATCTCGATGTGTATGGTGCCTATCTTATAAACGAACCAGTATTGGCAAGATTAAAGGGAATAGACGTTTCTTTTATCGACCCCTGGGAGAAAGGAATTAGATTTTATTCTGACACGATTATAGCACGTAAGGATTATTATTTAGAAAACATAAAAACAATTGAGGCATTCATGCGAGCATCCTTGCGTGGCTGGAATTTTGCTGAAGAAAATATAGACAGAGCCTTAGAATATATGGAAAAAGAGGTGGGAACATTATTTGGCACGGGTTTGCCTTGGAATCACCAGAAAGGAGTCGCATTTGAAACGATAAAATATCTCCGTGGATATAGAGAGAAAATCTTTGTGATGGATAGAAAGATTTGGGAAGAGATGGATAATTCTCTACGAAAACTTGGAATTTTGCAAAAACCTAACCTTATAGAGCAAACATTAGATTTCTCAATTGCTGAAAGAATTGATGACAATAAATAGAAAGGAAAAATGACTGTTTCAAGCGTTCTAAGTGCTGCTTTGAATACTGGTTATTATACCTTTGGAGGATTGCTATTAGGACTTTTTCTATCTCTATTTCTCATTCAGCTTTCCTCCGCCAAGCAAGGCAGAATCTTAGGAAGCGTGATATCAGTAGGACTGAAAAGTGTACCTGCTTTCATTTTTCCTTTAGCATTAGGATCAATTATCGGTCCAGGATCTTTTATCAAAATGCTGGTATCAGGACTAATTTGTTTTTTCCCTATCTTTATAAGTGTTTTAGAGAGCAAAGAGAAGATACCGAAAAATCTATATAGAATTGCAGATGCTTATGGAGCCAATAATTTTACTCGCTTAAAATATATTGGATTCCCGTGGCTTTTAATGGGATTAATGGAAGGTATCAAATCAGCAACACCTCTGGCAGTAGTGGGAGCTATTGTAGCTGAATACGTCTCTGCAACAAATACTGAGCATGCAGGCTTAGGAATGCTATTTGCTACCAACAGAAATTCTGAACCTCATCTTTTATTGCTTTCTTTAATTACTACCATTCTAGGTAGCTTTTTATTTTTTGCAATATTCTGTATCCATAAGCTAATTAAGGAGAGATATAAACTTGCTGAATAGTCAAATGTATCATGCGACTCGAAGAGCTACTAGATTTCTTTTTGTGTTGTCATTGGTGTGTTACATTGTGGAATTTATTTGGATTTATTCGAGTAAACACTTACCTCAACAAGATTATATCCTTGTTACTCTATTGGGTATAATACCGCTCTTAGCTTTCAATATTGGTCTTATTATTTATGAAGGAAGGCGGCGTTTAATATCATGCACAAGCATATTTTTTTGGCGAACAGTAATAACTTTCTTAGTAATTCTATTACCTATCTTGTATTTGTTTCTTCGAAATATATTTACTTGGATATCATTTTTGGATGGATTAGGTCTAATTGGAATCATATTAATTATAATTTTCATTCCATTTGGAATTTTTGGAGGGGCCCAAAGCCAAGAGGATATCAAAGTTATTCTAATTAGACACATTTTTGAAATAATGTGGATGCCAGAACCGAGCGTATATTCTCAATCAGCATTTGGATTAATAGAAAAACGGCGATCTCCATTTTACATAAATCGAGATGTTCTAGAATCTTTTCAAAACAGTTGGATTAGCAAAAATTTGGAAGCACTTGAAGTTGGAAAACTTGCTGAAAAAGTAGCTAAAAATAAAATAAAATTAGTTCTTGATATTGGTGGAGGGGAAGGAATTTTTACTAGAAAGGTGCTTGAAGATTTAAAAGGAAGAAAGCTTTTAGATCCAGATCCATATATAGTAATGATTGATCCAATTGATTGGGAAACGGACTATATAAACAATCTAAAGGGCATGAGTGCAAATGTTTCTTTTCTGCAGGGCAGATTTGGCGAAATTGAACGAGTATCAGATATTGAAAAATTTGACTTCATAATAGCCTCACATAGTATTTATGGCATGTGTGATTCTCAAATATCAGATCGGGTAGCAAACCTAAACGAGGTAATCGAACGAATATTTAAACTTATAAAAGTTGATGGGAGAATTGTAATTGTTTTGGCTTCCTTGAATTCTCGCGCTTATAACTTCAAGAATGAAGCATTAAACCTCTTATTCGGGAATCCGAAACAAGACTTAGCAGCAGAAGATCTTCGGTTTATTGAAAAGCTTTCCTCCGCTAATTTTACTCAGATTGATGGTGTTTTCAACCTAACTAAGCCTTTAGATGAATGGAATCGTGGTCAGTCTACTGAGTTAATAAATTGGCTCCAATACTTTCTGAGGGCTCCATTATCAAATAAGAGTGAGACTGCTAATGAATTAAAGGAGCTAATAATGATGTATGTTCAAGAAGCAAAAAGCCTGCCAGAACATACTCTTTCATCTCACTTTGATATCGATGGAAACTCTTTAACAGAAGGCGATTTAGTATTACTTCATAAAACTCAGGTATGGGTTGCTTGAAATTGAGTTATTTCTGCAATCTAATAAAACGGGAAACCTAATATTTAATGGACAATATTAAAACCATAATGATTCGTCAACCTTCCTGGGCTTCAGAAGAAATAAATTTAGGAAGTATTTATGAAACAAATCAGGAAATGATGAGCCTTTCTATTCGGTTATCAAAACTAAATGTAATAAATAAATCGGGAGGGCCCTTTGGTGCTGCCATATATGAAAAACAATCAGGTAAACTAATCTCAATAGGCGTTAATAGAGTGGTCCCTGAATATTGTTCAATTGCACATGCAGAAATAATGGCAATAATGAACGCACAAATATCTCTAGAGAAATATAGGTTAGACTTGGTCAAGGGAAAAAACTTTGTTCTTGCGTCTTCTTCTCAACCATGTTCAATGTGTTATAGCGCAATAATTATGTCAGGATTAAAATATTTTATATTTGGGGCATCGAGAAAAGATGTAAAAAATATAATTGGCTTTGACGAAGGTCCTCTTCCCAGAAAATGGCATCACATATTAAATTATTATGGAATTTCAGTTGAAAAAAACATATTACGTAAAGACGCTTGCGAAGTATTAAAATTGTATAAAAAGGATGGTGGAATAATATATTAATTAATATTTTAATTTGTATGGAAAGTGGATTTTGAATCCAGTATGCTTTTAAACCAAAGTTAGCTTTTAATCGAGTCATAGATTTTACTAATAAACTCAATTATGTCTAGTATAGGCAAGAGATTTTTCGCTGACTATCCCATAAAATAGGGGTGAAAATCTAATAGGCTTTTTGATTCGTAATCATTATGTCCGGGACTCGTCCATTCAAATCACGCTAATAACAACATCAGCTGACTTAATTGGGTTGAGATTTCTCTTTTCTTTGTCAGGATTTTGTTTATGATTATCTCGGATTGGGCGTACCCAATATCTTCTTTAGGAATTAATTCATCAACCTCCCTTTTGCTGATACAACCGGCATATCAGTTTTTAGAACAGAAAAATCGATATAGAAAACCAAATAATACTAGAAAATATGTAGGAAAAGTAAACTTTTTTGTTGTTTTATACGTTTATATATATGAGACGAAAAAAGGAGAAA
>JAEOTF010000165.1 GCA_016840025.1 Candidatus Hodarchaeota archaeon
AGATGAGCTTCCTTTTGTGATCGACGTAGAGAGGGAGAAAAAATTCCTTTGGTCCTGATTTTAGGATTGATATCATATTGCGGACAATGGATGAAAGGCAGAAACAGCAATAGTAATCCAGAGGAAACAAAGAGAAGAAAAATGACCAGATCCGCTCCTCTCTGATAAAATTTCATCTTCTCCAATTCCATACCTTTCTCTTAGGTCTTTTCTGCTGTTTGTCCGCATTAGTGTGTAAATTCTTCTTCCTGGTGAAAATGATACAATTACACCCGTATGTTATAAGAAGTTTACCAACTCCCCAAGAGGAGGAAGAAGCTCTAAACATTCACGAAAAAACGGGTACAGGTATAAGTGCATTGATAATCACTAAAACGAAAAATACTAGTAAAGTTCCAACAAGAAGAAGCATAACATTCATTCTTGAGGCTGAATCCGCAGGTAGACCTTTTGATTCTGCAGTCCTTGAATTAAGCGCTAATAGAAGGCATCCGCCAATGAATGAAATAGTTGCGAATATTATTAAGATAATAGTTGTATTTAGCATAGTTATCATACTCACATAATTATCTACAACCGTTTTTGCGACAATACTGATAATCTGTGATAACAGATAAAGAGAAAACGCACTACCAATGAAAAAAATACCTAACATACCCGAAAATCTTGATAGATCAAATGATTTCATTACCATATTAAATCACCCTTTAATAGCGCATTTAGCATATTTAAGCTTTTAGACAAAGAAAATTCCTTAAGAACTATAGTTTTTGAACTTATTATCTCAAAAAATTTCAGTTTTCTGGGGGGAATGGATCCAAAAAAAAGATGGAACAGCTTTACTCACTTGGTTGAGGGGTGAGTGTTATTGCTAGTATTACAAGAAAAGACCAAGTCCAGATGATTCGAAAGACTTGAGGTGTCTTTTTCTTGATCAAAGAACTTTTCTCCTAAAGAGGATGATTAGAGGTAGGACAATCATCAAATATTGGAAAGGAGGAAAAGAGGTAGATAGGTGCTTTGAGAGCATATTGAAGAGTTGTTCCTCTGAGAAAGAGACATTCGTTTCAACAATCTCTCGTGATAAATTGTAATTATATGCATTAACAGATGTTTGTTTAACAATAAAAATTTGTTTCGTTTGCGTATTCCAGAGTTCCTCGCTAAAATAAATAGCACGGGAAGCGATATATTCTAATCCATGTTCAATGGAGAATCGATAATAAAATCTCAATTCGCCCCATTCATTAGTAAGTATTGCTTCCTCATCAAAAATAACAAGCTCATCTCGTAATGTCATATTTGATGTAATGCTATATTTTTCATTTGAAGACACTTCACCACTCCATTTGGTTGTTAACGCTCCTAATTTTGAGTTTTCATATTGACCTGGTGCTGTTAAATTGATGAACATACTCGGAGTCGTGTCAAAGAAACAAAGAAGCATTTGATAAATAGACTGATTTTGAATGGAATTAACAAAGACAAAAAATCCACAATTCAATCGTTCACTAATGAAGCAAAAAAACTGTATATATGGCCAATATGAAGGATCCACAGGAATATCCTGATCTATCACGGTAGAACCATTCGAACCAAACACTTTCCAATTAATTTGTTCCGTATCATTATTAAGACTGAAAGAGTATTTTGTTGTAATCCTTTGAGGTGGTGTCAGGTTGATTGGTTTGTCTTTCGCTGTTGGCCAGCCAATCGTTTTTTCGTGGAAATCAATGATTACTAGCGGATTATCAGTGCTATCATGATCACTTTTCACTTCAGCTAAGATTCTATTGGGATTATTTGTAGGTTTTGGGTTTGAAAAACGAGGAAATCTAAGGATTCCATAAGCCACATTCTCTTGGACTTGAAAACTAAGGACAACAATCAAAATTAAAGCCAAAGTTGTTTCCTGATATTTCATGTTCAAGTCCTACAGAATATGGTCACAGCGAGGACTAATAAGATTTGATAAGTGTGCAGATAAAAATTACCAACAATTCCAATAAAAATGAAAAATGATTTGAGAAAAGGATTATTTCTTTAAAAGAAGTATAGTACTTACTATATTTTATAAACAACTGAATTTCAGCCAGAATATTGAGGTTTCAGTAGAAAAAATCGTAAAATGTCATTTGACTATGCTATTTCTTTAAGAGAAGTTCTCCAAAGTGCTTATCTACTCATGAAATCTACAAGTTGCTTGGTTGGATTCATCCGTTTTTTGACAATTACATCTTTAAAAACTTGCTTTGTTATTACACTATTGCTGGTTTATTGTTATTCCTGAAATGACAGGAACTCTGATTGTGCAATAGTCCCGCATTCGCATCAGTTTCAGGATATCTCATTAAATTACCTCCCATTCCATTTCACAACACGAAGGATCTGTGTGTGAGTAACGATCCTTGTCAGTTAACAAAATTTAAAAAAAATATTGCCAATCATGAACAGAGAGGTGGTAAGTATGAAATCGTGGAAAAAACCAACGTTAGTTGTTTTAATGAGTAATAAATCTGTAGAGAATATTTTAGCAGCTTGTAAAATATTATTAGTTGCGGGTGGACAACCAGGTGATTTTAATGGGGGTTGTCAAGAATTACCTCCGCCATTTTGTGTGGTCTGCAGCTCACTCTCTGGCAGTTGAGCGTCCTATAGACGGATTGGCTCATTTTCAAAACTTTTGGGAGAGTTTGCCTAAGAAGTTGTTTCACTTTAATTCTAAATTTCTCTTAAATTTCACATTTCTCCCCCTAATTTCTTGGTGAGGTTTAAATATTCGGAAAACGAGGTTAAATGGAAAAAAGTTTGAAGAATTAGAGGGAAAAATTATCAGAAAAAGCTCTAAAATTTTGTTAGCACTGGTTGTCATAACAGCTATAAGCGGGATATTATCTCTTATTGGTATCATAACATTATTAATTACTGTTGGTGATAATAGGAGCTATATGATTTATTCAGAATCCTTTTCAGGATCTAAATCTGTTGAAATCCTCTGTGAGGAAGGTCACATTTATGATATAGAATACAGAACAAGTGTATATAGCTATAATACCAGATCTAAGATAAATGCAACATTTGCGATCACTATCGGGGAAGAAGTAATCTACTCAAGTACTTTTTTTGATGAAGGTGACGCACCGTACCGTGTAACGCCAGATGAAGACCGCATCGAAACAGGGAGTACAGCTTCTGTAAGTCATACCTATAGTAGGAACTTAACAAGAACAATGAATTATACAATCAGTATTATTATTAACTCCTACACAGGTAACAACGTTCCACGTTCCAGCATTAAAATATACAAAGACCTAGTATGGAGCCTTGGTTTTCCTTCATGGCCTTGGATTATATTAATTATCACTACCTTTTTTTTTCTGAGTTTTTTCTTTTTACTTGCTATAACGTTTCTCTTCTTTTTTATATGGTATATCTATAAATCTAGAAATTCTCAACGAAAATATTTTTCCTAAATCTAACATTGTTTCGGAAAACTTGTGCGAACCTTAGCTGGTTTTAGCATCTATAGAATTCTTAATCAAATTAGACGTTAAAATAACTCTAAACAAAGAATTCATCTGTTTTTTGACAATTAGAGGGGAATGTGTTCCAAGAAGAACGAGGGAACAGCTTTACTTATTGAATGGGTCACTCCACAAATGGATTCAATCTAGTTACTCACTCCTCCTAGCTATTGCTAAAGCGTTTATTCAGTCATGAAAATTAGCTTCAATAAAAAGTACAAGAGTCCTCTAAAACTTTAATAACTCGAAAATCCATGATGTCAAGTTGAAAGGATTGAAAATGGAACTCCAAGTGACATGGGTTGGGGAAGAATGCCAATTAGCTCCTAGAGGTAAAATCAAGTCCTCTAT
>JAEOTF010000166.1 GCA_016840025.1 Candidatus Hodarchaeota archaeon
GGGTAGTATCTCCATGTCGAACTTGAATTGTTACATCCACTATTTGCCCTATTTCTTGAATTCTTCGGTAGATATCTCGGTTTAAGGCCCTTAAAGGAGTCACGTATAGAACTAAGATCCCCGAAGAGGGAAGGCGTCCCTCTTCTCGCCTCCTGATAATTGCATCTATCAGGGGAAGGAGAACAGCTTCCGTCTTTCCACTACCTGTTGGGGCAATTAAGAGACAATCATTTCCATCTTGGATTTTTGGAATGGCAAGACGTTGAATCTCGGTTGCAGTAGTAATCCCTTTGTTCTGTAGGACGGGTTGTAGAAGCGGGTGAAAAGTAGCGAATAACTCATCCATTTTGAGACTCTCTTGAAAACACTCGATTCTCCAAGAGAATTTAATATGATAAAACTTACTAATACTTTCCTTCAGTCTTCTTTCGATGCTTTTAAGGTCGGGTCAGGGGAAGTAGTGAGGGTTTTAGCGATGGGGAAAACGCAAAAAGAAAAAAGACATACACAAAGAAGCATGAGTGAAATAACCAGTAGCATGAAAGATATTATATAGAGAATGATCTTCCTTAATCGAGCTTTTAGAATGTTAAAAGGTGTTCTTCCGCTTCTTCCAAGATTTTAGAGGCTCGTTGATCCATATATACACCGGTAATGTCATGATGTGTAATCCATCCAATTAATTGAGGTTTATCTCCACATCTCTCCACTACAGGAATCCGTGAAACATCCTTCCTCACCATCAGAGCAATGGCATGGGCTAAAGTCGCATCCGGATCAACACAAATCAATTCACGTTTCTTGGCTTCTACTATATCTCCAACTACCCAATCTTCGGGACCAAATGTGTGAAGTGCTTTTTCAACATCTGCTACTGTAATTACACCAATAAAATCTTCCCCATTAAAGACGGGATAACCTTCATGTTTACTTGAGAGAAAATGATCCAGTACCGTCTCCAACCGTGTCTTAATATCTACTATAATTAATTTATCTCTAGGAACCATGACTTGAGATACTTTAATTGTATCAAGAACTTCTGTATCGGGTTTCGCAATGGTAGCTCCTCGTCGTAGTAATTTACGAATATAAATGTCATTAGATTCTAATCTCTGTGAGACTAGCATCCCCGAGGTAACCGCTAGCATTAAGGGAACAAAGAGTAAATAATCACCCGTCATTTCGGCAGTCATAATAATTGCAGTGAATGGAGCCCGTCCTGTTCCCCCAAAAAAAGCAGCCATCCCCAATAGTGCGAAAACTGCCACCGCTTCGGAAACACCGAGAATTTCATTTACAAAAAGCCCAAATAGTCCTCCAAGCATCACCCCAATAAATAAAGTAGGTGCAAAAACACCCCCTGAACCTCCTGTCCCAATAGTGAAGATCGTAGCAATCACCTTGAGAAGTAAGAGGGTGGCAAGGGTTAAGAAGATTATAAAGAAGGTTCTTTCCTTAGTGATCCTAGTTAAATCACCATTAAACACTGCTGTCATAGGAGCATAAAGACGTCCCATTATGGTATAGTTTTCCCAATCTTCCACAGACAGATAAGTTAAGAGAAGAATTACACCTACAAACAGTCCACCAATGGCAGCTTGAGAGAAATCGGGGATTCGCAGCTTTTTAAATGTTGTTTCAATCATATCTTCTGATTTATAGAAGAATTTAATCCAAATAGCTGATGCAAGACCTGCTAGAATCCCAATGAGGATGAAAAAAGGAATTAAAGTAGGATCATGATATTCTAACTGGGGAAAGTTGACAAAAGCGATTTCATCACCCAAGAGTAACTGTCCAATAACTGTACCTACAACAGAGGCAATAATAATCGGAATAAAAACACTAATAGAAGCATCTCGCATGACAACTTCAAAGGAAAAAAGAGCACCTCCAATAGGAGCATTAAAGGTAGCTGAGATTCCCGCTGCAACTCCACTCACCACTAAAGTGCGGGTTTCTCGTGGATTTAGATTCATTTTTTGTCCTATGAAAGAGGCAAAACCTGCTCCGATCTGTGCAATTGGCCCTTCTCGTCCTGCCGATCCACCTGACCCCAATGTCCCTGCAGAGGCAAGAATTTTCACGAAAGGTACTCTTAAATTCATTTTTCCATTATGAAGAGCTACCGCCTCTAAAACTTCTGGAACACCATGCCCTCTGGTTTCTTTAGATACTTTAGAGGTTAATATTCCCACAACTAGACCGCCAAGAACAGGAGCTAACAAAAAAGGTAACCAATCCAAGTCTGTAAACCCATTTTCTCTAAGAACTCGTTGAGGTAGCACAAACAGTAGTTCAAAAATGAAATTTATGGCAATACGAAATACCCACGAACCCAACCCACCAATAACCCCCACAAAAAAGGAAAGAATGTTTAACCGCATGAGGGGAGTCATTGAATAGAAACGTACGATAAGAACCTGCTTTAGCTTTAAAGGTGCCATTTTCCATGAGTTAGTTTCCTGTATAGTGTGATTCATACTCCATCAGATCACAGAGAATTTATAATTCGTCCATTTATTTATTTTAAACTGATTTTTATAGGAGAGAATTCGGTAAGTAGAATCCTCCATTAATTAAGTTCTACGGATGTGGAGAAACGTTTTCTACAGCGAATTTATACGCCTTATTGGTAGTGAGAAATTTTATGATAGAGGCTTAACCACATACATTAAATCCAAGACTTTAAGATAAGGGGGAAAACGCAAAAAGAAAAAGGGTTTACACAAAAAAACATGAATAAAATAGCTGGTGGCTGATCCATTATGAAAGTGTTACTACTCGGTGTCGGTATGCAGGGTAAAGCTGCCTTATACGATCTTGTAAACAGTCAACCTGTTCATGAAGTCATTGCAGCGGATAAGGATCTTGATTCACTTAAAACCTACGTTAAAAGCAAACAAATCAATTCTAAAGTGCGCTGTGAGTATATTGATGCCAATAACATAGATAATATTCATGCATTAATGGCGGAAGAACCTGATGTTGTTATTGATTTGTTACCGATAGATTTTGTGGATAATATTGCCACCGCTGTTGTCAACCATGGTATTCATCTAATAAACACGGTTTCTGTAACACCGCGAATGAAAGAACTAGCAGCCGAAGCTAAGGTCAAAAACATCACGATCCTTCCCGAATTCGGTCTTGACCCCGGGATTGATCTGGTCCTACTAGGAGAAGCAGTAAGAAAATTCGACAGGGTCACCTCGATCAAATGTTATGGCGCAGGTCTTCCCGAACCAGAGGCTTCCGATAATCCGATAAGATACAAGGTCACTTGGACATTTGAAGGAGTTCTTAAAACATATTTGCGAGGCGGGCGGATCATCCAAGACGGCAAGACCATAGAAATCAAACCCACAGATATCTTTCATCCAACAAACGTTCACGAACTTGAAATCCAAGGTTTAGGGAAGTTAGAAGCTTTTCCAAATGGTGATGCCTTGAGATATTTGGAGCCATTGGGTCTTAAAGGGGTAGATCTGCAACACATGGGGCGTTACACCTTACGGTATCCTGGACATGTGTCCTTTTGGAAGAAGATGGTAGATCTCCACCTTCTTGATGATGAACCAGTCACCGTTAATGGAGCGGAAGTTGATCGGAAACGATTCCTTGCCTCTGTCATTGAGCCGCATATTAGGCTAGGAGAAGAGGAACGTGATTTAGCACTCGTTAGAATAGAGGTTACAGGGATGATCAATGGGCAAGAGAAACACATTATCTATCAAGTCATTGATAAACGGGACTTACAATCAGGTTTAACCGGTATGAACAGAACAGTGGGGTTTACGGCGTCAATAGGGGCCCAACTAATTGGAACAAATAAAATAACTCAACGGGGTTTGCTTTCACCCGTCAAAGATATATCTTATGAGATTTTTGAAGAAGAGCTTACAAAACGGGGTATTTCAATAGAAAAAATTAACGAATAGAAAAAAAGCGATTCTTCAACTAAAAATAATAAAGAAATGAAAGCCTTAATTTAATATTATAATTTCAGTTTATACAAAGTAGGTAAAATTTTAGATACGTTTAAATGATTGTAGAATCATTATTTGAGTGATAACTATGTCTAAAGTTAAGATTATGGGGGAAACAAGCATAGAAAAGGAAAAAATAGAAAAACAAATAACTGAACTCATCAAAGGAAGGCTAAGAATTATTAAAAGAGACCTTGCCTCAATTGAGGGGGAGATTAATTATTTTAGCAAAAAATATACTTTAACTAATGAGGATTTTTTGTCAAAGTTTGAAGGGGGAACTCTTGGTGATGATGAAGACTATTTCATCTGGAAAGGGGTTATTAATATGAAAAATGCCTTATTGGAGGAACAAACACTCCTGAGGGAAGCTTTGTGAATATTTATCCCCTAAAGTTCAGCAATATTTTGATACGCTAAAGAATTTGCTTACATTGCATCCGCTTGTTTTAAATTATTCAATAGAACGAGAATGGATAAGCGCACAAGAAGGATTTATTTCTATTAGTATTGATTCAATAAAATCTTACTAACTGAGAGTTTTTGAATACTATAATATTAATTCAGGAGTCATTGATTATCGTTATCACTTGATGGACAGTAATAATGTCTTTATTGCAAGATGGGATAATACACCACATCACCCAGAGTTGAAGTCCTTCCCCCATCATTTTCATACAAGGAAGGGAGTCCAAGAAGCAAAACAACCAACATTAGCGGAAATTCTAGATTTAATTGACACGTTCTAAGAAAGAGAGATTTGAAAAACCAAATAGAGAGAAAGACCCGCTTTCCAAAATAGAAAAATCCCCTTATCAAGTTGAAAATAATTAAGATATAACGGATCATTAATCATACTGAGGTTTTCCATCAAATTTTGATAGATCAATAATCGGAATTTTGTTCCCATTGGGATCAAGAAGAACCGCATACTTCCCACATCGGACTTCGATTGGTTCTAAATCGATCTGATAGCCTTTATTTCGATACCAGCTGCAAAAAATATCCACATTCTCCACTAAGTAACTTGGGTTAGGGTTAGGTAAGGACGTATCGGTGTGTAAGACAATCTCAACCTCACTTTCTGGAAACTTTAAGCCTATCATCCTATTTTTAGCGTCACTCCAAGCTTGATGTAACCCCAAAATATCCCTATAAAATCCTGCTGACTTTTCAAGGTCATTTGTATAATACATTATGCAATCGATTTTCAAAAGGCGATTCGCCAAATAAACCACCTTCTACAAAGGTAAGTAAAGTTATGAAATCAGCTCTTAATTGTATACAAAATAAATCATCGCTACATACAGCAAACGAGGCACTAAATACTATTTTTGTTAGATCTTTTTGACCCAGCCTTCCTCCGGCTCATACAGGAGTCCATCACGCTTCATATCCTCAATAACCTTTAAAACGTCCCGTTCATCAAGACCTTGGCCTTCGGCTTCCTTAACGATGTCCACGATCTTGCCTCCTTCTTCGCTGCGCTTCTCCACTTGATAAACAATCTCTTCAGTGCGGACGATTCGGGAACGGGTACGGGTGCTCTGACCTGTCATGAAGCGATCGACGTCTCTAGCGCCTGTTTCAAGATCACGGCCGAGTTGATTCATACAATAGTTGGCCTTTAAGAATAGAATGAGTATAATCTACCGGTTTTATGGCGACATACTGGCTTATGTCGGGAGAATTATCTAAAGGAGTTTAATTGAGAAGTTCAGACCTTTAAAAAGGAAAAGAAACAAAAGAGGGTAAATACCGAAACTCCAAACCTTGCAAAACTTGGACATGCGTGAAAACATGGCCCAATTTTTCCACGATTAGTGTCAGCCCGTTTCGGGGGGTTGCCCCACACACATATAGCACGTGGGGATGACAGATGTTCCCATCTGTCCAATCTTCTTGCAGATAGGTTCTTTGGCCTTAACCAATTTTGTGTTGGCGTGCACTTAAGCCTCTAGCCCAACTCTATCTTTTTGAGTGCAACAAGACCGGAATCTCGGTTGCTGTCCGTGTCGTCGAGTTCTTTAATTCGTCCCACCCATCCCTTACGCCTTTAGCGAGGCGTACCTGTTTGGGCTAAGACGATGTAAAGTCCTGAGTTGTTCAAGGAGGTGAACCTTCTTAATCATTTGGCGGAGTGAAGTAAAAGTGAAAAAGAAGGAGGGTCCCCGCCCCTTTAAGTGTGAATGTCCAAGATTTTCTCACTTTGCGGGAACTGCTAAAGAAGTTTAAAAAGACGTTTTGGGTAAAGGGGAGGCAAAGAACGTACCACTAAGAAGAGACGCAAAAAAAATTAAAAACACCCTTGTGAGTTTGTGGTCTGCGTCTCATACCTAGGTTTTAAAACTCCCTTCATTTTGGAAAGAGGTACTCTCTGAGGAAAGAGGTACGGGACGCAGATTTCCACCTCAAGACCTTTCTTTGCAGCTGATTTTTCTGTATTCATTTTTTGAACCTTTAAAGACGGATACATGGTCTGAATATGTTAACTCAATTGATGAGGATAAGAACCAGAATTTCCAAGTGTTTCATAGGTTGAACAGGCTATACAAGAGGAAATGATATCTCCTCTCTTGCAACAGACAGAAAGATGACCTTCATATTGGGAGAATCGGCAATCTTCAACGACTTCATGAGATGGTTCATATTCTGGAACCTTCAGTTGAAAAAAAGCGCATTCTGCGGGACATCCTTCAGGAACCATTTTTAAAACAGTGCAATAATTAAATGCCGAGTAATATTGACAGTTTGATGATTTACTTTCATTCATGCCAATTCAAGCTTCCAAAGAAATATTGGTTTCAATCATGATTCTTTATATCGCTTTATAAAGGTCTAAAGAAGTTTATTTGATTCCCTTAATATTAAAAAATAAGATGATGTACATGAGATAAGTTCTGAAAAGTTACCTAAATTTTTGCGTAGTAGCTACTACCATGTTTGGTGAATATATTCGTATGCGCGCAGATAAAAGAGCCTTAAAGTTTAGAGAAGTGATTTGGACTTTCACCACTACGGTTTTACCCAAAATTCCACCGATTCTTCAGCCTTCAGTAGCAGACATTGCGTGGATTATATTAAACCACTATTTTACACCAGCTGATAATGAAGAATTGTATTTTAAATATGAAAAAATTTGGAAAAACCGACCTATCGAACCAAATAATCATGTAGAGTTATTAGCAATCTGTGCATGGAAGATGCGCCTCTATCTCACCTACAATCAACCAGAAATGGCATTTAAATTATTTCAACAGGTAACTAAAACAATCCTTCACAAAGGAGATACTTTGGACTCTGAATTGGAAGCATGTTGTCTGCCAACATCCGAAAGATTTCCCTTACCAAAAATCCCAGATACTGATATTTCGCTACTTTTTGATCTTGGTGAGACCTTTAAACAGGCAAAAGAAAATCTAACACTTAGGTCTATCACAAGAAAGATGAATATTTCACTAGAGAACCTAAAAACTCATTTAAATAAGTTAGAAATGGTTTTTGGAAATATGGTAGCTTTTGAAGCGTTTGGACTATATTGGCTGAGAGCAGAGGTTGAGATTGACTCTAATCATAGTGTTCAACCATTGATAGAGCGATTCAAACCCTTAGCTTACCGTTGTGAAGTACATAGCCCACTTGTGAAATCACATGAAGTCTATGACAACGATAGTACGCGTTTTTCTGTAGAATTTGCCTATCCAATTGATCAAACACACGTCTTATTCGAATGGGCGATTCAGAATAAAATTAAATTATTCCGTAGAGTAAAAGAGATGCTCTATCAGAATTTTAATGTGCTCTATAGAGATCCCTGGCATCCTATGGATATTATACCCTCAAGAAACGCATTTCTAATAACATTTACGCATGATCTAAATAGGATTGCGTTAAATAAGCGACTTCTTCAGATTATAGAGGTTTATCAAAAACTTAGAATATTTTCCAAAGGCAATGAAGGAGATGTAGCAGATTGCTTGCTCCCATTTCACAAACTAGGGGCGTATCTCAAAATGGATGTAGCAACAGTCTATCAAGAGGCACCTACTCTCTTTCAAAAGCAAATTTTAGTCCCCTATTTTTATAGTAGCTTCCTTGGTTATACTCCTGAAAAGGTTATAGAAGGGAATGAATCTATTCTTCATGATGAAGCAAAAGGTTACCTATATGCCCGTAGCGAAGCAATCCAGCCCTTCATTAAAGAAAAAAACTCTTGGGATGACAAAATATTTCGCTTATATGTTCCAGAGATTTTACCTAGACTACATGAATTGTATGGATTCAGGACGCTTAAACGGGTTTATTGGGACGTCCCACCTTGCTTTGTTCAAGTTAAACGATATGATATGAAAAGATCATGTTGGCAATATCCAAAACTTCCTAGCTTTCGAGACCCATTAAGTTAGAGCTACAATATCAATAGAAGTACATTAAAAGCATAAAAAACGAGTAAATCAAAGAAAAAAAGGGGTATAACAAGGAAAAGAGGAAATACGGAGATTTTTCCTTATTGTTTTGGAGGACCACCGGGGTAATTTGGGGGTAATCTCATAATCTAACACCAATATATAGTTTTTAAAGTAGAGCAGAACTATAGTAAAGTGTTAGATGGAACATTTAAGTTCCAAAAAGTGACGAAGGAAAACAGCGCCTATAATGTAACTATAAGCAACTTATAAACTACTAAAATGGAAACAGGGAAGACAGTTAAGTGAAAGTGATATAACTTCAACGTGAGAGCGGAAAAATTCATAAATCCTCGATTTAAGCCATCTTAATCTCCCATAGGGGTTTATATATGAGAAGATGCTTGATATACCCTAAAAAAGATGTGAGATGTTATTTTAGGATTAGATTTTTTTGACCCAGCCTTCCTTCGGCTCGTACAGGAGACCATCACGCTTCATATCTTCAATAACCTTTAAAACGTCCCGCTCGTCAAGACCTTGACCTTCAGTTTCCTTAACGATGTCAGCGATCTTGCCTCCTTCGTCGCTGCGTTTCTCCACTTGATATACAATCTCTTCAATGCGGACGATTCGGGAACGGGTGCGGGTGCTCTGCCCTGTCATGAAGCGATCGACGTCTCTAGCGCCTGTTTCAAGATCGCGACCGAGCTGATTCATACAAAATTCAAAGAGTCTTATTACAGCGCTTGCGTCTTCGTACAGCACCTCATCCCGTAGTCCCATTTTCGCCCGGGCTTCACTGAGCCGCACCACCGCCTCCAACTGGCGGGGAGTTATCGCCACCATGGGTGCACCCCCTTCTTCTTCGCTACTGTGGCTTTGGGCCCGGAGATCCTTATAATACTCCAGAATCCGTTCCGAGGCTTCTTCTGAAAGCTTTGGGAAGAAGTTTTGACGGGCATACGCAATGTATTTTGTCAGGAAGTCGGTAGGAATCGGCGGTTCTCGGTCAGTTGTCCCTGTTCGATGAAGATTAAGGATGTGTTCCGCTTTTTGTGCATCCATATCGACATCAGGACGATCTTGCATAATAAAAAGCAAATCAAAACGGCTCAAGAGAGTAGGCGGGAGATTAACGTTCTCAATTGGGTCTTTAAATGGGTTAAAGCGTCCTAATTTTGGATTCGCAGCGGCGAGAACAGATGTCCGTGCATTTAAGGTTGCAATGATTCCTGCCTTAGCAATACTTATTGTGTGTTGCTCGAGCGCCTCATGGATTGCCACTCGATCCTCATTACTCATTTTATCAAATTCATCAATACCACAAATCCCCTTATCGGCTAATACGAGTGCACCTGCCTCTAATGTCATTTCACCCGTGTCTCCTTCCCTTATTACAGCCGCCGTTAACCCAGCGGCAGACGCTCCCTTACCAGAGGTATATACTCCTCTTGGTGCGAGATCCACGACATATCGTATAATTTGACTCTTTCCAACGCCTGGATCGCCCACTAATAGGATATTAGACTCCCCTCGTATCTTCATTCCATCATCGGTAACTTTGGGGGTACCGCCAAATAATAACAGGCCGATAGCTTCCTTAATTTCTGCGTATCCATAGATAGACGGTGCGATACTCTCAATTATTTTCCGAATGATGAAAGGGTCACGACTCAGCTCTTCAATCCTTGCTCGATCTTCATCTGTTATGATTATTTCTTCGTATTCTTCTTCCTCTCTTTCAACAGAATTGGCTTCTAAGAACTTGTTATATGTCGCGACCTGTCCTCTTTTAAGTGCACGGAAGGGCTGTGACCGGAGAACCCCATTTAGTCTGACACGATCACCGGGGCGTGCGGCGTCTACCAAATCTCCCAGAATTACAGCTGAAAAATTTTGAGGCAGTTGACCCGATGTTAGATCTTCTGGACGTTCCTGGATAACCATCCGTTGCCAGTCAATAAATTCGGACTCGCTTTCAATCAAATTGAAAGGCCCTTTTCGTTGACATTCGGGATTAGGACATTGAAACGGGGGCGAGTACCGGCCATCCTGTTGAGGCCGAACGATTTTTTCTCCACAAGGGATACATTTGAAAGCAGCTTCAACCAGAAGTGGGCGAACTTCTGTCGTTCGGGTAATAATACCTGGGACGCTGATAAAACGGCCAATGTTAGCTGCACGGATTTTTCGGAGAGAGACATGGGTATGTTTCGGAGGATTAACAAAGCAGGGATGAACGGTGCGAATCCGCTGAAGGAACTCTTCATCTTCGTTTTCAATTATCTCTTTTTGAGCTTCCGTAGCAGCAACGATATAGTAATCAGGGTCATCAATCAGGTCTTTGGCTAATTGGGGATCAAATCGAATAAGGTGATCAAAGTCAATTTTTAATAGGGTTTTATCTTCAGCTATCATACTTCTCATAGCCTGAATGTAGATATGTTGCCCTGTTTCATCTTCATAAGAATAAAAAAAGTCACTAAAACGATTTCCTTCGCTCATCTGGATCTACTCCTCACCATGATTAATACCAAGCAATTGATTTTCCCATTCTTTTAAAATCTCAACAAGATACTCGATCAAGACACATTCAGACACTGTTAGGTTCTTTTGCACAGTTGGAATAAAACTACTGGACAAGTTCCGAAGAATCTTATTTTCCCGGTCTAACAATAACTGGCGGAATGCTGTTTCGGATCTTTGCCGTTCTTGAATTAAATATCCACTAGGATTAGTTCTAATGGTTTCGTTAATTTCCTTTAGTTTTTGCACTAATTGCAGGTATAGATGTTCGGGAAGTTCTTGTAAAGATGCGGTCCGTTCTTGCTCCCACTGTTTCGCATGTAAATCACTTAATGCTAGAGAAGGATCATTAAGATACTCAACAACTCCTTGTTTATGGAGGATTCTAGCTAAAAATAAAGGAAGTGTGATTTTTTGCCCTTTTGTTGCTGTTTCTACCTTAATCCCGGCAAAATTAACGCCTGAAAATTCTTTGGTAAATTTCACTTCTATTGGTTTCTCTTCAAACAAAAAAACGGCTCTTTCCAGTGCTTCTTTAATACTAAAGGCATAGTTTTGTTTTAATTCGGCCACTCGCATTCTCTCTTGTTACAGTTGTGGTGGTCTTCGCCACAATTCGAGGATACTTCTTAGTTCTTGAATCATACTAGATGAGTTTTTTCAATGACTAGGGGTTTCTTCGTAGGGGCAGGCTGTATTTTTGTAATTGGCTACAAAAACACTTGTACTTCTTGGGTATCGATAAATATATGAGGTTTCTAAGGAAGTGTTATCTTCGAATTGGAGGAGATGTTCTTACTTCATCATTAGTCTTCTAGGAGCAAAAAAGGAGGTGCGTGTTTTTAAGATAAATTTAAGGAGAGAGATGTCTGGAAGTGAATCGTTGCTTACTTAAATTCTCAAATATATTATTCTTCCATAAAAGGGCTTAGGATTTATAAAGTCCGTTAAGCAGTTTCCGATAATTTAATGAATAGAATGTGAGTTTTCTTTTCGAAACTGAGTTACCTTGGTTGTTATGGGATTAACACTAGGGGTTTCAAATGGTTATAAACTCCGTGCAATAAAGTACAATGTGAAACACCAAGACCAATCACTTTTCAAACCCTTATAAACCCAATGAAGAAAGAATAACGGAACCATAAAAGCTTTAGAATTAACTATTCGCGAAACTTTTTATACTAGGAGTGAAATAAGAATAATAGACTCGATTTAAACAGCACCTTCATGGATGAACAAGTTAACTTCACCTTTACGAAGTTTTTAACAGGACGCATAGCTCTTTCGCCGTTCCAGTGCTTAACTACACTCCATTCACTCCAAGATGGACTCTCATCAATACTATCTCCATTCTGCCAATAACAACCGCAGTGCAATGTAATTCAACCTACGGACACTTCTCAGCTATTAGGCCTTGGGATTCATGGAAAAACTCATTAGACCTCATGGAAACTCATTTATCACTATTACCCGCGAATACCTACTTAATACTCACCAATATTTACCAAGATCTCACCGATATCGTACTAAGATACTCGTTCGCCACTCTTCATAGTTATTGATTGACTATGGAATTGAACTCAGCTAATTCCGCGTAAATTGCCAGATTTACGCGTTAGGACTCGAGTAAGTTGAGATAAGCCTTCTCCCATCCCTTACCAACTCCTATATGTGTGTGTCATCCCCCTGATTATGATGGAGGATGTCCTCTTCAGTAGGAAAATCGGCTGGGGTTGGACAGAACTCCATCAAACCTACTTGTGTCCTTCTGCGACCATTTAGCGTAGCAAAAATAACTGATTGAGTTCAACTGATCGCTGACACATCAAGCATTGAAAACTCCAACAGAAAATCTTCGTCATGTGCTTGAAACAGTCCTCAGTGGCCTACTTGAGCATACAGAGATTAATTTCAAATGAAATCTATACGTGCAGGTTTTGCGCGACATCTGATCAAAGTGTCGATGATATGCTAGCCCAAGTGTGTAGAGTGAGCCTATTCTTGGCACTCTCATTGATGGGTCTTTCTTAAACTGTCAGCTATGCGGTTAATTCATAGGTTTATCATTTACACGACTACATAGATCATGCGATTACCTTTGTGCTAGTTGTGGAGCTTAAGTTGGGTCAAAGATACAATGTCTTGTCCTGGTATGACAGGCAGTGTTGTGATCATGTTCGTGAAAAAGATCACCGTTAGACGTTTAACGAGCGAACAAAACTTCCCATGACAAAGGTCAAGCGAAGTCATGGTAAGCGCCACTAGTCAGTTGAAATGACTAAAGTTGAGTCCTGCTCACTCAATGGAAATGCATGTGGGTAGCAAAGCCAAGGGCTAGTGCTTGACAAAAATGTCCTTTTCCGAAATTGAGCCATTCGGTGTATCCTACATAAACAGGGATTGTTATGAGAGCTTCCCACAACCTTTCATAACAATTAACTCCTTTTGTAAAGGTTAAAAACCGTAAAGGAAAATTGCGAATTAGTGTTGTAGACCCAGCCAATCAGGTTATTAAACCCATTTGGATCAAAAAAATTAGGTTTGAAGACATCGTTTTCTCCAAATACACTAAAATTGCGTCCTTTGGGGTGAATTATGATGAGCGATGATATTAATGACAAAATAGAACAATCTAAAGCATTATTGGATATGATTGCCAGGGATCAAGCGGTTCCTAAGAATATTAGAAGAGCAGCAAAAGATGCTCGCAAAGAATTAGAGGCAGAAAAAGGAACTGCCGGAATGAGATGCGCAAATGCCATATCTATACTGGATGACGCATCACAAGATCCGAACTCGCCCATGCACGCTAGAACAAAGATGTGGCAGTGTGTATCGATCTTAGAAACAATCAAAGACTGACGGATGGTGTTTTTGATAGAGAAGAGAATCCAATCAAAATCCCAGCCCATATCTAAATCTGGCGGTAGATTGAACCATTCTCTAAGGATATTTCTTAACTCTCTTCTCTTCTTGAGATCCTTGACCCGCATGAGTAAATGTTGGGGTGTTTGATAAATTATCGATACAACTTTATCCTTGTCCTGTTCATTCCGTTGTGACAGGCTTTCTGTTTCTTAGGAATCCTATTATTGAAAACAGTTCTGTTTGTCGGGACGTGTGTTGCCAAAATAAAATATAAATAACTTGAATTGATCTACTTATCTGATGCCTACTTCTCCAAAAAATACTCCGCCTATGCGTCCTTCTCCTCTATCTCGGCGGACACAAGCCCAAACTCGCTTTTTCAGACTTTTGGTTGGCTCATCTATTTATTGTTTTGGAATTGGGCTTTTATTAGGCTTTTTCACAGTTTTTCTAGTCTACTATATGATCTCACCTCTAGAAGAAGGGGGGTTGGGACTGGAAAAGTCTATATACTCAATAACATTGGCTTTGTGTGTTATTGCGTATATGGCTGCAGCAATTATCTCGGGAACGGTTAGTGATGGACTTCAATCCAGATATGGTAACCGTATTCCCTTCATTATTACAGGTGGAACGCTAATTGCAGTACTTTTCATTATAGCATATCTTTTTTTGACGAATAACAACGAATTATGGTTGCTCGCTATCATTCTCTTTATTTTAATTTCAACAGCACGGGGAATAAGCGCTACGCCATTCCAAGCACTTATGGCGGATCTCTTCGTAGAAAATACTCGAGGCTGGGTGGCTCTCGCACGTGATTCATTTATGACTCTAGGAACAGGAATTGCCGTTTTAATTTTCCCTCCTTTAGTCAAACAATACAAATACACGGAAATGTTTCTCATCATCGCAGCTGCGTTTTTATTAGTTACGCTGATCACAGGGCTCACCGTTCCAAAAGCCAACCCAAGACTCACACCAGAAAGCGCTCGAACTAGGATTTTCAAGGTACCCGAGAATCTTTGGACTTATGGGCAGGGTGAGTTTGGGAAGATGTTAGTTTGCCAAATCTTCTGGGGGTTAGGAACAGGCACAGTTAAGTACTTCTGGGTCTTATTTGCAAAAAAGAGACTGAACGCATCCATCGATGAAACTGTTATAGTTTTAGTTTTCTTCACTATTTCTGCCTTTCTTTTTGCATTACCAGTCGGTTTTCTCACGAGCATGTTAGGGAAAGCTAAGGTCGGCATCTTCTCTTCTATACTATACATGGTCTTTATATTTCTCATGCTAACCTGCAACCGGGTTGAGGAGCTATATCTTTATGCACTGATAGGGGGTATGGCGACAGTTGGGCTTTCGACTATTACTCAATCACTTCCAGCGGACCTGGTTCCAGAAGGAAAAGAAGCGGAATTTCTTGGTATTAACACAGTCTTCACTATGCTCCCTCATCCAATCCTTTTAGGATTTGCAGCAGTCATTTTTGGAGGAGTCATTACTCAATCTGAAGCCGTTCAGTTCGGTATTATATTCATTCTCGCCATCATAGAGATTGGGATGGCCACTTTATTCCTTCTATGGCTCGAATATGAAGATTGGAGCTCAATTCCATATGGTATTTTCATTCGTCTATTTTCTAAAAACAGTATCGACAAAATAGAAATATCTGAATAGAAAGATTACTAAAAGCATAGTCAGGATATAATATATGCCTTTATGATAACCTAGTTTTAAAGCAAAAACTTCAAAAAAATAATCTGTAACTCAAATTTGCCAGAAAACAATCATCTTATATATTAGACAAGGTTTTGCTAAAATAATATATAACAAAGGTGCTGCAGATGATTACTCTAGCCCCTCTGACATAAGAATGATGTAGATCTTGAGTGATGATGCAGTTATCTTCTTTAATAGTAATTCCTTATAGCAGAGAAGTAATTGTTATATTCTCCAATGATAAGCTAGAAAAAACATTAAAAGCTAAAAAAAGAATAATAGAAGGTTTGTGCGCCGATAGTCTAGCCTGGTGAGGACTGTGGCCTCCCAAGCCACAACATTTTTCATTGGAGATTTCTATCAATGAAAACTTTATTGTGGACACCCGGGTTCGAATCCCGGTCGGCGCACCATCTAAACTATTAAAAAAGAGAAAAGGGCTTTGAATATTAGAAAAAATGTATGAGAGAAACATTTTAGTGTTCCCAGGTATTTTGCGATTGGGCAACAGTAACCTTCTATCATTTTGCCGAAACTGGCATTCTCCAAATATTTTATTTGAGGTCATCAAAAAATCCAGATAAATTATAACCACGAACTCTGTAGTGTGAGGTTCTCGATGGATATCACAATGAGGCCAAATTAATGGTAAAGACTCCCATTTGTAATTTCTGTGCAAGAACTGGAGTATTATGTAAGCGTTGTTCTTCACGATTAAGAAGTGGAAAAATCGATGAAATGGATATAGAAATATCTAAGCTCCTGGTGAAAGTGGAGAACAGATTTCCATTTCTTACTAATGTAGAATTGAACGGGACAATTGTTGTTAACAGCTATATTGTACTAACTGTTGGTAAAGGATCGAAAACTCCATTATCAGAAAGTCCTGGGTTGTTAAATTTGATCACGAAAGAGGCAAAAAGACAAGTTAAGATCGTTGAAATGGGGTCAAACTATCGTGTAACGCTAGCATCATTATTTTCCCCCTTAAAAGTAATAGGTGTAGATAGAGTATTTGTACCTGATGGATCTCAAGAGTTTAAGGTTCGTTTAAGGGGAAGAGAAGAGGAGCTCTCTCTTCCCGTGCATGATTTAGAAGAAATTGCCTCAAAAATTACTAAAATACCTGTACGAGCACATTTTGAAGGTTTATAACAAACAAAACTTTTTTCTTAATGAAAAGTATGACAAAAAATACCTGTAGAACTCTCCTAAAGCAGATAATGGGAGTATCATACAGCTAACAAAATGAAATATGCAGGGGTAGCCAAGTCGAATAGCCAATGGCTATTCGTGGCAACCAGGTCAAATGGTCTCATGGGCTAGATTAAGACTTCAGACTTAAGGCGCTGGACTTAAGATCCCTTTCCAAAAGGGAATGAGATTGGCCATCCAGTAGTGCAGACAGGCATAGACAAAAATGCCTTGCAATTCCGCGGGTTCGAATCCCGTCCCCTGCACCAGATTTTTTCTTACTAATCGGATGGGTATAACTTATTGATTTTTTCAGAAATTTATTAGAGAGATCTATAGAAATGAAAATATCTAATTATAATGACAAACTTACAGCATGAAAAGGAGAAATTTCAACTGGATGAGACGCAAATAGAGCCTGTTTCTCTTGAAAATGGAATTAGTAGTGTTGTTACACTTTTAAAAACCCTAGATCCAGACATTAGAATAAGAATTATCTCTCATCATGACGCTGATGGACTTACTGCAGCAGGTTTGATGGCTCGTGCTTTCATCAGATTGAAACTGAGATTTCACATTTCTATTATTAGAGCACTTGATGATGATTTTATTAACCAATTAACAGTTGAAAAAAACTGGGATGTGTTAATTTTTACTGATCTAGGCAGTTCAAAGTTAGAGTCACTAGCTAAAATCTCAAAAGATCGTCCAGTTATCATTCTTGATCATCATGAAATTGTTTCTCAATCAACCCCACCTGGTTTGACGTTTTTTAATCCGCATCTATATGGAATTGACGGTTCATCTGAACTTAGTGGGGCTGGAACAGCCTATTTTATTTGTTCTACCCTAGACCCTAAAAATAAAGACGGTTCTATCTATGCTATTATAGGAGCCTTAGGAGATCGGCAAGATAGCGGCAAACAAGGGGCTTTCGAGGGAATTAATAATCAAATTGTGCAAGCCGCTAAGGATTTGTCTTTACTATCCGACAATGTAGATTTTTCTGTATTTGGAAGTCAAACTCGCCCATTACTTCGGGTTTTAGAAAATCTAGACTTTGTTTCACTTGATAACGTGGTAAAGCTCTTAGATGAGCTACAAATTCAGGTCGTAGATGGTAATCGACCAAGAACACTAGCTAATTTATCGGCTGAAGAAAAAAAGCGTTTAGTTAATACATTAATTACTCAATATGATGCTGATGTACAGCAAATCATAAGAAAGGTATACATCCTTGAAAAAGAACCTAAAAACACATTCTTACGAGACGCAAGGGAATTTTCATCCATGTTAAACTCACTTGGGAGAAGGGGGAGTGCTGATGTCGCCATTGCATTGGTTCTAGGAGAACGAAGAAAATCCCCTCAATTAGCTCAAAAAATCTATAAGGAGTATCGGGCACAGCTATCTTCAGCTCTTACTTTTGCGTCGGACCATATAAACGATCTTGGTCCCCTTCTATATCTTGATGGGCGTAATAAAATTGACGAGACGATCATAGGCACAATCGGTTCAATATTGGTGTCAAAAGGCTTAACGAAGCCATTAATAGGTGTTGCCGTTACTAATGACGGGAAACGGCTAAAACTCAGCTTACGTATTCCAAAAAACATTGATTCTCAAATTGATGCAGCTTCAATGTTACGAGACTCCCTTGCTTTGATAGCACCTCAATCAGAGGTTGGAGGGCACAAGGGCGCAGCAGGTGCCATAATTTTACCTGAGGTGCTTGATAAACTGCTTAATGAGCTGGCAGAGCAATTTTAACTACTTTTGTCAGAATTAGGGCCATATCACTGGTTAATTCTAGCAAAAAAGAAGATATTAAAGCCCCTTCATCTAAAGTAGATATAATGACGATACATCCAAAGACGCTCTGAAAAATTAGTGAAGTATCATCTCTCCCAAAACCAAACTAACTTCCCATTTACTATCTCTGTGTTTGTCAGCATAACTCTTCATCCTTTTATAAGCGGAACGTATGAAATGATGTTGATGAATACATAAAAGATTCGTTGTGAAAAAAATGTGTTCTAGTCTCGTGATTGAATGTTTAGGTTCGCGAATTAGACTAGAATACAATAAAGAAACGTTATGGAGAAAAAAATGTCTTTACAGACAAATGATGACGTAATACTGGAAGAAAAAGACCTTAAAAATCTCTGTGACAACAGGTTGTTTCTTATCACCTTTTACTGTTTCCTCGAGATGAGTCCAGCGGAACTTTCACCCATTGGAGGACTTCATGAAAGGAACATTGTCGAAAAGGTTAAGAAGTTGTTACCTTATTGTCATAGAGACAGAAAGGAAGCACTCATCCTCAGTCATAAGAAAAAGGCAATGAGAGAATACAGTTTTCCAATAGGTAGGATATTCAGAGAACAGTTGATCGGTTCATTATTTGCGGATGGCTATCTCGAACACAGTGTACGCAGAGACAAAAACGGCAACTTCACTCGTTACTCGAACACCGCTTTTTTCTGTGTGAGCCAAAAATCCATACACTGCGACTATCTTAATTCTCTAGTAGACAAGGTTGCGAATACAGGACTCAAGTCTTTCGTTGACTACAACTATTATAAAAGACTCCGTAAAGATGGATCATTTACATACCATTCGCGTTTCAAAACTCTACACTCCATTGAACTAAGGGAGTGGTTTTGGGACTGGCATAGATTTCCAACAGACGAAGAAAGGCAGAGATCTACCCGTGTGAAACACATCAAGATTTTGCCTAAGTGGTTGACAAACAGTGATTTCACACCTTATGTACTATATGTTTGGCACATCGAGGACGGTTCTTATCACAACTATAGACATGAACTATGTACGCATAATTTTAGTGAGTCTGAAAACGAACGACTGGCAAGTTTTCTAAAAGAGACACTCGACTTTCCCTCGTGGAGTGACCATATTAAGGTGGTCAAGACAAAAACAAGGAAGAATAAAATAAAGGTGTATAATGACCCCCATTGGTACTATAACATCGCTTTGTCGCAGAAAGCTTCAAAAAGATATTTCGCTTATATCGAACCTTATCGGAGAGTGTTTCCTTCATACAACCATAAATTTCCCTGAGAGTCTTTCCTATCTCCTCTTTTTTCTCTTTTTTTGATTCTTCCTAAGTTTCACACACTCATAACTAAGATGGAAAATTATGAGAGGTTGTATTGTCTTCAACCAGCCTATACAAAATTGACCAGACTCCCTTATTAGAGAATCGGTCAATTTTCTAATGGATATAGGAGAAGCTTTCTTTAGCGAAAATAAAATGTAACCTTGCTCGGATCATATTTGAAATCAGGTGGAAGAACGCCTGTTTTCCGGTAATATTTAACAAGTCTTCTAACTTTAGCTTCTTGAAGTTGGAGTCCTCTTTTTGAATGAAGGTCTTTCTTGTGTTCTGAAAGATGATTTCTAAGGTTTGATGCTCGTCTAATAAGATTCAATAGGTCTTCGGGTAATTTAGGGTAAAGATCATGCTCTTTCATTATTTGTGAGATGGATTTGTTTGTTATACGAGGCACGCTTGGAATGCCATGTGAGTCGCGTAAGATAAGGCCGATAGTCGCGGAGCTTATCCCTTCTCTAGCCTTTTCTACAACCAGTCTTTCTACTTCTTCTGGCGAGTCGGTTATCCATTTGGGTGGACTCGTCCATGGTGGCCGCTTTGAACCGCTTTTTCCCTTTCGACGAGCATGCATTCTTGCCAAGTTTGTTTCACCTTTTGTTCATCATTATTGTACTTTTCTTGGGCACCAGCTGTTTTTTTAGATTGCTTTTAAATCAATTTCCTTGTTGATTGCGACTACTTCGGGAATGTCCACTGCTAATGGAGTGAATTATCGCCATAATGAATGCTCAGAAATAGTTTCAGCACGGCAAATGGGATTATCTTTAAAATAACCCGCTTTATTCGGTAGTGGAGTTCTTTTTATATAAAACAATCTTTGTTCTTAGTTATTGTGACCAAGAGGCCCTCGAATTTAATTCTTTAAACGTATCATAACATTATTTTAATTGAAGACCAAGTTTGGGTCCGTAAAAACCTAAAAAGAAACTAGAGGACCTTGTTCTATATTAGACATGTCATCACATATCAGAGTAGAAACTTATAATATCCAACCCATTTTATTTTTTATAAGGTAGAAACTAATAAATTAACAAAAGGAAAACAAAAAACAAAAAGAAATATACAGGAACTTTAAAATTAAGTTCGAGCTTTACTAAAATTTCAGTATAATGCTTATATCTTCAAACGTGATGTCTAAATAGACTTTCACCTTCTTAAAAAATAAAATATCAGGATGATCGCTTATGAATTCACAAAATCAGATCGATACATCTACTGTTAAATACTTGATCAATGCAAATTTTTCGATTCAAGGAATGGCGGAACGAAGTGACGTAATTGGCGCAATTTTCGGTCAAACTGAAGGACTTTTAGGTGATGGGCTCGATTTACGAGAGCTACAGAAAACTAGTCGGATTGGCCGTATAGTTGTGAAACTTCAGTATCAAAAGGCTCAAAGAAAAACCACAGGTGTATTTATAGTACCTTCTTCGCTGGATCGTGTCGAAACAGCGATATTGGCTGCCTCTCTAGAGACTGTGGATCGTGTCGGACCTTGTGTAGCAGAAATCACTCTTCAAAAGATTGAAGACGTTCGTGAATCTAAACGAACCCAAATTGTAAAACGTGCAACGAGTATTCTAAAGACGTGGGATCGTGAAGTTGCTCCTGAGTCGGTTTCGATCGTTGAAGAAGTTTTGAGCCAAGCGCGAGTTTCTGTCGTACAGAAATATGGCCCCGAAGGGCTTCCTTCTGGATCAGGAATCAATGCAAGCGATTCACTTATAGTTGTAGAAGGGCGTGCTGATGTAGTTACCCTTCTTCGTCATGGCTTTCGGAATGTTATCGCTGTAGAAGGAACAAGCATTCCTAAAACAGTTATTGAGATAACTAAAAGAAAAGTAACCACTGCTTTTCTCGATGGTGACCGTGGGGGCGACCTCATCCTCAAGGAATTGCTACAAGTTGCTGATATTGACTACATCGCCCGTGCGCCCGAAGGAAGAGAAGTAGAAGAGCTTAGTTCAAAGGAAATTCTGAAATCATTACGTACCAAGCTCCCAATTGAGCAGTTCATAAAAGAAGAAAAAATTACCCTTCCAGCTACATATCAAGAAGCTGAGGTAGCATCTGCTGCTCCTGCTGTTTCTCAGAAAGAAACAGTTGAAACAAAGAAACCTAAGAAGAAAGAACATGGAATTTCTGCCGAAATCGAGAGTCTCATTAAACAGGTTAAGGGAACTTATGAAGGAGTTGTGGTGGACAAAGCAATGACTGTTCTCCACCGAGTCCCAGTCCGTGAGCTACGAGTCACTCTTGCCAATACTGAGAATCTATATGGAGCCATATTTGATGGAGTGATCACTCAGAGACTTCTTGATCTTGCGATTGAACATAAGCTAAAATTTATAGCTGGAGCAAAACTCGGAGAAATCACTAAAAAACCTTTGGATTTAGAAATCATAGAATTTCCCGCCCATTAGTAAGGTAAGGCTTTTTTCTTCTATATTTCGGAGAAAAGCTTCAAGTAAGATAATTAACCTTATTGGGGAACTTAACCAAAGATTTAAGTTTGAAAGAAATTGGAAGGCCACTTCTGCTATAGAGTTGGTTCTTCAAAGGAGATCTAAAGAAAGATGGATAGACCGCTTGAAATACTAGAAAGAGCAATAAACAAGCCCATTCTACTTAAATTAAAAGGAAGACGCGAACTAAGAGGTGTTCTTCGTTCCTACGACCAACATCTTAATTTATTTCTCGAAAACGCGGAACAGATTAATGAAAACGGAGAGCTTGAAGAATTAGGCAGCATTATTCTCCGAGGAGATAATGTTATACTTGTTTCTCCACCATAGGAAAGGTGTGCTTAAATGACAAAAGGAACTCCTTCACGAGGAAAAAGATCTGGTAAAAAAACACATATACGTTGTCGTCGTTGTGGAAATCATTCATATCATGCTCGTCATAAAAAATGCGCTCAATGCGGCTTTCCTAATAGTCGATGGCGTCACTATCGCTGGAGCAGAAAGGTTCGAACAAAACATCACCGAACAGTGTAGAAGCCTTTTCTCCACTCATACAGTCTTATTTGTCTTTCTTCTTGGTTATTTTATTTAAAAGACCATCAATTGGATGAGGAATAATCACTACTATAGCCATCTAGGTCATTTAAGGATTAATTCTCAACGATTTAATAAATCAATAAATTATTTAATACACTTCAATTGGATGAGAAACAATCAATAAAAAGCCGCGGTAGCTTAGGTGCAGTCTGAATTCTCTAATATTCTGCTGCAGAGAAACCCGGGAGCTCGTATTGATTAACTAACAGTTATTCAACGATTCCGTGAGCGCTGGACTGAAGATCTACCTAATAATTGGTGATCCAGTTACGGTTTATCCTAAGATAAACGCTGGAAGTCGCGTGTTCAAATCACGCCCGCGGCACATTTTCCCTTTTATATTGGAAAATAAATATTAAGAATTAAAAATCTCACTGAAAGGATATCTTGAAAGTAGATATTCCCCTAAATAGAAATAAAAGCGCCGATGGTCTAGTCTGGTATGACTGCAGTCTGCCACACTGCTAACTCCCCTCTTATGTGGAGAGGCAGATAGCCGGGTTCGAATCCCGGTCGGCGCACCATTAAAAACTGTTATTATTTGTTATAAATGCGGCTGTCGTCTAGCTCGGTCTAGGACTCTGGCCTTCCAAGTCAGAAATTGGCATATCATTCCAATTGACTAACTACCGGGGTTCAAAAGGATTATGGGAAGTCCATTTTTCTGAAAATCCCCGCAGCCGCATCAATTGCCTTCTTGAACTGGTTTAGTCTTTTTTATGGGCCTTAATAAATAATAAGAAAAAATAGTTATTGTAATAAAAATAATTATTGTTAAAACAGGGTCAAAAAGCAGCTCTGGAACCGTATATTCGTCTGTTCCAGTTTCAACATTACCTGTATTTCGTACATCATGATGAAACATGGGCCATGAGCGAAGATTTGGTGTGCAAGCGGTACTAATGTCCCAAATGTGGATATATTGATCATTAGCTCCATGGGCGATTTCTAAATCACTATCGCCGTCTATATCAGCAACAACTACCGATGACTCAATTGCTGCGCCTACACTCCATGGAAACCCTTCAACTATTCCTCCATCTGACTCCCATGCATAAATTTGAAAATCGAAGGACCCACAAATAATTTCAAGCGCTCCATCTCCATCGATATCTATTGCTGCAGGAGATCCCCGAATATCGTTGTTTGTTATTACAGGCCAGCCTGAGACAAGACTTCCATCCACATGCCACGCATAAACCTTGCCATCATAAGACCCCACCACTATTTCATAACCTGAAGTACCATCAATATTTGCAATTACAGCTGATGATAGAATTTCACCATTCGTTTCTTTAGGCCAACCAGTTAATAGAGTCCCATCATGATTCCAACCATAGACTTTTTTATCCCAACTACCAAGAAAAATTTCTTTCCTTCCATCTTCATCAACATCAGCAATAGCTGCTGTAGCTTTAATGGCTCCTTGGGTTTCTTGTGGCCATCCAGATAATAAAGCACCTTCGGTGTCCCATACATAGACTTTATTATCCCAACTACCGACAATAACCTCTAGTTCTCCATCTGCATTCACATCATCTACTGTAGGTGATGCAAAAATCCAGCCTGAAGTGCTTTGTGGCCATCCAGGTAATAAAGCACCTGTAGCGTTCCATATATAGACTTTATTATCCCATGAGCCTGCAATGATCTCTTTTTTCCCATCAGAAGTGATATCTGCTACTGCGGGAGAACAAGTAACATAACTTCCTGTAGTTACAGGCCATCCGGAAACACTCTGGCCATCTGCATGCCAAGCATATACCTTTCCATCATAAGACCCACAAATAATTTCTGGAATTGAATCCGAGTCCAGATCCGCAGCCACAGGAGATGAAGCAACAGGTCCTGCTGTAGACTTGGGCCAACCAGGAAGGTTTTGTCCATCATAATTCCATCCATATACTGTTCCGTCATATGAACCACAGAAAATGTCTGCTTTATCGTCTTGGTTTACATCTACAGCTAATGGGGTTGAAAAAATTGGTCCTTGAGTTTGTTGAGGCCAACCTGTTTGAACACTATGTAAAACCTCAGGAGAGCTTGGTGATCTCTCCTTTGCTAGCAAATCAGGAGGCTTTACCGCATTGGCTATAAGCGGTATGACTAATATCGGCAGAGTTATAATGAAAACCAGTATTACGAACTCTGTGGTTGGTTTTAATGATGGTTTCAATGGTTTCAATATTAATAGAAGTCTCCTTTTTATTGTAGAAGACTGTTCTAACACAACTTTTTATCCACACAAACCTCCATCCAATCATAAAGTGGATGAATGCCAGCTCTTTTTCTCTTGAATTGGAGTAAAAACCTAGTTTTACTTCAAAATGCATTATTTATATGTATTTACGTCTTCTACGAGTTCTAGAGCGGTTATCAGCCGAGACGTCACTGCCAACGAAGAAAGTGTTTTATCGGAGAGGCTTATTGTTCGATCAGCTAATTTCATGATTTGTGGGTTTATTTCACCCCTTTGATATCCACCAACGAGAAGAAGCGGGTTATTTTTAGAGAGGATTAATTTTGAAATTTCTCTAAATCTCATCCTTTCACCGCTTTTACTAAAAAGGATAGTAAAAGTAGGCATGATAAATTTTCTTATTTGGTCTATTGTATTCTTTCTGAGAACTACTCTTTGAGAATCAAATTTTAATTCTCCTTTTTCAAAGAGTTTTCGCATAAGTCCATTAAAGCGGATTTGATTTGGTGGAATACGCCATTCTTTTGGAACTTCAAAGTAATAATCATTAATTGTATGAACAAACACCCTTAATCTTTCTTCATCCCAAAAAAAAGATGAAGAGAGCCATAATAAACAACTATGAACTATATCGGGTCTTCCTCTTTTTTCCCTATCAGTCAAAGAATTCATTGCAGTATGGTGAAACGCTATATCCAGTATTGGATTCCCTCTGAAACGTTCTCTCTTTTTCTGTTTAATCACCGCGGGATGATGAGCTAAGGTTTGGGGTACTAATTCTAGTGCACATTCGAAGAGAACCAATGTAATTCTTTCTGGGGTTATCGGGTTCAAATCCATTATTTTTAACTTATTTACCTTCTACACAGCTCGTTAGGTTACCAAAAATCTCTTCATGCTTATCCACTCGACTGTATCTGCCGATATTAGACGATTTTCAGTTCAAAAAATCCTTATTTCCTTCATGACTGCGTTTGTAATAACCACATTATCACGAAAATAATCAAAAGACCGATTGTGCCCACATAATAGAGCCGTGTTCTTGTCTGTATCCCTTTCTTTCTTTTGATCATTAAATTTTCGCATCTCGTGGAACAGTATTGTATATCGGGGGGTACCGCCTTTCCACAAACACGACAGTGACTGTGTGACCCCCATTTTTGTTTTTTTGAGACCATTGAGAGGCACCGGTTTTCTTTTTCCATCGTTTTTTAAGGAAAAATACCATTTTATTCATCAAGTTTATTATTATTCATCTGGGTCAAATGGCTTTATCTAAATTAGCTGAGTCTTTCGACCTGGCAACTGGTAAAATAATCATGAAGTCAGATATTTTTCCATTTCTCCAAAGTTCTAAAAATTTTTCCATCATTGAAGTCTATATTGATGAGCTCTATCTTTGGAAAGAAATCCAAAAAATCGCCACCCTCTATCCCACTGCTCAATTTCATGATATACTCCCTTTCAAATACTGGTACGAGGTTGAGGTAAGAACGCCAACCACTGCGTATCCCTATTTTTCCAAGGCGAGAGGTGAAAATGTAGTCCGATTGAATGACTCTAGTGCCTTTAATCATACCTTAGGAACAAATTCACAACCTATTCTTGATTTAATAGATAAAAATGAAAGATTTATTCACTTATGTCCTTCCCATTTTTTAACTGGATTTAGATGGCGAAAACTCCAGAATGAGTCCAAAAAAACTAAACTTTTAGTTATTGATGCTCATGATGATCGGGGTGGTTCCATTATCGACTCACTTTGGCTTCAACCTGATTTTTTATCGCAGACAGGTTTCATAGGTGGCTGGGGGATGGCTTGTACAAATGGAAAAGATTGGTTCAGTCGTGAAGAGCCTGGATTAACTGCAAATTATGGAGCTTTCGCAAAAACAATTGGTGATAGTATTCAATCAGACTTTGGGGGTTTTTTTCATGATTCTCAAGTTTTAATATCAATAGATTTGGACTATTTTGATCATGGCCCTTATCTTTCAAGTTACTGGCTGAAAAATCTTTTTCTTACCCATTCATTGTCTGTAAGGCAAAAAATCGAGCTATTTCGGACAGAGGGAAGATTAAAGGAAAAAGAGGAGTTTTCCGTTGCTGAAATTGCTTTAGGAGATAATTTATTAAGAACCCATACAAACAAGATTAAAAGGAAAGAAATTTTCGATTCTATATTCTCTAATTTTTGTGTCGACATGAAAAGGATATTAGATTGTCTCTTGAAAGAGGATATAACTATAGTTGGGATAGATCTTTGTGAATATTCGCCTATTCTTGATAGAAACGCTGAAACCTTTCAATTGATTGTTATGATGGCTGATTTTCTTCATAGTTATTTGGAAAATGAGTTTCTGAATAGATAATTTTTAGAATGAAAAAGAATAACATTGGATTTCGCCAAGTTAACTATAAAACCTTATAATGAATTTACGTGATGATTACGATTGACGAGTACTTTCAAAGATTTCGTTTATCGACGAAAATTAGAGGAACTTAGCGATAAAAGATCGCAAGATGGATCTACCTGTCTTGTTTCGCTTTATGTCCCTCCTAAACGTGTTCTTTCAGATTTTGTCTCGGAACTTACCAATGAAATTGGTACTGCTGCGAATATCCGAAGTAAAACCACACGAAAAAACGTAACTACTGCCTTACAAAGTTTAGTAGGTAGACTAAAGCAAATGGGGGCAAAATCACCACAGGGTGGATTGGCCATTTTTGCCGGAGTCACTTCCACTGGAAAGAATGAATTTCATATGATATCTCCGCCTAATCCTATTTCAAAAAAACTCTATGTTTGTGACTCATTTTTTCATACAGTTCATCTTGCGGACCATCTTGTTGAAAAAGATGCTTATGGACTTATCACCCTAGATGGAACCACCGCAACTATCGCAATATTACGCGGCACACACCTAGAGATTAAGAAAACCACACGAAGTGGAGCTATCAAGAAACACAAGGCGGGAGGACAATCCTCTGTCCGATTTCAACGTCTTCATGAGGAAGCAGTTCTTCGTTATCTTAAACGCGTCGCCGGCTATGCGAAAGACCTTTATGTTGAGAATCCTGATATTGAAATAAAGGGATTAATAATTGGAGGACCTGGCTCCTCGAAAAATCGGTTTGCTGAAGCAAGTTATTTAGATAATCGCTTAAAAAAGAAAATACTCAAAATAGTAGATATTGGCTATGCCGCCGACATGCAAGGAATGCGAGAGTTAGTCGCTCAATCTGAAGATGTACTAGAGGGGGTTAAATATGTCCAAGAAAAGAAATTAGTTCAAAAATTCTTGGATTTGTTATATAGAGAATCTGGTCTCGTCTCTTATGGCGAGGGAGAGGTACGACAGCTTTTAGTGGCTGGTGCGGTAGATACTCTATTATTAAGTGAAAAACTATCCTCAAAGCGTGCACATATAGTCTGTACTTCATGTAATTTCACCAACAATGTTACCGTCGATGAGGAAACAAAATTCGAAAAAGAGTTCACTAATGAAGTTTGTCCTTCTTGCGGCGGTAGCCTCTCTATTGACTCCTATAAAGACATTATAGAGGATTTGGGAGAACTAGCAGAACAATCTGGAGCAAAAATAGAAATAATTTCTACTGAAACAGAAGAAGGAGCCCAACTTTATAGTTTCGGTGGAATCGTAGCTATTTTACGATATAAGGCAGAGTTCTAGCATGAGTTTATCAAACATTATTGACTAGAGCTCTCTACTGGAGCCTCTTGGAATAGTGACTCAATCTGGGCAAGGATCTGCTCGTCTTTATAGTGGCGCAGTTGTATAGCTCCCACGGGGCATTCGGAGGCACACACGCCGCATCCATGACAAAGTGCGTCATTAACTTCTGCAGAGAGCTCTTGAACCGTAATAGCGTGGTATGGGCACATCTGTTCACAAATCCCACAACGACGACAGGTTTCCGTGTCCACTTCGGGAATATATGGCTCAATCTCTACATAACCCTTTGAGATCAGGGAAATAGCACTAGATGAGGCCCCTTTGGCTTGTGCAACGCTATCAGGAATATCTTTAGGCCCTTGGGCGACACCACAAATATAGATTCCTCTTATAGAGGTATCTACAGGAGCTAATTTAGGATGTGCTTCAAGGAAGAAGCCGTCAGCGGATTGAGAGATATTAAGCATTTTGACCAAGTCAAGAGTGTCTTTTCTTGGGACAACACCAATAGCCAGAACCACAAGATCATATTCCAAGCTCACTCTTCTTCCCAGCAAGGTATCCTCTGCTTTGATCAAAAGGTTATTGGTTTTCTTGTCTTCAAGAATCTGGGATACTCTTCCACGAATGAGTTTTACCCCATAGTCTCTTTGGGCTATATCGTAGAACTCTTCATAGCCTTTTCCGAAAGCACGAATATCCATATAGAAGACGGTTGTTTGGATGGTAGAATCTTTTTCCCTTAACATTCGGGCGTGTTTAAGTGAATACATACAGCATACACGTGAACAGTATGGATTTGTGTTCACGTCACGAGATCCTACACATTGAATAAAAGCCACACGTTTTGGTTTTTTCCCATCTGAAGCTCGAAAGAGCTTTCCTTGTGTAGGTCCTGATGCACTAAGTAATCGCTCCATCTCAAGACCAGTGATGACATTCGGTGCAACTCCGTATTTTAACCGATCACTATCCTCCAAAGGATCATATGGCTCAAAGCCAGTAGCTACAATGATTTGTCCTGGATTGAGCTCGTGAATCTTTGGTTTTTGATCAAAATCAATAGCTTCTGGTTTGCATACCTCGACACATTTATCACATCGGATACATTTATCCATATCGATGATGTATTTATTCGGAATTGCCTGTGGAAATGGGATGTAGATAGCTTTTCTTGGGGCGAGTCCTAGATCAAATTCACTGGGAACAGAAACTGGACAGACATCGGGACAGTCACCACAAGCGTTACATTTCACCGAGTCAACGTATCTTGGATGTTCTACGACCTGAACATGAAAACTGCCTACAAAACCCTCTACTTGAGAGACCTCTGCATTAGCAATTATCTCAACATTTTCATTCCAAGAAGTTTCCGACATTTTCGGTGTGAGTATACACGCACTACAATCCATCGTGGGGAAAGTTTTGTCAAGACGGGCCATATTTCCTCCAATGGTTGGACTTTTTTCAATCAACCAGGTTTTATAGCCAGCTTCTCCTAAATCTAAGGCTGCTGAAATACCGCTAATTCCTCCACCAACAATTAATACCGAAGGGTTGACCTCGACCTCAATCGGGCTTAAGGGTTCTAATTTATTTACTTTTCCAGCTGCCATACGGATAAGATCTTTAGCCTTGGCTGTTGCTTTCTTTGGGGCTTTCATATGAACCCAAGAGTCCTGTTCCCTAATATTGGCCATTTCAAAATAATAGGGATTCAGACCAGCTTGTGTGAGAACTTTGCGGAATGTTAACTCGTGGAGTCGCGGGCTACAGGCAGAAACAACAACGCGGTTAACCCTATTTTCTTCCGCATCTGCCAGAATATCGTCTTTAATTAGATTTTGTCCTGTTTCAGAACACATGTATTGATAATTACGCGCAATTGTGACATGTGGAAGAGTTTTTACATATTCGGTGACCTCTTCAACATCAACTACGCCAGCAATATTCGTACCACAGTGGCAAATGTAGACACCAATCCTGTTGCTTTGCTTGGAACCCACTTTTTAAGTCTCCGTTAATTTAGAGTGTCTCATAAGTATTAATTTTATACTGCTTTGAGGAAGAACGATTAATCAGAATAATCGGATAATCATTAATGAAATTTAAATTCTCGCATAAAAACATTAAATAACAGTTACGGATGCTTAACAGTCATGAAGGTCACAATTCTCGGCGGTAACATTGCTGGTCTGGTCACAGGGATGCTTCTTGCGGAAAAAGGCATTGAAGTGGAAGTACATGAACGTCGAATTACTTGGGATAAGCCGTGTGGCGGGATGATGGATACCCGCTATGTTAAGTGGCTTGAAGAGTATGAAGTATTTTATGAAGACAAGCACACCACTTCTGAGTACATTTTTTTAATTAATAAACGTAAATATCCAGTTAATATTGATCCTCCTATTCAACACCTACTGAACCGTCAAGAAATCCAAGAAGTACTCATGAAACGTGTCAAAGAACTGGGCGGCGAAATAAAAAACACAACAATCACTATGGAAAACCTCCCAAACCTGATTAATGAATGTGATTTTAGTGTAGTCGCGCTAGGACATTCAAGGTTGTCCTGGACTTTATTAAATCGTTCTTACTCTACTGACGAAAAACTTGCTTGTAGATTAGCAGAAATACCTATAAATTCGCAAGTACCAATCGTATTCGCAACCTGGACTAGTACGGTTGGTTATGGGTGGGTTTTCCCCAAACCAGGACGGGTGAATGTTGGGTACGGACACCCTATTGATTTTGGTGTTCCCTTACGTGTAGGTTTTGACAAATTCATTAGTGAGCTTAATGAATGCCTTAATTTAAACCTGACCGCTGATAGATCACTAATTCGAGGTGGAAAACTACCCGCAGATGTTAATACATTACAAAAACCGTTCTACGCCTATAGAGATGAAAAATTATTTGTTGGTGTAGGTGATGCTCTAGGACTCGCTAACCCAATTAATGGAGGAGGAATGTGCAACGCAATTAAATCAGCAAAAGCTTTGGTTGCTTCCTTAAATGGTAAGACAATAGAGCCCGATAAATATTCAACCTTACTTATTAATGAACTGCAACACGAATGGAAAGAGGCAAAAAAGAATAGAAGTAGAATAAAACGTATTTCAGGGAATAGAATTTTACGACCGCTTACCAGTAGCACTCTTGCCCTTTTTGGGAAATTTTTAGTACCTCGCCTGTATAGGAAGGCCATAGCCCATTAAGAAAAGTGCTACTTGACTGGATTTGGACCAAGTTTTTTGATTCGCTCAACCGCTTCGTTTATTGTCTCTACTAAAGTGGGAGCCATTGAAGCGGAGATAAAATGCATGGAAAGGCGGTTTTCGCCAAACCCAATTTCTTCTAAGACATCTTTAAGAAAAATAATACGTCTCTCCGCCTTATAGTTGCCGTCAATATAGTGGCACTGTTGTTTAATGCAACCAGAAACAATCACACCATCTGCACCCTTTTCAAAGGCAGTAAGGACATAAAGAGGATCCACCTTACCAGTGCATGGAAGCGTGATTATTCGAATATTAGGCGGATACTGCATACGAGAAGTGCCTGCTAGATCGGCCGCAGCGGAAGTGCACCATTGACAAAAAAAGCAGACTATTAGTGGCTCAAAATCTGCTGATGTTTTTTTAGTCTCTCTCTCAGGGATGTCATAGCCTTCAAAGATGGTTGGTAAGTCAAAGTAGCCCGTTCGTATCATTGACTCATATGGACACACATTCGCGCACTTTTCACAAGATATACATAGTGCTGGGTCGATATTCATTTTCCCCAAGGGGTAGAGAGAAAGCGAAGGGAACTCGATTTCCTTAGTCTTTGTTTCATTTGTGACAACTTTCTGTATTAGACTCATAAGGGTACGGTAGTTCTCCGGAAGTTCTTGCAGTTCACTGGAAGTGTAGGCAGATATTTCAGCAAGATTAAGGATATTTCTAACTTCTATAGCATCCTGTTCACATTCTGGTTCACACAATTGACAAAACATGCATCGCATGGGATTATTTATGACCTCTGACCATCCCAGAAGATGGTCGGGCACTAAAACTTTCTTTGATGGCTTCTTTAGAGCGAGTTTTCTGATAATATCATATATGTCGTTCCTTTTCCCACGCCACTCCTCTGAAATAAGAACGGTAGTTGAACTCATTTTTTTCACTTCTCTTAATTTTTATATTAGAAATGGCTCCAAATGTCCTCAATAATCGCATGATATTTGTCAGGTTCTGCAGCGTAGGTTTTGATAGCTTGACACCGCCATCCTTCCCCTTTCGTTACATCTAGTATCTTACTTACTATTTGGGAGCTTTCAAGTCCTAAAATTTCCCCTTTCGCATTGTGACAGTGCGCACAGACTGTTGTTATTATTGCGTCTGCCCCTCCGTCTAAAGCAGTTAATATCTCAATTGGAGAGATTCTGCCGCCACAAGGAAACACAATAGGAATAATTGGTTTCTTTATACGCCCTGTTTCAGAGGCTATATCTATTGCAGCGAGACTACACTCTTTACAGGTGAATGAAAAAACAAGCGGTGTGTCCAAGAGATTTTTCTTAAATAATTCCGCTGTTTTTTGGATCTGTTGTTGCATGGTAATTATATCTAAATTGTGAAGTTTGATAGCTCCAGTGGGACATACACTCGTACACAATCCGCATCCCTGACAAGAATTCGTGTCAACTGAAACAGCCTCTTCCGTTAAATCGATTGCTTGGGCAGGACATCGAGTAACACATATCTCACATTTAGTGCATTTTTCTATTTCAACTGTTGCTATCTCATTAGTTCGGGTCATTCCATTCTTAATAAGTCTTAGAACTTCCAAGCTAACCGAGTCAACAGAGTGTGAGGTTTCTACAATAGAAGCAGGCTGCGTTAGATTTATTGTAGTGAAAACACCAGGGATTTGTGTCCTTTCGGTTCTTAATTTGGTATAAATCGGTTTAATAAAGCCACTACTCGGATCTAAGGGTATTCCTAAAGACTGAGCGATGTTGGTCGAAAATTGATTGGGCAACATAGCTGCTGAAAGGATTACATGATCTGCTAATAATTCAGTCTTGGTTTGATTGATTACATTCTCAGCAGCTACTATGATTTTACCGTCGGAAGCAATATCGAGACCACTGGTTCCCCCCCTAATGAAGCGGACGCCTTTTTCCCTTGCATTAACATAATTGAGTTCATCCTTGCCTATTGTACGAATCCCCTTATGAAGAATAGTAACCTGTTTGTTCTTTCCTTGAAGGGTTATACTAGAATTTACGGCTTTTGAACAGCAATACCCTGAACAATAAGGTCGTTCTTCTGTTCTACTCCCAACACATTGCACAACTACTATATTTCCTTTTAGTTTTTTATTTCCTTGGTAGCTCGTCCAAGTGGTAATTTTATCACTCAGTTCGAGTTCTGGTGGTTTCCATTCACTCATATCTCCCCCTAAAACAATTAACCCTGAATCAATATACTGCGTTTTGCCTTCCTTATCCTCGAGCGAGAACTGAAAATTTCCAACATGTCCCTTAACCGAAAGACCGCCTATCTCTTCATAGATGTTTACGTTTTTCGACTCTTTGAGCTTTTTAATCATTCTTTTTAAGTCATTTACTGATTCATTGCTTTGAATCGAGGTTTTTAGCTGATCGGACTCATTTATTAGAGAATCACTGATAATAACGACATCGATCCCATGATTTATGAGGTTTAGAGCGGTTATTACCGTTGATAGGCCATTTCCTGTTACTACCACTGGTTTATCGGATAAATCAATATTTCTTTGCGGAGTAGGCGAATCATTAAGCCTTTTAGCAAAAATACCCTCTATTATTGCGTTTACTGCCTTTTCTTTAATCTTAGCATCACTCTCCCACTTTGAAATCTGGCGTAAGTCGACATATTCTCTATTACCGAAATGGTGAGAACCAACCACAGGCTCCAGAATATTCTGAGAACATGCGCAGATAATTAGGTTATCTTGGGGTAGTCGTCTTTGGGACTTACAGAGATTGTTTATAGAGATCGTTTCTTTTACATGAGGAGCTAGATAGCTCTCTATCTCATTTAAATCCATTTTTTGATTGAGTGTTTTACCGCAACTGCATATTACCGCAATAGTCATAGTGACACCCACAACTTAGATTACAGACGCTATAGGAAGATTTATTGCTATATTATTTAATTTAAACTGCTGAAAACTTGCCATGCTTTTGATCTGGCATCATTTATACTCTGAGGTATGTTTTGTAAATCTGAAGCAGCCCCCACCCAAAAAATATGACCCTTAGATGGTAAGGAGACGCTTATCTTTTCCAAACCAGTACTCAAGACAACGAGATCTGCTTCTATCTGTTCATAAGTTCCCGTGAGAGTATTTTCAGTATGAACCAGTAAACTTTCACCTCGTTTCTCGATAAGTCCAGGTCTTCCTCGCATAAACTTCACTCCCTCATCTCTGGCTTTTATGTAGTAGCTTTCAAGGTTATTTAATGTTCGAATATCCATATAAAGAATGAAAACATTCTCAATTCCTATTTCTTTCAGTTTAATTGCATGTTTGAGCGCATAAGTGCAGCATAGACTGGAACATTCTGCATTGTAGCGTGGGTCACGACTTCCCACACACTGCACCATAACAACAGTCTTTACTTTTTCATCTAAACCAGAATTCGATCGCGTAGGATCGAGTTTGTGAGCTAATTCAATTTGATTAATGACAGCTTTTTCTTGGACAGCATAAGCTTCAATTGGTGGACATGTTTCATTAAAACCAGAAGCTAGAATTACTGCATCAAAGTCAGCTAAGGTCTCTTTCGGTTTGGCTTGAAGGTCTATTGCTTCTAGTTTACAGGCTTCTAAACATTCTTTCTTACATTCCGCAGGATCACATTTTTCAGGGTCAATAAATAAAGTACTTGGTATGGCTTGGACATGCGTTTTGGAGACAGCTCCTAAAGGACAGCCATCTACGCAAGCGCCACAGGTAACACATTTCGTAGGATCAATCAACAATGGTTCGGAAACAATCGTTGCAGTGATTTTTCCGTCCTTTTTATGGCCAAAGTGACTTATCTGACTCAAGGAATGAAGTTCTAAATTGTTTAAGTATTCAAATCCCGCTCGATATTGGCATTTTCTAATCTGATTATCGCCAAAAATCGTGTTTGAGGATTCATAGCACAAAGCACAATCATCGCTAGGGAATACAAATCCAAGATCTTTTAGAACACCCCCAATGCTTCTCTCCTTTTCAATGAGATCAACTTTGATTCCCAGTTCAGCAAATGCCATAGCGGTATGCATTCCTGCTGTACCGCCACCAATGACTAATATTCGGCTCATAGTTTAGTATCACGCTTCTTAGTGGTCAATCTGTGGTTAATAAATGCTGTTCAGAGGGGAGACGGGAGTTTTCCAACTATTATTTAGTAGAAAATGTTTTCTTCTCTTGGAAAAAATAAAATTTGTTACTTGACTTAATCTTTTTCTTCTTTTTCTTTAAGAAACTATTTTAACAGCTGTACTCTTAACAAATTCCAGAAACCTAGTTATTTAGATATATTCCTAATGAATTTCAGCCCAAAACTCTCTTTAGAATTACATCCCCTCTAAAAATCTCTTAATGAGCAGGTTATTATCCTGAAAAATGATATAAAATCCTTATTAATATTAAAACATGTAATTAAGTTCAAACAAGCTATCGTTCCTCGTATAAAAATTTAAAAAATCCCCGAAATCAAAAAAAAGACTTAAAAAAAGGCTAGAGTGAAAATAATAAGAAGATTGTAAAATTCAAATAACTATTCAATTGAATTACATAACTACATCAGGATACATTTTTGACCGTATAGTAAATCTATAAAACGCCATCTTGTCTTAAATGAAGGTTTGGATGTAAAATGAACATTCTTATTAAACACGGATATATATTAACCCTTAATGAGAAAAACCAAGTGATTAAAGACGGTGCGATTCTAATTAAAGAGGATTTAATTGATCAAATAGGTACAACAGAAGAATTGAACAAATATTCTTCAGAAGCACACAAGATAATTGACGCAGAGGGGAGAGCAGTCATGCCGGGTTTTATCAATGCACATATGCATTTCTATTCTGCTTTTGCTACAGGAATGCCCCTAGAATCATTCCCTCCAGGTTTCGTAAATGTGCTGGAGAATTTATGGTGGAAATTGGATCGTGTTTTAGACGCAGATGAATCAGTAAAAGACTTAAGAGGGCAAGATACATACTATAGTGCCCTACTTGGCTATATCGAGGCGGTTCAGAACGGAACTTGTACAGTAATCGACCATCATGCTTCGCCTTCATTTATTAAAGACAGCTTGGATGAGATTGAAAAAGCAGCAAGAGAGTTAGGAGTACGTTCCTCTCTTTGTTATGAAACAACTGACAGAAATGGCTCAGAAGAGGCAAAAGATGGACTAAAAGAAAATAGACGATTTATTGAAAAGTGTCAAAAAGTTAATGATGATATGGTGCATGGTCTTGTAGGTTTACATGCATCTTTCACCCTAGAACCAGAGACAATGGAAGGAGCACAACAAATTGTTGAAGACCTTAATACAGGAGTACATATTCATGTGGCCGAGGGTAAGGCAGATATGGAAGATACGCGCCAAAAATACAATATGACAGTGATTGAACGTTTAAACAAGTATAAACTGCTCAATTCTAAATCAGTTCTTGCACATTGTATCCACATTAAAGATAAAGATTATAAAACCATCAAAAAGGCTGACTCCAATGTCTCTCACCAACCGCGTTCTAATATGAACAATGCAGTAGGGGCCATGGATATTTTTAAGTTTAAAGAGCATTATATCTCGTTCGGTCTTGGAACAGACGGTATGTCAGCGGACATGAAAGATGAGCTATTGGTCGCAAATCTTATTCACAAACATGTATATCAAAATAACACCATTGGTACCGTAGAAGTATATGACGCGCTCTTCAAGACGAATCCAATGATTGTGAAAAAGGTAACGGGTGTAAACACAGGAAATCTAATAGTCGGAAAGAAGGCCGATGTTGTAATTACTGATTATTACCCAAAAAGTCCAATTACCCCATACAATGTTCTTGGACATATTATGTTCGGGGTTCTCAACACTTCTATCGCAACAACTATAATCAACGGACGTATTTGTATGGAAGAACGACGAATTCCAGATATAAATTTAAAGATTATTAGTGAAAAGTGCCAAGAACTTGCTATGAAAATCTGGGAGAGGCTTTAAGGAAAAAAAATTAATTTTGGGAGCGATTTTTCTCCTTTTTTAGTCTTTCAAAGGAAAAAAAATCTTTTTGTAGTAAAAGGGAGCTTTTCCAAAGTCTCTTGCCAAAAAAACTACCATATAAAGAAAATAGACAAATTCCAGACATGATAAACCTTTTTCAATAAGCGAGAGTTATAGAAATGAAATTAACGGAGCAACTCAAAAATGACAGATAGTGTATACAAATTTATTGAACTTGCGGGTAGTTCACCCAAAGGCTGGGAAGATGCTGTAAACGCAATCGTAGCGAAAGCAGCCAAATCCTTGCGAGATATCCGCATTGCTGAAGTTATTGAACTCGATGCTAAGGTTGATGAGGGTAAGGTTGTAGTCTATAGAGCGAAAGTTAAGCTTTCTTTCAAATATGAGGACTAATATAAACTACCTAACCCCATTTCTTTTTTAATTTTGAACGGAAACCTTTAATTGCTATGTATACTAATATCCAAGAATAGAGAGGGCTGAATTTGAGTGTAATAAGAGAGTAGTTTTGTTTCGTATTTGAGAAGCAAAATTGTGGGGTAGTTTCGAAAGATCACCGATATTTTCTAGAATTGAGGTTATTGCAGCCTGCATTTTTTTCCGTGAGGGAAAGAAAAGTTCAAGATTTTCAGGAAATATAATTACGACGATTGCATGGGTTCCTGAAACTAGCCTAGGATCGCTGACGGTTGAATCATAATTCGTAAAACTGTAGACATAAGCTAATTTGTCCCGATGAGCCTTAACAGGAAAAGGTCCAAATAATCCCTCAGCAGGGGTGTCGCCTTGACCTAAGGCCACCTGATAAAAGAGCGATTGCTGGGTGACAAACGCTTCTATTTCATCAGAAGAACCAAAAAGATCCATTGAGGTGCGTGAAATAGGCACAGGACCAAGGTCAGCAAGTTTGGCGCAGAATACGTCAATCTCTGGCGTATAGATAAGCAAATTTCTAATGATTTCTTCCTGGGTGTCTTCCCGATTCTTATGGTCAGAACTAGGATCTATTGTTTCATAATATTTTTGTGGACGACCCCGACTAGCTTTTTCACTACGAACTGTAAATTCACGAATGAATCCATTTTCTATTAGTCGTTTAAGCCCTTCAAACATAGTCGTTCGTGGGATGTCTGTTTTTTGGCATAATCGAGTACGATTCGCAGGACCAATCTGAGCGAGTGCCTCATAAATTATTTTATCTGTATGTCTATTGATTTTAGGGGGAACGGATTTAAGAGATGTCTTGAAATTTTGTGAAACATACTTAGGACCTTCAACCTCTTTCGTTATACGGGAATAAACAACCTTCTGTGCCATCTTGCTTCTATATAGATTAAAGTAGTGGAGTAACTTAAGAGCAACTCTGATTCTCCCCATCCTCCACCTGAATACCCTTTCTTTTACGTTATAGAGGAGATTCAGGAGTTCTTATTTAAAAAAAGGGGCTTTTTTTTCACCGATAAACTATTTAAAGGTTATAGTGAGCTAGAAGGTTGAAATATAGAAATTTATTAGTTTTTCTGCTAGTGGGCTATGAAAAAACCTAGCTATGGATGAAAAAGAATCAACTAAGGCAACTATCCGGATGAAGAAATGAAAAGGGGCGAAGAAGAGCGCTTCTAGCCTGTTCCTTCTTTCCATCCCGTAAGATATTGGTGTTGCCTTTCTGTGATTGTATCACACTGAATTCCCATTGCTTCGAGCTTTAATATAGCAACTTCTTGATCCACTTCTACAGGGATATCTAACACTACGCCACCCTTAGATTTGACCGTTTCTTTATTTTTGACTAACCACGCCAGTGCTAAAGCTTGATCAGCGAAAGAGAGGGAAAAATACTTTAAATAATAGAACCTCTTCTACTGTATCTATCCATTACAATTATTCATTCAATCAAAAACTAAATACTAAGAATATAAAAACTATAGAAAAATGCTTAAATGCCCCAGATTTTGATAACAAAACAATAAATCTAAAAGATACGACATAATTGGCAAAATGGTGATGGAATGTCTGAAATCATAACTGAAAAAGGAGCAAACTACGAGATACGCTCCTTAGATCTAACGGATAAAGGATTAAAAACAATGATGTGGGCCGCTTCCAGAATGCCCGTACTTCAACAGATAAAAGAAAGATTTAGAAAAGAAAAACCATTGAAAGATGTTGTTATCGGCGCCTGCCTTCATGTCACAAAAGAGACTTCTCAATTATGTGAAGCATGGCTAGCAGGAGGAGCAGAAGTCCATTTGTGTGCATCTAATCCGTTATCGACACAAGATGAAATTACAGCTGCTTTAGTGAAAAAAGGCGTCAACGTTTACGCATGGAAATTCATGGATGATAATGGATATTATCGCTCAATTGGAAACGTAATTAAAGCACGACCTAACATTACAGTTGACGATGGGGCGGATCTAGTAAGCACGCTTCATAAATTAAAACGAGGCGAAGAAGGAGTAGAAATCGATCTTGTAAAAGAGATTATTGGAGATAACACTGATGTTATAGATAACGTGTGGGGTGGAGCAGAAGAAACAACAACAGGAATAATTAGGCTCCAGGCGATGGCAGAAGATGGAGCATTGCTGTACCCAATTATGGCCACAAACTCATCTCCATGTAAAAATCTTTTTGACAACGTCTATGGAACAGGTCAGTCAAGTATTGATGGAATATTACGAGCAACTGCGGATTTAATTGCTTCAAAGGTATTTGTAGTTTCAGGATACGGACACTGCGGAAAAGGGGTGGCAATGAGAGCAAAAGGAATGGGGGCAAGTAGAGTGATAATAACAGAAATAGAACCACATGCTGCATTGCAAGCAGTGATGGAAGGGATGGAAGTAATGCCAATGATAGAAGCAGCGAAAATTGCGGACATCATCATTACGGCGACAGGGTGTAAAGATGTAGTGCGGAAAGAACACTTTGAGGTGATGAAGAGCGGCGTGACAGTGTCAAACACGGGCCACTTCAATGTGGAGATAAACATTGACGACTTGGAGAACTTAGCAAAGGAGAAAATACAGATCAGACCATTTGTGGAACAGTATATTCTAGAAGATGGTAGACAAATTAACTTATTAGGCGAGGGACGGCTAATTAACTTGGCAGCGGCGGAAGGCCACCCTCCAGATGTAATGGATCTTTCGTTTGCCTTACAAGCTTTAGCAACAGAACATATTGCTAAAAACAAAGAAAAACTTAAGGAGATTGGTGGAAAAGTCATCGAAATTCCAGAAGAGATAGATAATAATGTTGCATATCTTAAATGTGCGACTTTAGGAATAAAACTGGATCAATTAACACCTGAACAAGGGAAATATCTCTCTAGTTGGCGTGTAGGAACATAAAATGTAATGGGATAAAGAAATTTCCTAAACTTCATTTTATTAAGTTAATTATATGATTTTACTCTTTATTTTTGAAATAATAATTGTCAATACATTTTCGTATCAATGAATATATCTTTTCATTATTTTCAAGACAATTATAAAGAGTCTGATGATATTGTTTCGAGCACATGACATCCTTTTTGCGTAATTTCCCATCGAATTTCCAAGGAAAAATTGTTTTAGCTAGGGATAGTGATAGAGAATCAGACTCTTCAATATATTCAAAAAAAATTTGCCTGTCTCTTTGACGACCAATTACTAAGAATGGTTGATCATTGTTAGGGCTTGATTTATCGTATCGCCAATGCGACTTGATGCCCAAAGTTTTGTTGAGAAGATAAACAAGCCAATCGACATCATTAGGGGGAAAACTGTGAGTACTGAAGCTAATCTCAGTGTCATTGTAACTACCATCACCTATAAACCAATGTAGAAGTATAGTAGGTGTTATTTGTAAGTTTCGGGGGACAATTTTGGTTCCATTTGGATACCACTCTTTATATATGTCAACAGCTTGTATAGAATAACAACTCCACAGGTCAATTGTAGGATATCCACTGAAAGGTGAACAATTGATTTTTGGTGTTAACATAACACCATTGTTTTCAAAAATTTGTTTCAAATGCTGAGCCCAAGGTAAAGATAAGATTGACATGCAACAACGAAAACGTGCCATTGAGAAATTACGAATTACTTCTAATGAATAATTGAAAGTTGATATAGCTTTTTTTATCTCATTGGCATCTTTCATCCTTAAGTTTTGAAGAGTTTTAATAACATCAATGTATTCTGCTTGTGAAATCTCTTTAATTGTTTGTATCTTTTGATATTCAATACTAAAATCACCCAACAACTCACCAACAATGACTTCTCTTAAATATCGGGAGAAAAAAAGGTTATAAGTGCCTTTAACATGTTCTCTGATACTTGCAAGAGCCCTATCCGTTTGAATTCCCTCCTCATGTAGGATTCTTTGTATTGTGGTCTTAGGGAAACCTCTTTTTTTAACAATTGATTCGATTGGATTGAGTTGAAAATAATCATTAATTATTTCATTTTTGGGATATATCTTGAGTTCCTTCCCAGCATTTGGATGTTTACATGATAATTTGTATTTTCTTAACCATTTTTTTAATGAACTTCTAGAAATCCCTAACCTAATGCATATTTCATCATATGTTAAATTCAATTCAATATAAAGCTCTTTAAGCCGTGACTTTCGTAATGAATCTGGGATTAAAGCAATAACCTGTTGTATATTCATATTTAGGTTTTTACTTATCTCATTTAATGGCACATAATTTGAGAAGAGCTTTATTATTTTGGTTGCATTTGGATTAACAATACCTCCCTTCTTAATATGATTCTTTACTGTTTTTTTATCTATACCAATAAGTTTCCCAATTTGACTATTCCCCTTTCCTTCTCTTAATAATTCTTCAATCCTCTTTCTTATAATGCTATTAGGTATCGCTCTTAGAGTACCCACTCTATTAAGGCTTAGTAATTCTGCTATTTCAGGTATTGTTCTCCCTTGCTGGAAATACTCTACGGCTTGTTGTCGAATTTCTTCCTTTCTCATCTTGACTGATTTTTCAGCTGATTTTCCAGCCATGTCTCTTCAGTCTAATGTATCCTGTTCCTTTTTTAAATTCCTCAAAAGATCAATAATGAAGAGAAGAAATATTAAAAGAGGTTCTAATGATTTTCCGATAATTATGCTTATTTTTTGGTTTTTTTTCGTTTCGTTTTTGCAAATAAATTTTCTGTCCGCAAGTAATGAAACAAGAACTCTTGGGCATATCCCGCGAGATTTCCAAACTTTTCTTGAGCAAAAGAAGAAATGACTTTATTAGAAACCTTTTCCCCTGAGAAATAAAGGTTTTGCATCCCTCTTTTTATCCACACATCTACAGGAAAAGCACACATATGATCAAGGGAGAAAAGAAGAACACAATCGGCAACTTTTGGTCTGGCTTACTTAAAGAAAAAAAGTTTCGTAATAAGCTCCATTAAGCCCAAGTTGGAGATCAAGCAGTTAACCGCTTTATAGAGTATGAAATTGGTCAAATACTTCAAAACGGGTTATTTCTGGAGTTAGAGAAACATATTTAGTGTAATTACTCGTCGAAAATTCCTTGAGGAGTAATAGTGAAGACCGCCTCGCTTTCGGGTAAGAGGGGACTGTCGACAATACGAGCTATTCTTCTAATAGCCTTACCTTTCCGAAGGCCGACACGTGTTGTAGCCGCATGGGCAACAATATGTCCTCCAACGGGTTTGTTAGGATCGCCAAAGAAGGTATCGGGTTTCGCATGAACCTGGTTGGTAACAACAACTGCTATATTGGAAATTTCGGCGGCCCGGAGAACAGTATGGATATGGCGGTTTAATTTCTGCTGGCGAGTTGCTAATGTTCCTCGACCCACATATTCAGCCCGAAAATGAGCAATCAAGGAGTCAATAACTACTACACCAATATTCTCACGTTGGGCTCTCTTAGCTCCTTCTTCTGCAAGGACGATCTGATGATCAGAATTGTAAGCTCTGCCGACAATTATGTTTTTGAGGACTTGATCAGAATTAAGATCCGGATAACGTTCACACATCTCTACAATACGTTCTGGGCGAAATGTTCCCTCGCTATCAACCCATAGAACCTTGATGGGGTCATCAGCGTCCTTAAGTAACCCACCCTGGTCTATAGGCAACTGACATGTTACCGCTAGTTGCAGGGCAATCTGGGTTTTACCGGTACGATATTCACCAAAGAATTCTGTGATTCCTCGACTTTCGATCCCACCGCCGAATAAGCCATCTAATGCTGATGATCCAGTTGTTATGCGGTTAATTTTCTTACGACTCTCAAGAATTACATCAGCAGTACTAAAATCAAGTTTTAGAGACGAACGAGCGACTTCTACAATCTTAGCGGCTGTTTTCTCCCCAAGCGAGGATAATTCACTTAGTTCACTGAGGGATGCCGTGGCAACTGATTCAAGCGTAATATAACCCGCATCTTCGAGTTTTTTAGCAGTTGTGGGCCCAATACCGGGTAAATCAGAGATATTGGTAATTTCTTTCTCTTTCGTAGACTCTTTCGTAGTCTTTTTACTAGTCTTCTTTTCTGTTGTAGTATCTTCGTCGTTTTCGGTTTCGGGGTCTCCCTTTTTAGCTCGGGGCATGTGGTTACGTTCCTTTTGATGTCTTTTATTAGAGATATGTAATAGATAATCTATCTTTACAATTAAATCACAAATACTTTTTTGTTTTTATTATTAAACCTCTCAGTGAGACACAAAAGTATAGATGAATATTTTTTGTTATGAAACAACAAACTCTAATATTATTTCAAACTTCCTATAATTCCCTAATTTAAGATGTTTATTAAAAAAAAATCGTCAAAATGCCCATCTTCTTCCCTAAACATAGAAGTTCGCCATAAATCGGTATTTGGTGCATTACATTAAAGTTATTAAGATAACAAAAACCATTTAGACCTTAACAAAGGAAGGTAAAATCATGTCAAATCCAGAATCCGGAGATACGCGATTACCTTATGGAGACCGCTGGTTAGAAGGTTTCCTACCTGAGGGCTATCAAGGCGTGATTCAAGTCTTAAGGACTGAAACAAAGAAACCAGACTTTGATAATGTTGAGAAAAAACTACGAGAAGTCTTAGAAAATCCTCCTGAAGGAGATAAGCCTCTTTCAGAGTTAATTAAAGAGTATTATCAATCGCCCAAAAAGGTTGTAGTGATTGTTGATGATAATACCCGACCTAACATCCACACAAAGATCCTGCTACCTTTATTTATCCCCTATCTACAAGAAATAGGCGTGAAAAGGGAAGATATTACGATTTTAGTTGCAGCAGGAACTCATAAACCTCCTTCCCCTGATGGGATGGTCAAAATATTTGGTAAAAAAATCCTTGAAGAATACAATGATATTATTGAAATCCATTCTTGTGATGAAGGAAACGTGGCAATAGGGAAATCAGAAGCAGGAACACCAATTAAACTGGATGAAAGAGTCGTCAAGGCTGCAATTGTTATTCCGGTAACCGATTCTGAACTTCACTATTTTGCAGGGGTGGCGGGAACTATCAAATCTATAGTACCAGGTATAGCTTCAAGAGAAACGGTAGGGACAAACCATCCCCGCATGTTTGATGAAGAACTGGGGTTTAAACCCGAGTGTCGGTTAGGCAATACCCAGGGCAATCCAGTGATCGGGGATATTGCCGACATCGTGGAAAAGACGATGCGGCAGGTCCCGGTGTTCGGGATTGACACCATCGTGGATGAGGGGCGGCTAGTTTACATGAACGCTGGTCATCTGCTCCAGCTCCACCGCGTCGCCCTCCCTCTGATTACGGCCATGCGGACCGTCCAGGTCGATGCCCCCGCCGATTTGGTCATTGTCGCGGTGGGAACGCTCGGGATTAACCTGTACCAGTCTGGCAAAGGTGTTCATGCGGCATGGAACGCGGTCCGTAAAGATGGATCTGGAAAAATCGTGTTAGTGGCCCCGTGTCCTGATGCGGTTGGGAATGAGTCATATCTCCAGACCATGCAGGAAGTTCAGCACTTAGCACCACCGGATGCGTTAAAGGACTACATCGGACGGTTTTGTTCGGTAACAACCTTCCGGATCGGGAACCAAAAACCCGTGGATCTCTTGCGAATTCTCATGGATATCGGCGAACAGAACCTGCATGTAATATCCGAGATGGATCATGAGTTGTTACGGAAGGTCTTTCGTTTTAACCCGCTGGCGATTCCTAAAAAGGGAAACGAAGCCGACATCTTAAAACAATTCATAAAAAACTTTGCGCAGGGGAAAGAAACCCCCCCACGGATCTATATTATCGACGACCCAGGCATTTATGTCACTATTACCTGAATATCTCGCCGATGTCATGCAGAATCGCCAGAAGTTCTGGTGTTATGAGGGTTTGAACTGACTCCGTTTTATCGCCGCATTGAGGACAAGCACCACCATGCGCAAAAACGTCTTCATAGTTTAGATGAATGTTACAGGATACACAAAAAAGAGAGGACTGGTTTTGCATTTCCTTGAGGTTTTGGATCACTTCATTGAGGATCTGAAGGAGTTCATGAGATTCAGCTGTGAGTATGGATTCAAGAGAGATTGTTGCATGTTTATGAGCAAGAATTATACCTGTTAAAAGAGCACGAACTTGTGTATCGATAGAAAAGTCATTATTCGAGAGAAGTCTGCGAAGGGACCTATTTTTACGCTCTGTTTCCTTCAATGCCCGTTGAGTAAGCGTTAGAGTGTGGATGAGATTTTGTTCAGGGGACATCATTCGATCCTCGCTCTCCCAAGAGCCAAATTCTCCATTCCACTGGATCTTAATACTTTGGATCCATTTTAGAAACGCTGCATAGGCTTCAATTATCATATACTCAGAGCCAAAATAGTTAGAAAGAGAACCAATAATCTCCAAATGACCTTTGTTGATACTACAAAAACCGTTTTGTTTATAGCGGTGGAGAACAGGAAGGTTAATCATCGGTTTTCCATAAAAATCACGACCAATGCGTTTTAGCACTCCTTCAGACGGATTTTTAAAAGCAATGAGAATGGCTGCAACATTATAGGAGCGTAAAGGTTCGTTAAGATTTCCTAGAGTTTTAGAAAGGTTGATAAAGTCATCATGAAGCTCTAGCAGTAATAACTTGCGGAATTCAGAAGCGGGAATTACAAAACCGTCTTTAATTGGACGGGAAAGAATTCCACAGCGTGCTAAAATACACCGTGTAGATTCAGGGGAGTTTTTCATGACAATTCTAGGAGGGCGATAATGTGGACCAGTTGGACGGGAGGAAATGCGTCCAAAAGCAGTGATAAGTGCTTCAGAAAGTCCTAAAAGAGCACTTTGGGAGAGAGAAGCTATATCTAACTGTTCATAGTAATCCAGTAAAACACTTGCTAAGATAGATCCCAACGACAAATAATATTCATTATATTCTTCCCGCTCATACTCCCTAAATACCTCTATTGCACTCACACCGAATGTCTTACGATATTCCTCGGCAAAATATTCAATTTTCTCCAATGAGCCATAAACATAGCCACGCGAGGGATTTTTCGAGGATAAAAGAGCAACAGCAAGTTTTATCAAGCCTATCTTATTCTCATCGCGCACAGGAAGGGACATGCGACGAAGTCCATTTAAATTTCCTACAGCAACTATATGGGGTTCGATTTTAGAACGATATGAAAGAGGGATTTCCTCTAAAAGGATAGTAGTTCCAGAAGAAAGACCAAGTTTGTGAAGATAAGGTGATTTATTACTCAATTTTACCCAAGTAGATTCAGGAAAGTTTTGAAGAGTAAAGTCAGGAAGATTAGGATTTTTAGTACGTTCTACTTGAGAATAGGCCGAAATGACTCTCCATCCTTGGAAGGCGGTTGCAAAAAGAAGAAGGAGAGGAAAGCTAAAAAGTAACGTCCGGGAGATAGGGAGGTACTTTTCGGCAAAAAATGCGCCAAAAAGAGTAGAATAAAAGCCCGCATAACTAATAATGACATAATTCCAAAGAATATTGCTTTCTTGCGTTAAGAGTCTAACAACCATCTTCATATCAAATTTCAGCTCCGATTTGAGCGGATTTCATAAGTGCGGCCCCGCTTTTCACGGAAAATAAGCCCTTTCTCTTCCAAATCTCGAAGAGTTTCACTAATGGTGGAGCGAGGAACATTAAGAACGCGAACTAGATCAGACTGACTGATACAATTACGCTGCCTGACAGCAGTGAGAACATCGAGTTCAAGCTCTGTCAGATTAGCGAGATTAGGTTCAGAATTTGAGGAAAAAGGAGGAGAAATGGGGTTTAATGGAGAATCTATAGATCGATAGAACGCTGCTCGATTACGTTGACGATCTAGAATCCAAAAAGCTCCAGCAAACAATAAACCAACTAAAAGACCTCCACCGAAAAGGGTAAAACCTGGAATAGCCTCAGGGAAAAGGATAAGGATTATCAGGATGCCAATAAATAACCCGCCAAATAGAAATCCCAATACGAAAGCTATCCAGTCAAAACCACGAGATGAAAAGGACACGTTGATGGTCTCCAATCAATAACGATCAGCATCAAGATGGGATCTCATCAATCGGGAAAGAAAAACCTGATAGATGGCTAGTACAAGGAAAAACCCAACCCCTAATAAACGAATTCTTATGTCGTCTACAAAATAAAATAAGACGACAAGACCGAGTGGCATGCCAGCTATAACCCACCACAGCATTATTTCATGTCCTAAACTCTTCATTTTTAGTTACCCGACAAATGCGACTTGGAGTAGGAATCCATCATAATTCTAATGAACTTAATTAGTATGATGGGATTAAGATTCTTGTATATTTGTTTCTTGTCAGCTTTAAAAAGCATGATAATTTACATCCCCTAATGGCATACAAAATATAATTCTTAGATAGTCACTTGTCGGTGATTTTAGAGGGATTAACAAGCATCAGTAGATTTAATGAAAAGATAAAACAATAAAAGGGGATAATAGGGGGAATTATAATTATAAAACGACAATATAAGTCGTTAACTCCTCTTGTTGGAAAAAAGCAGGCATCTCTTACGCAAATTTCACACTAAACCGCACCCCTGCCTTATTTGTTAATATGTTAGTTAACACGGAAGATAGGCATGTTGGCTTGAAAAAAGCTCTTGAATCCGGCTCGGAAACAGTTCGGCAAAACACATATGAGATCAGCAGAATAAGACCCATGATTAGCATATATACAGTTATTTCATTATAACTCATAAAAAATGGGATTCCGTTGATCTTGAAATCCGTTAATCTTAACATTCTACTATCTACAATTGGATGGGAAAATTTGTTCTAATTTTATGTTCTTAATATATATAAGTTAAAAAAGGCAGCATGTGGCAATACAGCAGATATTCTAATGATAAAAAGGAGCATGGTTTCCAGTCATTAGGTGATAAGGAGCAAATGGAAAAATGTCAGTTGAAAAACTTATTAAAAGGAAAAGAGCGGTCAGCCCCGTTATTGCTGCAATTTTGTTGATTGGATTGACCGTTGCAGCGGGTGCAATTGTCTATTTCATGGTTTTTTCAGAAACAGACAAAGCAGATGCAAAAATCACCGCTGTTGATGTAAGTTCAACCAAAGTTAGTGTAACGGTCTTCAATTCAGGAGCCAAAGATGACGCAATAACTGAGGTAACTATTGTATTGCCAGCTACAGCCGCAGTAACCGATTTTACTTATGGTACCACAAATGGAACATCAGCTGACGGGTTCACATGGACTTGGACCCTTGACTATGCAGTTGGCTCAAACGATGATGTAAAGCTTGAATTCACAAAAACGGGATTACAGTTCGGTGATCCTGGCAGTTCACTAGAAGTCACTGTTGCATTTGAAGACAGTGATGACAGCACGCAAAGTGCCGCTATATAATAAAGTAATATTTAACTCTCCCCCCTTTTTTTTACCTAAGTTAACTGAACTGAATTAATTTTCTATTTAAAATAAGTGTAAGAAATGAGTAATGCGTTGGTCATAACTCTTTATTTGTTATTCTTCGTTCTGACATTATTTTTTATTTTGAAAGTTAATAGATAAAATCAGCATGTCTATAAAGACACTAATAAAATGTTTAATTTCTCTATTAAATGAACTTTACATTAAAAATCTGGATATAATACAGTACTAGCAAAATTCATCTAATTCAATCACATTAGAGGAAAAAGACAGGATTTAAGCAATCATGACTACCCAAATTTAGGAATTATACTTACAATTCCGCCTTTTTGGATTGCTTTGACCCAAAAACAGTTAAAAAGGTCTTTTTTAGATTTAAAAAGAATTATGAACGATTTTTAGAATGAGATATACTGTTAAAAAAAAGCAGTCTGTTTTTAGAACAATTACGAACAACCCCGAACATTTAGAATGTGAAGAAGCTCCCAAAAAATACCTCACAGACTGGAAACTGTTTAGAGAACGTTTATATGGCTGGAAAGGAGAGATAATATTGGAATAGGTAGGTAACACCATGTCTCGCAGAAGTTCCCAATCCAAATTTAGTCTCAAAAGGATAATCTCAAGAAGAAAAAGAGCAGTATCACCCATCATAGCTACTCTGATATTACTTGGTATAACTGTAGCCGCGGGTGCAGTAGTCTATGTCATGTTTAATCAAGGTATTTCAGGTACCACGACCGCTAGGATCGATTTAGAGGTCGTTTCACTTACAAATTTTAAAGATACGAATAATAATACTAAATATGATCAATTTAGCGTCTTTGTGCAGAACATTGAGCGAGATGCAGCATATATTTCCTCTATTACAGTAATCAACACTACATCTTCCACTCAATTGTCATCATGGACGATGATAGCGGAAAAAACAGAAGTGTTAGGATATCAAGCCGCCACAGTAGCTATCTCAACTTCAAACTCTACAGAAGAACTGCAGAATGGCGATGTAATTAATATAGAGATATCCGGAGGAAGATCAATCAGTAAAACGAGTGCAGATAAACTAGCTGAATTTCTTAACTATGAGGTGGGTGGTCTATATGGTGGATCGTTGGATTTCATGCCTAGCCCATTGAGTTTGGTTGTCCTAGAGGCAAATGTGGGTCAAGAAAACGTCACAGTCTCTATTACAAATAACGGCAGTACTAACTCAACCGTGGAATTAGAACTAACCGTTCCTTCGGGAATTGAAATTGTGAGTAGTTATACATCAAGAAGAGGAAGAGAATCCAGCGCAACGAGAGCCCCAGCAGCAAAAGACATCAAAATAATTACTGTGCAAGATGGCGCTACCCGAAACGTTAGCTGGACACTCAGGGGAGTGATTCGCGGCACATATCACCCCCGAGTTTATGGTTATGTTGATAATGTCTTAATTTTCACATATGCTTACACTTTTAGTATTGCTGAATGGAGGGATGTTTTGATCATAATTGATGATTCTAATGGAATGCGAGATGGTACGAACGGCACATGGAGCGCCGATGTTTGGGAACAAGCGGTGACAGATGCAAATCTCATTAAAGCAGCCCTCATAGATAAAACCAATGGTACGAACAACTTGTTAATTAGAAGGCTTGATCTTATTAATGAAACTACTACTCTACCACTTAACGCGCGCTATATGCAAAATGATACAGTTCAGATTGCTGCCACACCAACTGCGGGGAAATATAACTTAACAGACTATAATAATGTATTTTTAGTGGCTAACGGTCCAGTGGATGATTATGATACGGTGCAGGCTCTTAAAAACGCCCAAGCTAGCGGTGTTAACGTAGCAGTTATGGGCAATGACATTTTTTGGAACTATGGTGTCTTTGATCTAACACCAAAAGGCTCCATAGCAACTGTCAGTAATGAGATGAATGGACAATTACTTCGAAACTACACCATCATCAGTGGAGATGCACTAGGGACACAATACTTTGGTGTAGTAACCTGGAATAATATTACATCTAGTGATGGCTGGTTTGAGCTTTATAATGAAAGTGCGGGAAGTGACTTACTTGGTAGATGGGAATTAACTTCGGACACCGATTATGAAAACACTTACGGTCCTTTCTACTTCTCAGGGGATACGTCTTATGGTAATAGCCTGAACCCCCCTGGTCAAGTCGGACGAACAAGTTTCTCATCAAATGGTAAGACAGGCACTTATAGAGCACTCATTGATATGGATTGGGGTCAACAATCAATCACATTTCAGATTCAGAGGAGTAATCCCGAGATTTATGATGATTTAGGTTGGTGGCCTAATCTAGCCTCGGGGGAATTTGCCCTTTCTGATGATACGAATACTGGAACTTTTGATTATTTATATGATTATTCACAAATCTATAGCGACAGACAGCTTTATGTCAAATATGACCCTCCAGGTAACCCTCAAGATGTTGATTATTCCATAAGATCACCAGGAGGAATCGAATATTACTATAAGTTAAGGAGACCGTTTCTCAGTAATGATTATGCTCCAGCGGATCCAAAACCGCCAAGCTTTGAGAGTTTAGACCCTCAGAACTACGAAGGAACTTGGGAAGTAACAATCGATGGCACAATAACCGCACAAATAGAAGTCATTAGACGAGGAGTCAATCAGCAATATACAGATCTAAGTTTACCTCCTATCTACCTATATGAAGATTGGAAGAGTTTTACGGGGACAACATTGGAAATTCCCCTGAATGCAACGAATTCATACGCTGGAGGCTCTGATGGAACCGACAGTATTAATCTTCAACTTTCCGCAATTACTCACACATTATTCTATAATATCAGTTCTGGTGTTTTAGGAGTATCAGCGGAAGCAACATACAATGGAACTACTCTTTACGGTGAATCAGATGCCGATCGGGTTGCTAGCTTTTCATCAACCACATTGGGATTTGCGGGTGATGAAGATGCTAATAGCTTCCCAAGTATTACTGCTACTAACGGAAAAGTATTTTTTGGTATTAGTCTTTCTAGAATAGTTATTGATACAGTATCAAAAGAAACTGATCAGGCAACAATCTATCAACTGATAACTAATATAATAGGGTACTTCGGTTAAACCTAAAAAACCAGCATCAGTAGCCACTACAACTTTATTTAAGATGTGAGGCGTATGAAAGCACAATTACATATAATATTCTGTCTTATTATCATTATGAGCCCGATTACAGCTTTATCTTCAAGTAATTATAAATCGAGTAAGATGATTGGCAATATTGAAGATGAAAATTCCGATGTTAGAGTACCTTTAAAGATTTTAGACGAGGCTACAAAAATCCCTTATGCTGAAGCTGCCGAAAGTTTAGCGCGATGGATCTACCACAACATGTCGATCCCTGGCCCAAGTGACGGTAGGGTATTTTATGATAGGACAGGAGCTACGTACTATTATAATGGCATGATAGGGAGTGCAGGAATTGGAGAGTATTTTATAGAGCTCTACAAGTACACACAAAACGGGATCTACCTCTCATGGGCTCAAGAGGTCGCGATTCATCTAAACCAGACTGCAATTAGAGATGGTAGCAACATATACTGGCAAAAGAGCAATATAGATAGTAGTACTCCATTAGATTATCAGTACGGGTCTGCTGGAATAGGTGACTTCCTAATTCAGCTAGACAACATAACCGATGGTGCTGAAGCATTCTATCTTGAACTAGTTACTGGTGCTGCAAATGGAATTATTGCTCAAGCATCTGAAAATAATAGCATGATATTCTGGAACCAAGATGAAAATGTGACAGGGGGAATTAATTGTACAGGATTCTATACTGGTGCTGCAGGAATGGGTTATTTCTTACTTCAGGCAGGTCAAGCAACTTCAACACAGGAGTACCTTGATGCAGCTCAATCAACTGCAAACTGGTTAATTAATGTTACAGAAACGGTAAATTTAGCATTTAACAACACAGGGGACAGTGTGATAGACCAGAGATTTTGGCCAGAAAAATTCCTTTCAATAGAATTTCCAAGTCCCCCTTTCAATGAAACAAAGCAGTTGCGTTCAATGAGGGCATCTCGTGACGCTGAAAATCAGAAATACTATACGGGGTTTGCTTATGGCGCAGCAGGTATTGGGCATTTCTTCTTAGAAGCAGGGAACTTTTTTAATAATAATACCTTTTTTGAATATGCTAAATATGCAGGGAACTGGCTACTAAGCTTAGCTCATCCATGGGCGGAATATGAGGGAGCAGATACTGATTATCAATATGTTGGCAACCATCTTGGAGCATCAGGAATAGGAAAATTCCTTCTTTCTCTTTATACTAATGATAACACCAGAAACGACCTATATCTTGCAGCAGCCGCTTATACAATAGATTGGTATAGCTACACACTCTTTAATGAAACAGATAAAAATCTAGGGGTTCACTGGCCAAATCGACAATTAGATGGGGCAAATTATACAGGGCTTGACGCAACAGCAGGAGTAATTGGCTTCTTAACCGACTATGTTTCGATTATTCAGGAGAATGAAACACTAATTTCAAACCCATTATGGTTAGGAGAACAGGCTAAAGATTTAGCTCAATATGCTATCTTCTGGATACTCACTACAGCTGAATATGATGGTACGACTATGCAAATACCCCGTGAAAAAGGCGGTTTATTAGAGGGGCAATATTATACAGGAGCATATTACGGTGCAGCAGGGATAGGAGCTGTCTTACTAATGAGAAGTGGTCCAGAGGCAAGTACAAATTCTATGCTTGATTTTAATTCCGTTCAAAAGGATACATCGAAGTCACTTAATCTAACCGTGACCAATCTAGGCGATGAGTCATTAAGCTTAACGACAGCATCGGTCTCTAGTAGTGTTTTCTCAGTAGAACTGGATCAATTCCCCATCACTCTTGAAAACGGGGATAATGAAACAATTGAAGTAACATTTACCCCCCTATGGGAAGAAGAATATGAAGCATTCCTCAATATATCTACTTCGGACTCCACTAATCCGAACTTACTTGTTGCTTTGAAGGGCGTAGGATGGACAGCACCCGTTATCGAAGTTCTTGAATACGACCAAAAAGTCACCACAGGAAATTTCACGGCCCGTTTTAATATTACCGATGGAACGCTATCGCCGCTCTTTCAAGTGTCCTACAATATCGATGGAAGGCTAAGTCGAATCATTACAAGCACCACCTCGGAGTATAAGATAGTTCTGGACACTTTAGAACTAGAGCTTGCAAATCATGAAACATATAACTTAACTCTCACTGCAATAGACACAAACAATCATCAATCTAGTGTTTCAATTCTTTTTGAAACAGATATCGATGAAAAAAGGGATGAAGAAGGAATAGATCTTACCATACTTCTGCTTATATCACTAGTTGGGGTTTCAGGAGGATTACTCCTTTTAATTGCCTATAAGACGGGTTTTCTACTAAAAAAGAAAGAAAAAGCCTGGTGGGAAGGTAAAGAGGAAGACTGGTTCAAAAAGAAAGGAGAGTAAGGAATTATGCCTTCACCAATGGTAGCAACGATTTTGGTCTTGGGGATCATTGTTTCTGGTTTGGCAATAGCAGTTGTAATTATTCTTCCTTATGAAGAAAGAATGACTGCGGAGTCTTCTTTGGAAGCTATGAAAACAGGTTTCAAAGACCTTAATCGTGAAATTTTATCATTAGTATCAAAATACTCCCCCACAAGCCACCAAACAACTGAAATTAAGCTCGCTATGCGTACGGGAGCTATTAACCTAGTACAGAGCGCTATTTTTACGATTAATATTAACAACACCCAGATGATAGGAACAAATAATCCAATCACTATAAACCGACTCAGATATTCATTTTCTAGTGACTATGAATTCTTACCTGTTGGCACAAGGAAATATCTGTTGGGTGATCGCCCCTATATCCCTAGACCTGTGTGCTCCTCGGGGTTAGCTGGTAATCTAACACTTTCTTCCCCATTGGAGGGGAATTACTTTTTAGGGCTTGATTATGGGCTTTCGGTGTTATGGAGCTTTGGTATTGTAGGAACGCCTGTTGCCAACGTGACAATAACAGGAATAACTTTAGAAGGAATTCACGGTGGTATATTAGGTAATGACCCGATATTGTTACTTCAAGTTACAAAAAGAGCAACAACAACATACTCCACGTTAGCTACCTCAGCAGCAAATGTCTCGGTAGCAATTAACGGTGGACAAGAGACCTGCTGGAATTCTAATGATCGACCAAAATATATTCCCTTTGGGGTGACCACCTTTGATCTTACTATTACGCTTGTAACATATACGGTCTCGATTACAGAGGCATGAGGAAATTGAGGATAAACTACTGCAAAAGTTGTAATCTATCTTTGAGGAAGAGAAAAGACAAGAGAGCCATCTCCCCTATTATTGCAACCGTTCTTATTACGTCAATATTAGCTTCAGCTATTGCGATAGGGATTGTCTACGTTGTTCCTTATGCGCAGAGAACCAGCGCAGAAGCGTCATTGACCCAAGGAATAAATATAATGCAAGATTTTGATGCAGCTATTTACAAATGTGCTTTTTTTGATAATCCAGATAGTCCCATCGGTCAACAAATAGTATCGGCCGAATTAGGAGGAGGAAAACTTGAATTGTTGACTTTAGGTGAAAGCCAGGAATTCTACTTGCAAATAGATGGGATTAATCAGGACTCATTTTTAGAAGATTACGGGAAGGGGTATCTCAGGTACTCATTTGCTTCAGATTCCAGCTTGATCGAAACAACGGAAAAATACTATCTATCTGGGGAGTCTGATCCCTATATACAACGACCTGAGATTATTACCGAACAATCAGATGATAGAAGCCTTACTAATATAACTCTAACGCGTGCAGAAGAAGGTAATACGCACTATGTTAACCTGGGCTATCGAACTCGTTTATTTGTAGAAGAAGGTGTGACCTTATCGCTGAAGCTGATATCAATTGAGATGATAAATAACTTAGGTGGGATCTTAAGTGGTGAGGAAGTTACAATAAAAGTAGAAGCTCAACCTCGTCAGATATTAACAACAAATTATTACTTAGGCACAAACTATAGTTTGGGTTACAGTGTCTCTCTTTATGGGATTTTCAATGACGTCCCCTCAACAGACTACATTTATCATGTAGACAATAGCTACGGATTCACCAACATTCAGGTAACTGTTCTGAAATACCGAGTAGAGATTAGCGAACATGAATGAGAAGGAAAGACAAAAATGAACCTAGAACGGATCTTTAAGGATAAACGGGGACAAGCCCGTACAATTGACTTTACTATGAGCTTTTTTTTGTTTTTAATCATTGTCACTCAAATGGTATTCATAATGTTCGATTCCAGTACGTTAATTAAATCAGAAAACGACACAACCGATATTACAACATTTACGAATAGCCAAGCGAATTTAATATTAGGAAATAGTGGGTCTTTGGCAAATGGTAATGATTGGGGGACATTTTTGTCTACTGATAACCTAACAACATTTGGATTACATTCTAATTATCCAGCAGCGAAACAAAGAGAGATAGACCCAATGAAGCTTCTACGGATTGTTCCTAATGTAGAACATTACTTTAATGATTCTTACATTCTCACTTATGACGAAGTCCGCGAAATTAATCAACTATCGAGTGACCAAGACTTCACTTTAAGTGTAAGAACACCACTAAACGTCTCTTTGGAGATAGTGGGGTCCACACTCAATGCAAGAGTAACATACCTGAATGAAGTCCCAATAAGTGGAGCTAATGTTTCTTTCTTCTATTATGACTCAAACGACACTTGGAACACCCTACGAACAATTACAAACGCAACTGGCATAGGAACGGTCAATACAGGGGCAATAATCCAAATTGCTATTGCGGTGGGATGGAATGAATATTTATGGGGTATTTCGTTTAGGGATGATGGGGTAAATTTCTCTAGAGACCAAAACATTCCAATATTTATTGAACACGCCAATAACACCCATGTAAGGTTTTATACGAATTCGACTTACACATCCGAGAGTCAAATAGAAGTCCTAAGTGCAGTAACTCAAAGGACAGCAAATACGAATGAAACTGTCAGTCTTACAAACTCACCTTTATGGCCACTAACTATAATGAATTCCACTTTGTGGTCCACAATAGCAACAGGGGTAACTGTTGCAGTGGTGGTGGATACAGCGAATAATAACTATAATCTCCAAACTACTCCTGCTTTATTAGACGATCTAATCAATCCAGTTTTTGGTGAAATACCGACTAATGCTGAAGAAATTGTAGAAACATATCTTAGCCTCTGTAGAGGGGTATATGTTCTAGTGGAGTATGTTTATAGCGAAAACTAAAAAAAGGTGCTGGTTATGAAATTAAACTACAAAGATCGGCGGGGACAGTTGATGATCATCGAGGTTCTGGTTTCTGTTTCACTTTTAGTTATCATGGCCTTTAGTATCTATACCATCACGGGAAGTGTTGATAATGAACCAAGTACTGAATCATTGAGAAGAATGACTTTTGACATCTTGATATCAAGTGATGAGGCAGGCGTCCTTCGACCTGCTGTATGGAATCCTACTACTCCGTCTGAAACAGACCCTCTTGATATCTTTCTTAACTCATATTTGCCTTCTTCACTTCAATGGCGCCTACAGAGAACAAATGATACAACACCACTTGAACTGGTTGGCTTACATTCTAATGCAATATACACACCGCCAGATGTAGAGATAGAAGTTATATCTTATATGTTGTCGGGTTATGAAACTAGCGGGTCCTACTATGTGGTATATCTAGAGATTTGGAGTGAGGTCTAGAATGAAACTGGGTAATATACCTCTAAAAATTCGAAATCGTAGAGGACAAATGTTTATATTGAGCACCCTGATTATTGCACTCTACATAATCCTAATTACTGGCGTAATCCTTGAGATTAGAACTGATTTGGACTCCTCAGACCTCACACAAGTTGGTGAGGTATATAGAAATTTCAAAAATGATATCAATTATCGGGCGGTTGTTGACCTTGCACGAGCCACATCGGCATCTGTAGGGCAGTCACAACTAAGTGGGGAATTGGAGAACATAATTATTCCCCAAATGGTACAATATGGGTTAAGTAAAGGACTAGATGTCTCGATCACTCTTGTTAGCTACGAACTAGGTCTAAACCCCAGTGGAGGAGGATATGATAGCGGGAACGTAACAATTGAGGTCATAATAAGAATTATAGGGGAAGATACCGAAATACAAGACAGGATTAATGCTTTCTATGGAGTAAGCACTAATGTGGCACCGCCTATCGTAGTAATCAATGAATTTGCAGGTCCAAGCGACTCGCGACCCATTACAGACGCTACAGTAACCACAGGATCACTTCAGCAGAATTATGGTAATGGAAGATATGAAGTAACTGGAGTTGCTGGAGAAGCAGTATTTACTCTCAATAATGGAGTTGTTATTACTGTAACAGGTGTTTAGATAAGGAGATACCCAACATGGCTTCAGAAGTTCTCAACTATCTTTTATTGTTCTCTTTAGGTTTAGGGCTCGTTATCAGTATGGAGTATACATGGAGAAATCTCTCTGAAAACGTATCAGACGATGCTGCTGAAGTACGACTAAAACAGGTCGTCCAACGAGTTAAACAGACGATAATAGAAGCTGTAAACATTGGACAGCTCTCTTCATCAGATTTATCACCTATAGTGCAGGTAAAACTGCAAATTCCTGATGCTATCGGTGGTTATGAATATAATGTCTCTGTTATTGAAGGTCCTATAGGGAAATTCTATATTTCGGCTTATCTAATGGAAAAAACAGAAGTTGAATATGGAGAATATATTGTCCTGCCGTCAACTTTAACGATCACAGGAGGATTTAACTCCTATTTTGATGCGCATTACCTCAGATATATGGTTGCAGGATCCTTACCTGGCATTTCTACTGATGCTATTCATTTATTCAGCCAGTAATCTCAAAAAAACACAATTTAGAGGCAATTAATGATATATCAATCTTATTATGGAGACTAATCATTAAATGGCAGCCAACAAGGAACTTTCACAGAGTAGACTGTCTAAAGGCCGTATAAGAGGAATCGTACTTCACCTCCTAAACACAACCATTCTACACCAGAGTAAAATGAAAAAGGTTGATCGAAAGTACCAAGATCAAGGTTGGTTCTGAGTGTCTTTACTTGAAGCAAAACCCGCTCCTAATTTCAGGCATTTATATATTCTCTGACCTAAAGAATATTGATTAGTCATGAACTCTTCTGAACACGAAACCGAATTTTGTAGTTATCAAATCGACTCAGAAGAGATTAGAGATACGAGTTCATGGAATGAAACGAACATAACTAAAGAGAAACGTAAAGACACTAAGGAGAAAACGGTGACAAGAAGAAAGACTAGGTTTGGAAGTGATACCCCTCATGGGCCCACGCCTCACTGACCATAACCGGTTAAGCAAACGATGTCCCAACATCGCAAAACAATGGCATCCCACCAAAAATAAGCCACTCACTCCCGCTGATATCAGCTACGGGTCTGCGAAAGAGTTTTGGTGGTGCTGCCGAAAGTGTGGTCATGAATGGAAACAGAGTGCATATTCCCGTAGAAAACATGGGGACCGACTAAGATGTCCAGCGGGTAATGGCTGTTATCCACGTACCTATTCACCAAGAACGAAACCCCGTACCAAACAACGTCTCACTGACCGATACCGGTTATCCAAACAACGTCCCAACATCACAAAACTATGGCATCCCACCAAAAATAAGCCTCTCACTCCCGCTGACATCAGCTATGCATCTAAGAGAGAGTTTTGGTGGCTCTGTCCAAAATGTGGTCATGAATGGAAACAGGCGCCTCTTACCCAGTCTAGACGTGGCGACCGACCAAGATGTCCGGCGCGAAATGGTTGTAACACGACTGATCGTAATCGTTTGAGCATCCGTTGTCCTGACCTCATCAAAGAGTGGCATCCCACCAAAAATAAGCCTCTCACTCCCGCTGACATCAGCTACGGCTCTGAGAGAGAGTTTTGGTGGCTCTGTCCAAAATGTGGCCATGAATGGGAAGCGTGTGTCTGGAATCGGGTACGTGGTAGAGGATGTCATCATTGTAGAACACTGAATTCTAGAATCCCTAGTCCAGTCTATTGGAAACCCTGGCAAAACCTCTGTGAAGTGATCGCTCGATTAATCTTCTTGGATTTTCGATTAGTGTATCAACGATACCTAGACGACATTCAACCCGACATTGCGGTCATGGGGAATGACGACAATGTCGTTCTCATTATTGACGCAAAGATAAATCTAAATATAAATGACACCTATCACGTAGACCAGATTAAGAGATATTCTCTTTACTGTCCTCGTCTAGAGTTCTGGTGCCTTTACCCCCACAGTGGCGATAAAAACGATCTCGAGAATAAGTTTAAAGACATATCCATTGATTTTATCAGTTCTGATCAACTGCTAACAAAAATCAGCGATTTACAAGCAAGGAAAATCATTGCGGGCAGAGTTCAGACCATTAAAAGTGAAACTCAGGACTATCTAACATGGTGGAGACAGAAGCAATCAGTTCCAATCCTCCGAGAAGGGCAGGCCATTCTACAATAACTTTCCTCTCTCCTCTTTTTTTCTTGAATGATATGATATAGATGACTTTCTTGGTCATGATCCGATGCATCCAAGTATGTTGGGGCGCATCTCTGTGCATCAGGATGACTCCAGACCTTTATAAGAACAAAGATAAAATAAATACATGGAGCGACACTATCTGAGATATATGGTTAATGGATCTCTACCCGGAATTTTCACAGACGCTATTCAACTGATCATTCAGTATCTCAAAAAACACGTTTTAAAAATAAATAATGATAAATAAGCCCAATTAGGGAAAAAATAATTCATGGCGGCAGATGAAAAACTCTTACATAGTGGACTTTCCAAAGGTTTTGTGAGAGGAATCGTTCTTCACACTCTTAATACTACCATTCTGCACCAAAGCAGGATGAAAAAGGTCGATAAGGAGTTTCAAGAACAGGGATGCACGGGTTGGCAAGTATTCACTAATTGCTACATCGGTCGTAACCGTCTCACAATGGACATCTCACATGCCCCTTACGCGCTTAAGAGGACACAGTATAACTCCACTGTTATTCCAAAAAGAAGTGATATGGCTCCTGAAGAACGGGCAGGACAAAAATATGCAGAGCAAAACCTAAAAGAGATTACGGTACAAATTAGTGCAGACAGTCGCAGTTGGATTAGTCCACATATTGAGCCATATACCGAGTTTAATCTAATTGAGCATTATCAACCTGTCCCGGGAGAAGGAATTAAATTTTGGATGTGGATATGGGCATTAAGAATAGGAGTACTTTTTCTCGCAATAACCATGGGGATTTTCACCCTAGAGGTCTTTAGTTTACTTTCAGACATTATTCCTATCTTATCAAGGAATATCCCGTTCATTGGCAGCGATATACCAATACATCAACTAGTTGGAGCAACTACAGGTGTTATTTTAGCATGGTACGGTGGTAGGGAATCATACAAACGTCTAGAAAGACCACTCGTAGCAACTTTTGAATGTGACTTTAGTAAACGTATTCATCTCCCAGAACATGTCAAAGAACATATAGAATTCGAGAAAGCAATCAAAAGCGGCGATGCACATAAAACATTAGGAGATTTTTTTCGTCAAACATTTATTTTTAAACGTAAAAAGCTCACACCAGCTTTACAGGCGGATCGAGTGGTTCTTTTTAAAGAACCCTTTCGGATTGGTATGTACCATAGACAAAGTAGACTGCTACAATACAAAGGTACAAGAAAAAATACATGGGGAGACTGGTTAGCTAAGAAGAAAGATCTTGGTTGGTTTCGAGATCAATTTTTTGACCTTGACCTCAATGAACTCGGGGACAACGACTTCTTGAATGTAAAACAAAGCATCTACTTTGATCTAGGAAATATCACCCTAAAATTTAATTTCCCTTTCTTGAAGTTAGAGACTCATAGATTAGAAGAACAAATGATCGGTGATCTCCATTTCCCCACGAATGACCATGAATTTGTGATAAAAGGAAGTATTACTAAGAATAACGATCTTCATCAAGAAATTAAGGATAAAGAAAAGCTTTGTTATGTTCGTAGTGTTGCGAAAAAGGTGGACCAGTTTTATGTCCGATATAAAGATGGAGATAACCCACAATGGACAATAGAGTTTCCTGATAGCGAATAACTGGTCTTTAATGGATAGGAATAACTAAAGAGTTCCTTTATCAACTTAAATTCTACCCAGAAGCATTCCTTCAATAGTAATTGGAGCTAACTTTGCCATCCTCGCCTGGGCTTCCTTAAGCTCCTTTTCCGATTCTGCATGAATCCTTAAGACGACTTCACCGCGCTTAATGGCCTGTTTTTTCTTTACAAAATACACTCCAGCGCCTTTTTTCTTAGGAGCACCTGCAGCCTTAGCAACGACCTTTATTGCTGCGTTATTAATATCGACCACCCATCCATCAGCTGGTGCCAGCCATTCATAGACATGATCACCAACAGGAATATCTTGAGGTTTAATATTCGGATCACCATTCTGGGCTTCAATTATCTCCTTCATTTTTTCTAGGGCTTTTCCACTGTTCAGAATACTTTTAGCCTTAGTTTGCCCCTCTCCTAGAGGAGCAATACCTGCCATTTCAAACAAAATACCTGCAATAACGGTGGATTTTTCAATAAGAGAGGTAGGTGCCCCACGAGGATTTGATAAGCAATTTAATGCTTCTCGTGCCTCTAGCGCAGGACCAATGGCGTGACCAACGGGGACACTTCCAAACGTTATCGCTGACTCAAGTCTAATATCCAGACGACGCGCTAATTCTGCAAAATTACGAGCAATGGCATTTCCCTCATCAAAATCAGGCACTTTGGTACCCTTTCCTATTGGAATATCAAGAACTACAAACTCAGCACCCATTGCATACTTTTTAGCCATGATTGAGGCAAACATCATTGGCTCAGGATCGATACCGAGTGGAAATTGAACCTTACGAATGATAGCTGCGTCAGCAGGAGCCAAATTCAGACCATCACCCCCGATAATCATCCCTCGTGTCTTTTGAGCAATCTCGACAATCTCATCAGGGGAAAATTTAATCTCCGCAAGGCATTCCATTGTGTCTACAGTTCCAGATGGACTGGTGATGGCTCTACTGCTAGTTTTTGGAATTAATAAACCAGCTGCTGCAACTACGGGGACAATGATAAGAGAAACTTTGTTCCCAGGTACACCACCCAATGAATGCTTATCATAGACAGGCTCTGTAAAGTCTAACCGGTCACCTTGAGAAGCTATTGCACGGGTTAGGTATTCAATTTCATCAAGGGTATAATTACGAAATTCTTGAGTTAAAAGAAAGACACTTGTTTCCAAGGGGGAGAGACGATCATTAAGAATATCGGTAATGATAGTAAAGACCTCTTCCTTGGCAAAGGAGTCACCCTTCATTCGTTTCTTAATGAACGAAAAGCTTTCTGGAGAATGCCGAATAGTCACTTCAACCATGTTATTTTCGTCAACCGCAAGCACACGACCCATATTAGGGGATATTGCAATCATTCCTGGGGCGACAAGCTTTTTACTGATAATTATTTTATTCGCAACATATGTAGAACTAGAGGAAGTAATTTGAAGTGAGGACTCTGAACTTAGTGTTAACTTCTGAGCGTCGTCTTGATTAACCACTACTGCGTTGTCTGTAACCAAGTCCAGACTTGAGATTTGTAAGTTTACCATTCATTCAACCTCAGTTGGGAAAACCTTGCTTAATGGAGGTAGAGAAGTCTTATCTAGAGAGCTCCTAATGATAAATGTTTGCTTAATCAGACCAGTTTACGAGATCACGAATGCTTTTCAACGACAGATCAGGAATAATGGAGTCATCTTCCTCTGAAACCCCAGTTTTAACTAATACAGAGAACAGACCACACCTTTTACCACACAAAATGTCGGTTGTAAGGCGATCACCTATAATAACGGCATCAGGTGGTGCAAAGTTTAGTTCAGAGAGCACTTGATCCACCATATGAGGATTAGGTTTTCCAACGATAACGGAAGGATCATGTCCTGTAGTACCATGAACCCCGCCGATCATACATCCCGCGCCTGGGCAAATCCCGTCTTCCGTAGGAAACGTGGGATCGGGGTTTGATGCAATGAAGTCAGCTCCTGCAAATATGGCTCGAAGAGCCTTAGTTAGCTTATCATAGTTCAAATAACGATCCATTCCGACCACTACACAGTCAACTACAGAAGGATCCTCGCCAGTAACAACGATGACCCCTTTATTTGCCAGCTCCTCTTTCAATCCTGTTTCACCAATCACAAAAACACTTCGATAATTGGTTTCGGCGCGAATATAAGATGCAGTAGCAGAAGCTGAATTAATCACAGTAGAGAGAGACGTTTTTATCCCCATTCGACCCAGTTTTTCCTGAAAGGTTTTCCGCGTTTTTGTGGAATTATTAGTCATAAAAACTATATGACGCCCTATTTCCTGTAAAAAAGCAACAACTTCCGCTGCACCATCAATTGGGGTGTCTCCTCGCCATATCACTCCATCTAGATCAAATATAAAGACTTGTTTATCAGAAAGCTCATCAATTAAATCTTTAATTGGTAATCTCATATCTCATAAGTAACTTAATCCGTTCTTTTTCAATTCGACTTAAAGTGACAAGTCGATAAAGGAAGACGAAATAGAAGTACTTGTTAAAAAAGAAAAATAAGGGCGAGATTATAGCGTTTGAGCTCTACATTCCTCTGAGAAACGAATTTTAAGACATTAATATAGGATTATTACTTCATTAGACAATGTAACTTTGTTCTAGAACGTAGAAAGCTCACAGGGCTTGTAGGTTTCAACGGGATATTAAGATTAACATTAATAAAGATAATAGTCGAAATTTTATCCCCCACCAGAGGGAAAGTAAAAGTTACAGGGGGTGACCCAATCAAAGAACGCAGTAAAAACCGAAAGAATAAATTGTGGTTTGGTGGATTATTACAGGTCTTAATTTAAATGTGTCTAGAAAGTTCCTATTTAATCTACACTGCTCCCTATAAGTAATTAAATGAAGTAAGAAAATCCAATAATTGCTTTGGAGGTCTTTTCAGTGGTTTTTCAGGTCAGACGAGCAGACATTTCATTCCTCGATACTCAAATTAGCCAATATCTCGCTATTGGCGTACTTACTTTCCTTTCAGGGGTAATAGTGCCTTTGGCGGCAGGACTAGCAATGACAAGTGATCCTCAAGATGGGGATTTTTTCGGGTTCAAAGGGTTTGGCGGACCAATGTGCACCTTCTGGGCAGTTGGGTTAATTATATCATGCGTTTTCTTTTTCATTCTATTTCCAAGATGGTACCCACACGGTCTCATTTTCTTACTCCCATCTTTATCTTCTTTGGGATTCATTATAACACTAGGGCTGCTCAACCCTGACTTTTATGACATAGACTACTTCATCACGTTTTTATGGCCAATAGCAAGTATAAGTTCACCTTTTGAAGAAATTTTCTATTTAATTCCTCTTACCTTTATACTGGGAGCCTTCTTCATGGTTGCGCCATTCATTTCTGTCGCTATTTTTGTTAGCGATGCTTACTTCAAAAAACCGTTAGCTGTACCCCTCTTTCTCATTCCACTTACTGTACTTATGTCTGCTTGTTATTATATCCCTACTTACATCTCGATCAAAAAGGGGGGGTTGATGCATCCGCCCGACTGGATCTTCAGACCCTTGTTCATTTTACTTGCCCTTGGATACTCTGCTTTTCTGTACTACTCTTGGGCCACTGTTATTACCGCTTAATTTTTCCTGGGAGATAAAAGTCATATTTCTTCCCCAACATCCTCGTCTGGAAAAACCAATCCATCATTCGGAGGTTTGGAAGATATTCCAGATCATTTTATCATTACATACATTGCCACATATAGAGATATTATTAAAAAAATAAATCATTTAATTTATTGTTAACTGTCGGGAGTATAATACTCTAATATCTTGCTTTACAAATAAATACCAAACAAGACCAAAACAAGGAAAAGCAAGCAAAGATAGCACAAAAACACCCAAAGCTTGGTTACTAAACATCCCAAATTTCACTACAAACAGCATTTGCACAGCGAGAAATCCAAAGAGATTGATAACTACCGAATATCGCGCCCAATTCCTAAGGTGATATAGTTTATATGAAGATATAAGCATAAAAACTCCCCAAACAGTAAAAAAAAGAGCGAAGAACGTTAAAAATGGGATTACGCCCGCAGATTGTTCTGCTGCTTCTTCAGGCCACCCATAGACGAAGTTCCCTGAACCTCCAACAAATGATGGTGCACCAGAATCAGGATCATTAGCGAGAGAGTATCCCGGAATCAATAACGCCAAGCCGTTATATAGATTTATGAATCCTAATATACCCGAAAATAACGTCCACAGTACCAAAGACAACGGTTGATCACGGGTGGGAGGTGAATCATGTTCTGTACTAACCTGGCCAGTACCAAGACATACTTGACATATTTGTTCTTGAGCTATAGTAACACCAGTTTCACTGCGTTCGAATTTGGTCGATTGACCTGTAGCACGACATGCACGACAAGGACGTATTGACAACAATTAACCTCCAATGGGTTCATGAGGTCGATTGATCTAGTTAAAAGAATATATCTGTGCTTTCTATTAAAGACTAATCAAAAAGTGATAATATAGCTCATTCTTACTAATTGTGTATATTCTACTTTCTGCGCGCGGTTGGATCAAAATATCCTGAATGCCATCTTAAAGATGAAAAAGGGTAGTTTTATGAATAAAACCTCAAATAGAGGGAATTTTGCTTAACAATTGTTCAAACACCATAACCTGTGAATTTTTGGGATCCTGCTTTCAACAAAAACCAAGATAAATAACTTAAGAACAGTAACCAAAGGAGCAAGAATGCAACATCTATAATGGCCTGCTCAAGTGTAATAGGGGAGAGGAATAACATGACGAGTTCGTATGTGAAGAATCGAAATGGCAAGAAAGTAACAATTTCCTCGAGCCAAGGGGGAAATAGGTAAAGAGGGATCAAAAGTCCAGAAAGAAATCCTTTTATCCAATTAACACCCATGGTGATGCCCCACACTCTTTCCAGCCAAAAAGCAAGAAGGCCTATACTGAAAAATATCAGGAACTGGCATAGTCCGCTTAGAAATCCAAGAATAATGAAGATAATTATTGAGAAAGGATCAAGTAATACCTGGTCAGGACAGAATATTTCTAATAGCAAGAAAGCTATAGGAACCATTAATAGACTTGTAATCGTCAACCTACTGAAATATTCTGCGAGATGATTACTATAGATGGGTATGGGTCGTGTAAAGTATACAACCATATTTCCTGTTATGACCTCTTCTTCTACATTATCCGTTACTAAACGATTGTATGTTAATCTATCGATCAAGAAAGCCAGCATATAATAAGCCAACAAATCTTGTGGTGTAATATCACCAAGATCAGTTGATGAAAGTATGGCATTCCAGAGATAGAAAAACATTATAACCCGTGCTGGGTAACTGATCAGACTAAACAAGAAGTTCTGTGTGTAGACTTTCAAGTTTTTCAAATGAGTGAGATATAAGGACTTTAGAATGACCATTTCCCGAATGACCATCTTTTTACCCGCCTGCTGACTCGTAGTGGCGTAATCCCGCCTTCCAAGCAATTTCTAAGAAGATATACCATCCTCCAATGACAATTAGCAGTTCAATAATTAGAATAAGGTAACTAGAAAGGGCAAGCGAGCCGACCAAGAATAAAGAAGGCCATGTAGCTGCAAATATGATGGGCATTCCAACTGTTAAAAATGCCTGTAGAAACCACGGAAGTACGTTTAATGGATACCTGTAAAACTCAAAGATCATATCCACAAATTCATCTATAGCGTCGGCGCGTATCCACCAAAATGAGATACAGTTAGCTGTTAATTGCATTAATCCGATAGCGAGCGCTGTGAGAACCACCATTACAAGTGTTAATCCCAAATAGATGAAATTCACCCGAACATCTAATAAATATAATAAGGCGCCAATTATTATAACATTGAGGATCAAGCGGTAGATTCCCTGAAACCTAATCTGTTCCGCAAGAAACGCAATGCGAGGATCTAATGGTCTTGTTAAATAAATGTCAAGTCTACCCCTTTGAATTGAACGCCAAAACATGTGACACCCCATAAAAAACATCAGGAAGATTGCAGCAAAGATTTGAGAGAATAGATGCAAAACTAAAACCGCACCAAACGTCCAGTTGGCAAATTGAGAGGTTTTTAAGAAAATCACTTGCCAGAATAACAAGCTGATGATCAACATAACAAACTGGAAGAAAATTTCAAAGTAAAAGCTGACTTTGTATTCAATTCTTGAAAGAAATGACATCCATAAATAACGTTTGATGAGTTTCAGGTAACGAAGTTTACTGAATTCTTTCTCTAGACGATTTGGCCAAGACCCTTCAGCTAAAGTGCCCACAAATATACCTCCGACCTGATCAAATGTTCCACTCGTAGATTTTTTTGATGATGGTTTCCAAGGATGGCTCACTGACTTTAATATCGGAAATTTCGACAGGGAGTTCAAGTAAGTCAGCTAATAACTTCCTAACGGAATTTTTATCAGTTTTCAGGTCATATTGCCAATCGCTGACTTTAGTAATGACTTGATCAAACTCATTGAGCAATATTGACCCGTCACCATCTTTACGTAAGCTCACATGGACATTTCTTTCTTCAAACCTACCTTTAAGATTCCCGATAGATCCATTGTAAATGATGTTGCCAACGTGGAGAATGATGAGGCGTTCGCAAAGTCGCTCGATATCTGAGATTGTATGTGTAGTTAGTATAACCGTTGTGCTTTCCCGCTGCTGGTACTTCTTCAGAAAATCGGTTATTTCTTTCTTTGCAAGAGCATCAAGCCCAATCGTTGGTTCATCCAAAAAGAGTACAGGTGGATTGTGTATTAATGCAGCAGCGATTTCACTCCTCATTCGTTCACCTAAGCTCAATTTTCTCACAGGACGATTAATTAACTTAGAAAGTTGGAATATCTTATCGAATTCCTCAAGACGATCCTCGAATTCCTTTTTATCGAGATCATAGATGTCTTTATAGAGTTTTAAGGAGTCAATGACGGGGAGATCCCAAAAAAGAAGTGACTTTTGGCCAAAAATCACCCCAATGTGTCGCGTATATTCCTTTCTAGACTTCCAAGGAATATAATCCAACACCGTAGCTGTTCCTTCTGTTGGGGTCAACACGCCCGTTAATAACTTGATTGTCGTGCTTTTCCCGCTCCCATTGGGACCTATGTAGCCGAATAACTCTCCCGCTTCCACATTAAAACTAATAGAGTTAAGGGCTCTTAGATTCGATGTAGGCGGTAAAACAACATTTTTTATCTTAGTAAGGACACTACTCCTCTCTGGCTGTTTCTTTCTCACTCGATAATCCTTGACTAGACCTGAAACCTTTATGACAGTCATTTCGTGGACCAAGAGGGTGTAATTTTTTGCAGATTTCATTGATTTTTTACAGATTTTACATTTTTTCAATACGTTATCAATTTAGATTAATGGTTTAATCGGTAGGACATAAAGTGAGAGGGAAGCGAAAGTGAAAAGCTAAGAAAAGTAAACCAAAATTCTTGCTTAGAAAGAGCTCTTTCACGTTTTGGAAGACAGCGCGAATTTAGTCCAATATTGGTCTAATTTTTTCTCTTCTTTTCAAGTTTTGGATTTTAAAGGAGTGAGAGATAACAATTACATGAAATGGCAATCATGAATCTTAGTACAAAAAACCTGCTACGATACGATAGAGAACAGACTAGATCTTCCAAAATTATGTCCTTTGACAGCCCTAGTGTGCAAGAATGGTTTGATGCCATTAATCAGGAACAAAATGCTAAGCTGAAACAAAGTTGGCAAGAAGCAGTTCCCGTTACGCTCACATCCTTGAAAAAGAGAGATGAAGACTATCTGTTATTTGTAAGGCTTAGAAACAATTTACCTAGTTGGGTAAAGGAGGGGAAGATAGTAAGTATAGGCAGGAAACAACAGGATACCAAATTAACAGACGGCAGAATTTTGGTTATCGGAGAGAAGGAAGGGGATTCTAACACTAGACTCTGCATGCTTCGGACAACACACCGAGAAATTGAGAAAACAATGAACCAGGGACCGAAACAATGGCTCCTACCCTTTTCGAGCGTTCCCTACAACTACATGCGAGATAATGTAATGAAAATCTTGGTGAAAAATAATACACCTATGGCAAAAGCACTATTAACTGGGGAGAATATTACAAGCAACACCCTAGATGTGATTCAGGGACCTCCAGGGACAGGAAAAACCACAACAATCGGCGAAGTATGCTTAGAACTGTATAACCGATACGGACAAACCCACAAACAAGATAATACCCCGCATTCAAGAATGAGCGATCCTCCTAAAGTGTTACTCACTGCTTTCACTCATAAAGCATGTGTCAATCTAGCTGAGAAACTCGATGAACTAAAAGTTCCATTCATTTCTATGAATGTCCGTGGACTACCCGATTATCTTCGAGAGAAATATGACCTTAATCATGTTACCGAACGAGCTCTTCTCAACATTCGGAAGGTAAAAACACGTAATCTTGTTGTTAATTGGAAACGCCATAAACAAGTAATCAAACGCCAAATTCTGGACCAAATCATGTTCATTATTTGTACCTCGATGACAGCTCCAAAACGATTTGGTATGAAGAATACAGCACCTTTCCAACTTACCATTGTGGATGAGGGAAGTCAAATGCCATTACCGATTCTAGCAGGTGTCATTTCATTAGCGGAAGGGGCAGTAGTTGTTGGTGATCCCATCCAACTTCCTCCGGTTGTTACTGCACCATATCTAGGAGAAGAAGAGAAAACCAAAGTTAACCCGCTCATGTATACAGTTTATGACAAAATTCAAAGACAAAAGATTGAATTCCTAGACAAACAATACCGTGGACACCCCGAAATCTTCATGTTAGTCTCCGGGCTATTCTATGATGGGCAGATCCGTACAGGGCAGTACATTCCCCGTCTTCTTGATTATCCCGTCATAGAGTTTATCGACACCTCTTCTTATGAACCGCAAGAGTATAATCGGGTGAATTATCTAGAAGCGGAAGTTTGTCAGAACCTCATTGATCAGTTGGTCGCTAAAGAGTCCTCTCAACCTTTGAAAGTGGGTGTAATTACGCCCTTCCATACACAAGCAGCTTATCTACGGAGAGTACTCCATTCTCTTCCTTCTTCAGTTCAGTTAGATATAGGAACGGTACATGTAGCGCAAGGGCGAACGTATGATTGTGTCATCCTCTCACTTTCGGCAACAACTCCCTCTCCTTTCCTGAATCCTCCTAAAAAATGGCTATTACGTTTGAAAAAATATCTAGAATTGATTCATCATCGTTTGAAAAGAGAAGCGATCTCAATCGAAGAACTAAAGTACTCGAATTATCTAACACAGCTTCAACAAGTGTATAATCGTTGGGTTGAGTATTTAGAGCCTTTTAATGGAGAAAATGATAAGAACAGCAGCTCCCCACTTCGATTACGACTATTTAAGGACGTGGAGACGGATTTTGTCTTTGATTTAGAAACCAATGAAGAGTTACCAGAGAATGATTTTGCCCCGAATATATTCAATGTAGCTCTGAGTCGAGCCCGTCATCGCTTAGTGGTCATTGGACATTTTGACACCCTACATCAGAACCCCCTCGTAAATCTTATTCATTCGTGGGCGGATATTTTTGGCCAAGTAAGACTATTAGAATAGTACCACTGGATTTCGCCGTTTTTGATTATTCAAAACACTCATTTAACACGCCCTTATTCACTCTCTATTTTTTTACTCTTTTATTAGTTTTTTAAGTTCCACCCACAGAGAATCACCCTTTATTGATTTTTGTCGGATATATGACCTATGTTCAGCTGCTCATTAGTGACACCCTGCCCTTAAAACAGATTTTACTTTTTTTTGGATCTTTTTTTTGTGTATGAGAAAATAAACATGGTAAGAAAAAATGAGTGAAGAAATGGATCTAGTCCAAGCAATTTTAAATAATGATCTCCGCATCCAAGGGTTTGTATCTCAAGTTGAAAAACAGTTTCAGGGAAAAACATTAGACCTAATTATTTCTGGTCTTCTCGCTCAATCAGCGGAGTCTGGTGCCGTTCCTCAAGGATTTTATACCCTCGGTTACTAAGTTATACTCGTTTTTTTGGAATCATAGTTACTTATAATGTGTTCAAACCGAGAATGGTTATTCAGTTCTTATCACTGGCTCATGCTAGCTAATTCCTTAAACGCCTTTTCAAAACGATTTAGGATTTCATTAATATCTTCAATCTGCACATTTTTCAAAGAGGCACAGTAAACCACAATTTTATGACCTAAAGAAAGAGCCTATTTGAGTCTTCACTTCTATCTAGGTAATTACGTCGGATGACTGAAGTAACTTCATTTTCAGTCTAGTCTCTATCACTCTTTTATTTTCTCTTATAGTAGTTTATAAAGGCATTAGGGAATGAGTATAGTCGGTTGATTGGTATTAATAAATTTTGTAGATTAAATATTCTTTTTGGCACCAGACTATAACTGATATCTACTTTAAGATATTTAATAGTGGTGTTAGAAAGTGAAATTGCCTCCACCTGGGAGCCCTAACGGTCCTCCAAAATGATCGGTATTTAAAAAAAATTCGCTCCCTTTTTCTTTTATTTCTGCTAACTTTTTGATAAAATCATCAGTATTAATTAATTTATTAACATTAGACTAGTAGATCGTAAATATGGGGGAGTTTGGGGGACTGCCAACACGAAATTTTGAAATTATACCAATTCTCTTGAATAGAGTTAGATATTTTTGTCCAATAAACGCGTTTGAGTGCTCTAAACCCATGTAATTCAAGTAATTTTGGAGAAACATCGGGTACATATAAACGAAAAATTCTTTCATCCCAGATTTGATTTTCTTTATTGAATGATTCAAGCATTTCAGAACGTGCATAGAGAAAACCTTGTGCTTCATCATGAAGCAAAGCTTGATTACCTTCTAGGATTTTTTCAGGAGAATAATGAAGAAGATTGCTATAAAAGTAGGGGGTGAGAATTCGTTTTTGAAATAGTTTGGTTGCTTCTTGATGAACTCCTGTTACGTCTGTTTTTAGATGTAAAGCCAGTTTATAAAACGGGAGCAGGCAATTAAGTTCATTTACTTTCATGTCCTTATAGAATGCGATAGGTGTTATGTAGGTTTTAACAATCTGAAACAGCCGCTTATCAAGCAGAATTTCATTGGTTTTATACTCAAATTCTGTTTGAAAACCATATTTTGCTCGCGCTATGTCTTTAGGAGTCCATCGTTCTTTATAGAGAACACCAAAGTTCTGATAAATCCGTTCATTTATTCTACGGTACAATTGAACTCGGTTTTTGCCTGCCCATTCGGTTAGTTTATTCTCTTGAGCAATTGGATATGCAAACTCTGTAGAAAAACGTATGAGATCCCCATCGAACCCTTCATGAGATCGCTTAAGTGAGCCATGTACTTCACAACGATATGCTAAAGGCTTAAATCTTTCTATCAATTGTTGTAGGTGGTGAAATGAGTTAACTTGGACTTCTGCCCTCAACCAATATAAACCAATTGCTTCAAAGGCAACCATACATCCGAAAGCCATCTCAAATTTTTGTAAATAAGAATTAAGTTCATTAAGTGGGATTTTCATTTGCTTTGTGAGCTTGTTGAGTGTTAAATTGCCTTTTATTTGTTCACAAGCTTCACCAATTCCAAAAAGCGTTGAAATGTCTTCTTCTGGGATCTTTGGGATAGAAAAATTGTTAGATGACGATAAACAACATGATTCCAACTCGAAAACTAATGCAGTTGGTTTGTGCAGAATGGCTTTAGTTATTTGTTGAAATAAACGAAACGCGATTTTAGGCTGATCAAAAGTAAGATAGAGGCGTATTTTCCATGCACAATAAGCTAATAATTCAACACGGTAATTTGGCTCTGGAGACCGGTTATCCCAGATTTTTTGGAATTTTGTATAGAGTTCTTCACTATCCTCAGGAGAAGAGAAATGGTTTGCAATAAGCCACGCAATATCCGCAACTGCAGGACGAAGTTCAGGTGAAATCTTAGGTAAAACATTTGCTGTGAATGCCCAAATAGCTTCTCTAAATTTTAAGACACGGTTGTCTATAGACATACTAATAACTTCACCATTAGTTCACATAAACTTCTACTACTAAAAAAAATCAAATTCCAGCGATTTCATGATTAAAAGCTTCTTTTTTTTAAATTTGAGGAAATTTATAAAGCACTCTTTAGACCTTTATAAAGCAATATAAAGAATTGTGGGTGAGGTTATGAGATCATGCTTATTAATAAAGCATCAGCCTGTCAATACTATTCATCTCGAGGGTGTTGCACAGTTCTTAAATTAAAACTTGAAGACTGCCCAGTAGGGTGTTCCTTTTTTCAGGTAAGAGAGAAAAATTATACCCCGCCTCCCGACATTATTGAAGAGTGCCGTTTCCTTCAACAGGAAGGCATTCACTCTGTTTGTTGTAAGAAAGGAGTTATTATGCCTTCTTGTACCGCATGCCAATATTATGAATCCCTTGATGATTATGATCATCATCCCCCAGTGACCGGATCAATGTTCCAAACATCGGTTTCCTCTTTTGATGAAGTTTTGAGAGAAGTAGATGTAAGAAGAGAAGAGTTATGAGGTGGGAATCTGCGTCTCGACCCTCTTTCCTCTGTGAGATTCCCCTTCCTAAAACATTACATCTCTTTCCTTAATAGGAAAGGGGATTCTTAATCTGGTACGAGACACAGACCACAAACTCTTTCTCTTTTCCTCTTTTAAAGGTCTGAACAAAAGGGGATAACTAAATAAAAATTACAAATAGCCTTTGTAATTGATGTGGAATCAAATGAATGAACGTAAGGAACACAGAACACAGATTTTACAATGGTTACAAGCAGGAATTAACGCTGTTCACCCTAGGAAGTGTATTCCACAAGCTCTTCAGTATAAAGATGGTAAATTGATTGTCCAAGGTAGAGAATTTGGTCTGACTCAGGATCCAACAGTCATAGCTATCGGAAAAGCTAGTCTTGAAATGATGAGAGAAACGCTGAAGGTGATTCCATCAATAGATCACGGTATAGTAGTTACTCCAGCCCCATACAAAGATGTCTTAAGAGATCAAAGAATCGAGGTTATTGCTGCAGAGCATCCTGTACCTGATAAAGGATCAATGGAGGCAGGAAAAAGAATTAAGGGGTTTTTATCTAATAGAAACTTGGACGATGTCATAATCTGTTTACTTTCTGGAGGAGGAAGTTCACTTTTAGCTTATCCTGTAGAGACTATTTCTTTGCAAGATAAGGTCATGATGACGAAATTATTATTATCAAGTGGTGCAACAATTCATGAAATTAATGCGATAAGAAAGCATATTTCACAGGTAAAGGGAGGTAAATTAGTCGAATTAAGTCGCCCTGCATCAATCATAACGCTCGCAATTTCGGATGTTATTGGAGACAATCCTCAGGTAATCGCATCAGGACCGACTTATTTTGACTCTTCTACATATAAAGACGCAATGCGTATCATAGAAAAATATTCCCTTAAAGAGAAAACACCTGAATCAATACTAAAGTATATAATGAAGGGAAAGGAGGAAAAATATCCAGAGACCCCAAAAAGCGAAAATAAAATTTTTGAAAAAGCACATTTCTTCATTATTGCCTCTAATGATACCGCATGTAATGCAATAGCTGAGGAGATCAGAAAGCAGGGAATAAACACAGAGATTTTAACTACAGAAATGAAAGGGGAAGCAAAAGAAGTCGGTAAATATATTGCTGAGCTTACCAAAGACAGATTGAAACGGAATGTTTCGGAAGTACTCATTATAGGGGGAGAGACCACAGTATCATTGTCTGATAACCCTGGACAAGGTGGAAGGAATCAGGAAGTGGTCTGTAGTTTTCTTTCGGCTATGAGAGATCTTAAGGATGGATGGACGTTCGCCTCGATGGGAAGTGACGGAATCGATCAAATAATTTTCATTTAGAAAAATAAACCAAATTTTGTTTTGGGGAATATATCCTTGAGATTTGACGGTCGATATTATAAATGAATGCAAGATCAATAAGAGGATCTTGTTCTTGAGAATAAGTATATCTTTCCAGATAGGTTTGAAAATATCTTATAAAGGATTCCACTTGTTCAGAAGTCATCCCTGTATATTTACCACGGGAATCCTGTAATTCTCTTTCTTGTTGTTGCCGAAATTGGATAATATTTTCAAAAGAATCAGTTAATAATGTGATCTTTACATCTATAAAACTATATACATCTAATAAATCCCTTACTAATGAATTAATGTAATTATCAGCTTTAGATAGATTATTATCAGCAACTGGCTTAGCAAATATAAAAACACCCTCAACTATCACAAAATCAGGTTTTTTGGTTACTATAAGCCAATTTTCTTCAGGAAAACGATCATCAGTAGCTTTGTCAAATTTAGGAATCTTAATGGGTTTTTGCCAGTTCTGTATACCAGAAAACACACGTTTGACCTGAGAATTATCATACATTAAACGAATCTTAAGGTTTGGATGAATTTTCTCAGCTAGCTTCATTCGAAACGATTTTGTAGGATATAGGTCATCCATTGAAAAATGAACTACATTAAATCCTTCAGATTCCAAAAGTAACTTCAGAAATCTAGCTAATGAGGTTTTGCCCACTCCATTTATGCCTGCAATCCCCAAATAAACACTGTCATTTTTTTTTACCAAAAATAGTTTTTTTAACCATAAATATAATGGAAGATATTCTAAAGTTAAAAACGCACATATTTGTTCATCAGTAGCCTTTAGATTTAATAAATTCCGACATAAATAAAAATATTTATCTTTATTTGTCATTGTCAGGTTTTTAGCATTCCTTTTCAATATATTATAGTCCAATTTTACTCCTCTGAAGTGCTTAATGCTCTTTAAAACTTGTAACTCAAGTTTGATGGATAAATAAGTGGTAATTCTTAGATATCATCCCTACTTGAAAATGTTTCTCCTGCCTCCAATTCGGAAAAGAACAAACTTCAAGCCTACCAAACTGACAGTGGAATATTCATAGAATATTACCATTATCCCTCTTCGTGAAGAGTCTGAGAAAGCCAATCTGAGAAAAACAATGTTCTGAGAAATAGGCGTCAGAGCCAAAATTCCAAGAAAATTTTCTAAGAAACATACTTGCTGAGAAACTACTCCCTTTCACATTTCTAAGAATTAATTTTAGGAAGTACTTTCTAAGAAAAAGATAGAGGGACGCTTTCTTAGAAATAGAATCGGTGAGAACCACGGAAAAAAGGGGAGCTAGCCTTCCTCTTCCTCGATGACACTTACCTTACACACGCAATGGGTAATGGTCTGCAACAGCACAGCGGTTAGTTCTGCCACGATACGGTTCTGTTCGCTCTTTTGGAAGCAGCGCGGCAGTTTGATGCCTAAGTCGGCGGTGTACGCCCCTTCTAGGTCTCGGTGGAATAGACAACCACTAACTCACCTTTCTATCTCCCCTAAAGTGGATATTTTAGAGTCTTCTTTGGATTCCTCGATTGCTCATGATTCCTAAGTGATTTTCAAACGTAAAGCCCTTGTTTTGATTTGTGATGGGCTACTGACCAACTTCCAATAGATCGTTGGGTGAGGTCGCCCTTATTCCATTTTTCCGAATGATAATTCGGCCAGTTAACGATTAGTATTTGGCTTCCAGTCGTTCTAGGCGCGTTTGCTGGAAAGCCTCATAACTTTCCTTAATGGCAGTGAAGAGGGTTTCCCACGAAGTGAGGTCGGGGCGGAGAAAGGGTGGTAACCACCTACGCTTCACAAATTGCTGAGCTAACAGATAAGTTTTTTCACAGGTTTGGAACTGCAGGTGAAGTTGATCCCCTGCTGCTTCCACTTCTTTCACACTTTCTAGGTCTTGAACAGTTCCTATTTCCTCTTGTAGCTGCTGAATTTGGTGCTGGAAGTGTTGAAACTGCTGTTTTAGATTCTGTTGAAGTTTAGGCAATTGAAAAGCAATGAAACTTCCCCATATAACCATTCCAAGGAATAATAAGCTTAATGCCCGGGTGATTGGATTATCCAGAAAAGAACGGGGGTTACCCAGTAAATTGCGATCGAGTTTGTCATTAAAAAAATCGTTATCCGTATCGGCATCGTTTGGACGCGTTCCTATCTGATATTCTTGCCAGTTGGTTAATCCATCGCCATCGAGATCGGCTTCTGCATCAGCCAGTGTTCCATTCAGATTGAAGCGGTATTCATAGTTATCGGGCATGCCATCCTTATCGGTATCACGCAGAAGGGGACTGGTGCCGTAATGATATTCCTGAAGGTTAGATAGCCCATCGCCATCGAGATCCTCCTCTGCATCGTGAGAGTTAGTTGGATTCAAGCCCATCTGATACTCCCAGAGATTAGCCAAGCCATCTTTATCATAATCTTCGGTTGAATCATCCCAAGTGGCGTTCAAATTCATCTGCATTTCCCAGCCATCATCCATCTGATCTCCATCGGTATCCGCATTAGAAGCATTAAGGTTATATTGGAACTCCTCAAGGTTAGACAATCCATCATGATCTAGATCGGAGTCTTTATCCGTAGGGTCGGTCATATTTAAGCCTGTACGGTACTCCCACCCGTCTGCCATCCCATCACCATCGAAATCCAGCTCATCCTTTAAGGGATATGCGTCTATAGCGCCACCACTCCCTGCTAATTGATAAACTCCCGTTCCAGTGTAATCCGTCCAGTAATTCCCTTTTTCAGTAGAACTGTCATCCCATTGATTATTGGTTCCATCATCCCACGCTTGCACACTTCCATTATTATTATTGAGGAAGCTATTGTGATGAACTCGATTATCATTACTGAGACCTAACAATGAAATGCCATAATGTGAATTCTCCACTATTAAATTCCCAGTAATTGTACAATTCCCCGAATTGGCGCCGGTGATACCGCTATCCTGGTTTTGACCACAGAGGTTATTAGTGACCGTTGCATTGCTGGAATCCTCCAGGAAGATCCCATGTTCATTATTTTGACAGAGATTATAACTGATGGTTGAATTGATTGTATTTTCAAGATAGAGCCCGTACTCGCTGTTATTTTGACAGAGATTGTTGACAGCCGTGGAATTATCCGAGTGATAGAAATGGACGCCCCATGCAAGGTTGTTTTGGCAAAGATTGTTGATAGCCGTGGAATTATCAGAATGAGAGATATAAATCCCTCGGTTATTGTTATGGGCGCAAGTATTATGGATTACAAGACAATTAGCAGAGTGGTAAAGGGTAAGTCCAAATCCATTTGAACTATTAGAGCAGCTATTATCCCTAACTATGGAATTTCCCGAAGTTGATAGCTTGATTCCATCTTCATTGTTCTGATGAGAGGTGTTATTAGCAATTATTGAGTATCCCGAGATCTCAAGCAGGAGGCCATTGCGATTATTTTGTAAACATGTATTGTTCCTCACTACTGAGTTCTTAGACTCAAATAAATAGATTCCATTGCCATTTTGACTACAAGTATTGTTAAATACTTGCGAGAAGCGGGAACTATGAACTAAGATGCCACGTCCGTTGTTTTGGCAGGTATTGTTCGTCACATGCGAGAAGCGGGACCCAATAACTCGGATGCCGTAGTCATTGTTTTGGCAGGTGTTGTTGACTATCATTGAATTCTCCGAAAAAGAGAGCTCAATACCCACTCTATTATTGAGACAGATATTGTTCATCAGAGTCGCTGTTCCTGATGCAACCGACTCTATCCTTATGGCTTCAGAATCTCCGGTCTTAAGCCAACAATGGCGGATGATGAAGCGTTTGGTAGTATTCTGAACAGAAATCCCGTGGCTTCCTTCTGTGGTGATATTCCATCCTTCCAGAACATATGGGGTGGATTCTGTTCCCATACCGCTCACAGCAACAGCAGCGAGGTCTGTGTCATTCAAGATAATAATAGATGGACGAGAGATGTAACTTAAGGTATAGTTAAAAGATGCTAATGACTCTTTAAAAGGAACAACTAAGGCTGTAAGGTGCTTAGAATCACCTTGTTTTACAAAGAGGGAAGAGTGAGCTGATTTAGGAGTTATCAGTGAAAAAAATTCTGTCACACCCTCTATAGCGATAATAGATTTTTCTTGAGAGGTAAAAAAAGAAGAATATTGCACCAATGCGCCTACTGGAAAAGTTAGACAGATAAAAACAGCTAAAGGGTGACGTAACCTCATTTTCATTCCTCAGACATGGAACTTTCTCTATTAACTTAATTTAAAATCTCCTATTTAGTGCGAATAATACCTTTCTTTCTCTTTACTATTTGGTAACTCACCTCACAGGTCAAAAGAGATCTGAAAGCTCTCTCACCATGTGAATGTAGAAGAGAAATAGTTAGTGGTTATTAATAAAGTTTACTGCCTATAAAAGCGTTTAAATAGTATAAAAAGCCTTATATTATTGGTGTAGAAAGATAAAGAGCTTGGATTAGGTGCAGATGCATTCTCCAGCCTTTCCTAAAAGAAGAGGTACGGAGATATTCAGAAGGAGAAGAAGAACTCACTTTAGTAGCGTTGCATGATTCTTTGCCAGATATCCAATAACAGCATGTTAAAGGCATATGCCACATTTACGCCTGTCATTGCACTGGTCGTAAATTGTCGTCCTGCAATCTCTGGTGTCGACGCCTGTGCGGATAATGATAGGCTTTCCGTTGGCTTTTCTCCCACTTCTTAACGAGGGTGGTGAGATGAGTGTAGAACTGCTCTTCGCGTTCAGTTCGCTTGTCATAAGGATAGGTCTCAAAGGCAAGTGACGCCCCATACGCGCGTTCTGCCACTGCCTGCAGGAAATGCGGGTAATTTTTATCCCAATGAGCATATCTTGAGAAAGAAAAGGGAATTATATCCCTTTCATTTTGCGTTCTCCGCGCCACTAGTTCTTGCACCCGTTCGTGAAACCCCTTCTGAAACCATGGGGTGTACGCATTCCGTCTATACGGGGTATCATATTAACCCACCGCACATAGGTCTCAGCAGGGCGCGGTAAGTGGCGAAGAAAGCCGTGAAGCTGGTTCTTGCACTCTCGTTGCCCATCTTTGAGCGATTTCGGCAGAAAATCGACATACACATACCTTGCATACATCCGCCCTCTTCCCTGTCCGACAAACAGCCCTTCTAACCCGATGTCGGAGAGAGTGAGGAAGAGCACTTCATATGTCACGTCAACAACCATCGTATTCAGCTCTTATGAAACTTAACAGGCAGAATGGCGAGTTACACTCCATCGAAACTTCTACCTAGTACTTCGACATTTGCTATATAAATGTCTAATTTCGCCATTCCCATAATTTTATATACTAAGGGCGCCAATGGTTATTTATAAATTTCTCATTTCGCTATTCCCAAAAATTTATATATTAGGGGCTCTATTGTATTTTTGTGAATCGCTCATAGCCGTAGCAAAAGCGGATGTTAGCAAATGCATCCGTCAATGGAATAGGTGCCTTCTGAGGCTCGGAAGATTGGAGAAGTGCTGCGAGGCTCTTCGCATTACCCTGTCTTCTTTTCTTTTGCTTCGCTGTGGTGTCAAGCGCTCGGGATGATTCAGGTCGGCGGTGCGTGGTACCCAAACCCCACAGATCCGCGGCGGTTATTGTTACCGAGAAAGGAGCGGCAACTATCGAGTTGTTTAGCGGCGTCCTCGAAGTAACCCCGAAGGAGCGGGTGTGTAAAAGAGAGAAACAGCCCCAACGCCTGTTTCCGTGCTACACGAGTTGGAGCTTATTCACAACTGATAGGCTGAGGATATGACCCCCGCGAATTATAGCGGAATAAGGGCTATATCACAAGGCTCAAAAACCTTCAGTCGGCAATAATCAACGTGGACACGTATCAAGAGCGTCTCTCTACCTCTGTCCACTCGATTATTTGGCGGAAAACGGGTTAGAAAAACAAGAATGTCTTGTCTCCCTCTATTTCCCTCTTCGAGGTGAGGAGATAACAAATTAGTCGCCTGTGATCTTCTTCCTCGTTTAGCAGTTTTTGACTGAGCCTGACTACCTTTACCTATGGTACTACTAGACTGTGAATGTGAGAACATGTCTCCAATCACCTTTCATATTGGAAATGTCCCCGAAGAACACTTGCGGAAGCGATTGTACCGCACGAAACCTGATTGGTCGCCTCCTTTTCCGCCTTTTGGTGAAGAGCTTCTAAAACAGTTGAAAGACTATCGACAGTCGCCTGACCTTTCGGAAGACGAAAAAGCGGAGCTAGATCAAAGGATTACCAACTTGACCTGCTTGGTTTGTCACAAGCAATTTCTGTGGAAAGACATTCTCCGCCTAGAGAAACAGATCGCCCGTCTCCAGCAAGAAAACAAGACCGCAGAAGCTCACGAACTAGAAGTCGAATATCAGCAAAAAATCGAGAAATACTTCAACCATCCCGCCGATGATAGACGCCTGTCTTTCATTGAACGTTGGAACGGCAATCCTGTCCTTGCCAGCCTAGATGTCCTTGATAAAATCGTGAATCAAGAATTTATTTCATTAGACGAAATTGAACTCATTCCTGAAACGATTCCGGTCTACATCAAACAGACCAAGACCACTAAGAAAGTGAACCCCCTTAATGACTGGCTGGAATCTTCCATCACCTTCATCAATGGTGTGTTTACCCAAGGATACATAGTGCGTGGAAAACCACAGGTCAAGGAAGCCAAGGTCTTCCGTAAACAAATGTACTACAAAGCGTTTGGACACAGGTGAGAGAAACTATGTCTAGAAAGAAAAAAAAGAAGAACGAACCAAAACAACCTAAAAAGACGTACCGACTTGGGTGCAAGAGTATGTCACTTCCAACACGCGCTCAAGACCTCAAGCGCATTCTTGCGAATACCCAAACAGGGAGTTTTCAAGCGAAACACCCTCACCAACGTTCTCGGCTCCCCAAGTCCAAACAAAGTCCAAAGGTTGACATTAAGACTGCGGAACAAAAGAATGGAAAACTCGGCACAAAAATCCTCGTCTCTGATACCGTTGGAGAGAACCAGCCTTCCATTGAAGCATTACAGGGCACAAGAAGAAAAGAACAAGATGTCACAACCCAAATCCAACACCAATTTGATCCCATCATTGCAGCCTGTCATCAGGCAGGGCTAACCGAGTGTAAGACCTTCGCGGATATTTTGGACACCTTCCATGAAGGGCATAAAAAGCATAAAACCCTCCGCAACCTACCCAAAATCATGATAAGGTTGTATAGACGAGAAAATCTTGATTTCACCGAAGAAGAACTAAGGAAGTTCTATCGGTTGCCTTTAGAACGGAGACAAGAGATAGGTTTCATCTTCTATCATCTCCATGATCTTCGTTTTGCAGAGATTGCCGAAAAAGTGAACTTTGGAGATGAGAACCTTAGTACTGAAAAGAAAATACAAAAAATTAGCAACCTTGTCAATAAGTACATTCCAAGTAAAAAGACTCTCTATAAAGGAGTGACTGACCGAAATCGGGTGACCATCACCCACCCTCATTTGGCTAAAGAAGCCCATCCGACCAAAAATGGAACGAAAAAACTCGAAAACTATTCCTTTGGATCGCCTAAAGTCTTCTGGTGGCAGTGTCAAGAACCCGACTGTGGGTATGAGTGGAAAGCACCAATCTGTCAGCGTACAAGTAATCGTGGTTGTCCTGCCTGTGCTGGACGAGTTGTGACGGATAAAAACCGTGTGACCCTGACCCACCCTCAACTGGTTAAAGAAGCCCATCCGACCAAAAATGGAACGAAGAAACTTGCTGACTACTCTTACGGCTCACATAAGCCCTTCTGGTGGCAGTGTACCAAAGATGACTGTGGGTATGAGTGGAGAGTATCAATCAATCAGCGTAC
>JAEOTF010000167.1 GCA_016840025.1 Candidatus Hodarchaeota archaeon
CCAACCAAGATACTCGCAGCAACGATACTGATTTTCCTAGGCGTCTATGTGCTTTTCTGGTTAATCTTTTTCGTAATTCCCTCCTTAGTGAAATGAAGCCTAGGAAGAGGCTTAGAAGATCCATGTGAGACACCTTTATGGTAAGAGGCTCCTAGACCCTAAGCAGATCCGTTAACATCTGTTAAACATATAGATAAAATGGAATCTTCTTCAAGATCATACTCAATTAAAGTTTAGAGCACTAAACTCCATTTTATTAATCTATATTACTGCTCTTTTAATGTTTACGTCAATAAAAAAACACGTTTACACACGTATACGAGCAGCCAACATGTATTATATTTTTATATTCAATAAATATATCATTCAAATTATTCAACAATTAATTACATTATATTCTCGATGACAATGACAAAGTATATTGGGAAATGGATCATAGTCTCGGGTTCACTCGTGGCTATTACTTATGCTTTACTTAAGTTCATTGTTTTCATCACAAGTTTCAATGTATAGATACTGAGAGAACCTGAGATGAATAAAAGAGATCACGTATTAATCCCTCTAAGCCTAACTGAAATCAAAGAATTAATTCAGAGTCTCAGAGATCATTATAACATTAAATCATCCATAAAATCTCGGTTATTAGTGAAACTACATTATCATAAAGAATGGTTCTTCACATTAAATCAGATGAAATAAAAACAGAGAATCCAAGATTGGAGCTAGTATAAAGACAAGCGATTAAAGGGAAATATACCTATGTTTTTGCCTATTTAGTTGATAAACTGCACCTTTTTATTTGATGATCTGGCTAGACGTTGATATGAATCAGATTCTGGAGTTCTCCTCTTTTCATTTAGATAAACGCTGTAGTTTTTTCTCCAAGGCAATTACAGTGCTTGACGAAGAACTAGGGGATATCGATTCTGGGGAACTCAATAGTTTGATTAAAGCTTTCAGGGAATACGAGAAGTAAGTCCGTATCCTTCGTCAAAAATTAGAGGGAAAAGCCCGTAGACTTAGTGCACGTAAAAATATGGGGTTCTAAAGATTAAATAGGGAAAATGGGGTTCTCCTCCATTATACATATAAGTTTTACAATAGTATACAATTCTGCCTAGGGTTGCAGGTGCTGAGTATCACTCAATGATTTATCGCCGTCACTACCCTCCTAGGCACTACTTCCATAATTCATTATCAGAAAAACTATAATGCGAATATATTTCAAGTCTTCCCAACGCAATATTCTTTTGCTCTATACTTTGTATCCATGTTCTTAATAAAAAAAGGCTGAGAATATTCTGAAAATGATAGTAACTTTAACACTCATCTTTATAGGCTCATTTGGGATTGATCACTATTTTCTGGGATCGTTTTTGAATAAGGCATGCGCGATCTTTTATACAAATTAGAAACAAGCGCGCGCGCGTTTCAGTTCATCGAAGGTTTTAAGCGATGTAGGACCAAGTTCCTCATGCCGAGTAGGCGATAACCTAGAAAAGGAATCGAAAAACTTGGTCGTAGCTATAACGGAAAAACAGGCTACGGGGGAAATCTCCAAGAAAAACCAACTCTTTAACTATGCTTTGTATCTTAAAAAACAAGGATTAGCAGAACTAACGATTAAAAATTATGTCAAATTATTAGCTACCTTAAGTAAAAGAGGAGCTAATCTAGAAGATTCTGAAAGTGTTAAAGGATCAATAGCTAAACAATCTTGGGTAAATAAACGCAAACAGAACGCAGTAAACGCTTATACACATTATCTTGATATGATTGGCGATAAATGGAAGCCTCCATATTATCGTGAACAAGAAAAACCAATATTCATACCAAAAGAATCTGAAATAGATGCATTAATTTCAGGAACTGGATTAAAAACCTCAGTATTCTTGCTATGCTTAAAAGAAACAGGAGCAAGAGCAGGAGAAATACAGTCCCTTAATTGGTTGGACATAGACTTCGAGATGAATGTAATTCGGATAACATCTGAAAAAGGTAGCAGAGCCAGAACTATCAAAGTATCTAATAGTTTAATGCAAAGACTTGGACACGTTAGAACAGTAAATCAAGTAAAAACCCTGAACGATTATTCGGGAAATACTATAGGTCAATACTCATTGTTTACTGTTATCAGTGAATAAACATTGCTCGAAAACTGGGGAATGAGAGATTACAGAAAATTAAGTTCCATACTTTACGTCATTGGCATGCAACCAAACTTTACCATGAAACCAAAGACATTCTCTTCGTACAGAGAAGACTTGGTCATAAATCTATCACTAATACAATGAAGTATATTCATTTAGCTGGGACATATTTCGGAACGGAGGAAGATGAGTTAATAGTTAAAGTAGCTGAAAACATTGATCAAGCCCTTCCACTTATAGATGCTGGATACGTTGAAGCCTCTGACTTTAACGGAGTGAAGATATTCAAGATTCCTAAGTCGAGGGTAGCGGGGGTTAGTTAATTGGTGCGGGGAGTGGGACTCGAACCCACGAAGGACTAGTCCATCAGGACCTGAACCTGACCCCTTTGGCCACTTGGGAACCCCCGCAAGTGATGTCAGTTGGACTGAGCTGATACGTGTTCTTTATATTTTTTGACATCCATCAGGTTGCCTAGGTCAGTTTCTAAATTTGTTGGTTCGATCTTGGCGATCCAACCTTTTTCATAAGGATCATCGTTGATCATCTCAGGACTATCTAATAGCTCTTCGTTGACCTCGACGATTTTACCTGAGACAGGACTGTATGTATCGCTAACAGCCTTGACGGACTCGACTGCTCCTATAGCTTCAGACGCAGCTACCTCTGTGTCAATCTCGGGCAATTCGACATAAACTATCTCATGGAGTTGCGCTTGAGCGTAGTCGCTGATACCGATCGCTATAAGACCGTTATCTAGTTTCTTAGCCCATTCATGTTCCTTAGTATAATAAACTACTTCTTCGAATCTGTACTCTTCATCCATTATTTCTTCCTCTTCCAACCGTATACAGAATCATCATAAAAAGGACGATGCTTAACAACTTTTCCCTTTACATCCCTATTTCGAATCCTGATTTCGAGCTCTGTGCCTTTCTTCTTCAATTGTGGTGGCACATAACCTAAGGCAATACCAACATTTAGTGTTGGACTAATACCTCCGCTGGTAATCAAACCTACTGGTTCTTCATCTTTAAGTATCTCATAGCCATGACGTGGAATACCTCGTTCTATCATCATGATACCAACTAATACTTTTGTCACTCCTTCATCTCGAATCTTTTGGATGGCTCTTTGGCCTATGAAGTATCCCGGCTTTTTGAGCTTCACTGTCCATCTGAGTCCTGCTTCTAAGGGATTAATGGATTCATCGATATCATTCCCATAGAGCCAAAGTCCTGCTTCCAGTCTAAGACTATCTCTTGAACCTAATCCACAAGGATGAGAACCAGCTTCTAAAAGATCGTTCCAAACCTTGAGTGCCTTTTCCGGATTCTCTAAAGGACAATCATCGATAAAGATCTCAAAACCATCCTCCCCTGTATATCCAGTCCTAGCTGCCATAACCTCATGCCCGCTAATTGTCAGATTAGCTAGTCCAAACCTTTTGATCTCTGAAAGGTCTTGATGAGTGATCTTTTGTAATGTATTTTGAGCTTGTGGGCCTTGACATGCTATCATTCCCATATTATTGGATACGTCCTTGATCTTTACTTTGAAGCCCTTAGTGTTTTTTTTGAGCCATTTGTAGTCCTTTCCGCGGTTATTTGCGTTATAAACTATGAGAAATCTCTCTGAAGAGATCTTGTAGAGTATTAAGTCATCTACAATACCTCCGGAGGGCTTGCACATGACTGTGTACATGCCGTTATTTGGTTCTAATTTGGCGATGTTATTGGTAACTATGTAATTAAGAAACTTATCTGTGTCTGGGCCTTCGGCCCATGTTCTACCCATGTGGCTCGTGTCGAATATCCCACAACTGTTTCGCACCACTTTGTTCTCTGCTTGAATACCCTCATACCATATGGGCATGGCGAAGCCGCCAAAGTCAACGATATTTCCATGCTCTGCGTGGTATGCGTAAATATGAGTCTTTTTTAAATCCAATTGGAATACCGATTATTATTTTCTCTAATCCAAGTTATAACTATTATTAGAATAGAACAAATTTATTTAAAATTAAATGAACAAATTAATTCTTATTAATATAATATTCATAACTAACAAATACGATATAAGAATTAAAATAATAATTGCAACTCTAAATGTTCATTTTCCATGGCATTCAACATATAAAAAAATATTTAGCTCTTTTTTCCGTCAATGTAATAAATAGAATTTGGATGGATAAGTCCATATTCTACTCTCTACTATCTTTGAAGTGATTAATCACTTTGCTAAACTCTACTACCGTTTTTTCTGAGGTTGTAAAGCTGATCAATTGACTCGCTCCTAAATTGATGTACTCATAGACTTGTTCAATACAATCGTCGACAGTCCCAAAAATACTGATGGATTCAGCTGCTTCGTCTGGAACATTATCCTTTAGGCTCGCAATATATTTCTGTGTTTCCGGTCCAGAAAGCATAGTGGAAATATTTCCTTTCATATGAAAATCAAATCCCAGTTCTCTTAGAGTTGTACCTCCGTCAAGTATAAGGTGTCTTTTTGCTCTATCTAATATCATTGATCTAGCATCGTCATGTTCCTTAGATATTGCAGTGAAAACTCGAGCAGCGTAATCGATTTCTTCTAATTTTCTTCCTGATTTCCTTAAACCTATTTTTATATCCTCTACGAATTTTGGGAACAAGTCTTTGTTTATGACTAAAGGATAATAACCATCAGCTATTTCTCCTACCAATTGTCTAGTTTTGGGCCCCATTGCCCCTATATAGATAGGGGGATGAGGCAACTGTTTGGGTCGAATACTAAGAAAAGCATTATTTAATCTGAAGAATTCCCCTTCGAAATTCGCTGGTTTTTCGAAAGAAGCCTGCCACAGTTTCTTTATGACTTGAATTGCTTCCCGTAAAATTTGTCTTCTTCCTCTGGATAATTCTAACCGTGAGAGACCATATGGTGTTAAGTTCATATCTTCTCCAGCACCAAGACCAAGCACAACTCTTCCATTTGTTAATTGATCCACTGTAGCTACTATTTGGGCTAAATAGCTTGGATTCCTTCTATATGGATCACTTACACCATCACATAACTTGATTTTAGTAGTCTTCATTCCTATAGCAGAAATCATAGTCCACGTATCAGCACAAACTGTTTTCGGATTTGTAGTCAAAATATGATTTGGTAACCAAACTGAGTCAAATCCACTTCTTTCAGCTAAAATAGCGTAACGTAATACAACTTCAGGAGGAGATAAAGGAATAGTACATCCAAACGTCAAATCCTTAACCATTTTATTTCGTACCTTGCAGTTTATCTAAGTAAATTCACAATAAAATATTATCACTTTTTCCCTTAACTGGAAATTTTATAACCACAATGTCGTTTTGTATGCAAATGTAGATTAAATTTAAATTAATTAGAATTAATAAATGAATATGGTAGAATTTGAGTATCAACCATGGAAAAAAATAATCATACATGAAATTGTAGAGTATCCCCTTGAATATTTTATAAATAGCGCGACTATAGGCATCAAAAAAGGAGGAATTGGAAGACCATTAAGATGGTCGAATGGTTTAATCTTAATTAGTACTTCATTCCAGCCAACGGAAGATGTAATAAAAGAGCAACTGCAAGGAATTATACATTTTACTTCTCTTCACTATAGTAGAATGCCAAAATTCCAAAGAGAAGTAACAGGAGCGGATCGCATTAGAATACCTATTATGAATTTAAGTAATCACGCTGTCTTTGGACCCATGGCAAAGTGGATCAAAGAAAAATATAAAATAAAAATATCCGAAGTAACAAACTAGCGTGCGCAGGTATTTTCATTTTAATGGATTTACAAGACTAATCACTTAATCAAGCTTTGGCGCATGTATGAATTATTAGAAAATTGGTAAAGAAGCATTTAGTAAGACAGCTGTAAAATGGATAGCTATTAGGTTAATTGGTTCACGTTCAGTCGATTTTTATTCGTGTCCCTTTTTTCGTTTTCTTCTTTTTCATTAGACGTACTTCTAGAACTCCGTTTTTATAAGTACTCTGAGCATTTGATGTCTCAACCTCAATAGGAAACTTTAACTCCTTGAAGAATTTTCGATGAGGTATATTCACACTTATGGTCAAACCATTAGAAGAAGCCAATAACTGAATATTTTCTTTATTCACACCAGGAAGTTCAGCCATAACTATAATACTTTCATTTTCCTCGATGATATCTACGAGGGGTTCTCTTCTTTCTTGGAGGCTTAAAGGAGTTCTATCCTCACCACCTAGGCCTGGTTTCATGTTTCCAAATTCTCTTATTATTGGCTTACCATCAGGACCTATTGTAATACTATATCCATAGACAAATGGTCCATACTCCTTTCTAATACTACCATCAGGTAACTTTCTCTCCCTTGACAAGTTCTTAGGCACCTCCATGTTTTCAAATGCCTCAGCTATCTCCTTCTCCATCTCTTCGATGAAGCGATCAATGTCACCTAAAAATCTACCATGTCTACCAAAGCGTTTGAACCACTCATCCCAAAATGATATATTATTCACCACTAATTTTCTCTAAAAACCTGATAATATATCTTTAGTTTTTTGCAAACTAAGTGAGTATTAGTAAAAAGAGAAAAACGTCGATGAGGAACTTAAGTTTTATTTCCATTTTCTTATGAAGATTTTCACTATTTTTTAACATGGTATGGGTTACATAAGGTTTAAGTTCTACGTATCTGGAATAAGTGAATCGAGCAGAGGATACAAAATTTGAGGTTCTGTCCCGAATGTGGAGCGTTTTGTATGACCGATACATCCAAGCAGTGCTATGTTTGCTC
>JAEOTF010000532.1 GCA_016840025.1 Candidatus Hodarchaeota archaeon
AGTACTACTCAAACTTCAAAGGTTCCCCCTGTTCCTTTACCGCCTTCATTTAAACCAACAATGACTGAAGAACCAACAAAACCCACCTCTACAGCTCCTACTACCACTAGCGTGCCAAAACCGCCTTCAACTCAAAAAGATCCTAAGGAAGCAGAAGATAAAGAAGACAAAGATAAAAGTGAATTAATGTCTGCTCTAAAGAAAATTGATGAATTATGAAAGCTTAAATCCAGCTGGAACTGGTGTAGGGTCATCATCTTCTTCTCCATCGATTGGTTTTACAGTCGTTTCTCCAGCTTCTTTTGTAATAAAGTATGTTTTATCTGAGATTCTTTCGAAATCAGGATCATGAGTTACTACGAACATCTGCCTGACAAGTCTGTTTCTCTCGAGAACAGTCACAAGTTCTCCTCTTCTTCGCTCATCTAGGAAGATTGTTGGTTCATCAAGTATTAGTGAATCTAGTGCAGAAAATTCCTTTGCGAATGCTAAACGTAAAGCTAAAGCAATGATTATAGTTTCACCACCGCTTAGAACAGAGATATCTTCCAAATTACCTAATCGTATGATACTCAATGAGTAATCATCATTCAAAATTATGTTTTGTATATCACTACCGGGAATTAAGTTCTGTAAGATATCAGTTGCTGCCATATTGATTCTTTCAATAAAGTTTGGTAATAATCTATTTGGGAGCTCCCTCATTAATGCTCTAAGGATAATTGTTATTTCACGTTTCTTAGTCTCTAGTTTTAGATTGCTCTGTTTCTCTTTTAATTCTGAATCTTTGACAAGAAGATTATTCTTTTGTTCTACTAAAGGTGGTATTACTTCCTCATTCAAACTCTTAATCATTGATTCTTTAGCTGAAATCTCATTCCCTAGATTCTCTCTTTGTGATTTTATATTCTCCCACTCTTTGAAATTCTCTGTTGATTCTATTTCAGCTATTTTTGCAGTATTAGTCTCAATTTTCTTTTTATTCTCTTCCAAATCGTTGAGATCATCTACTAATTGCCTAATTAAATCGTGAATGCCTGTTAACTGAACATGTTCTTCAGTAAACTTAGTAATTTTCTCCTGTATTTTATCCAATGATTTTGTGTCAAATTGCTCTTTTAATTCTTCGATTTCTTTTTCTGTTTTTTTAGCTTCTTTCGAATCTTCTATTATTTTTTGTTTGTTTTTTTCTATTTTTGGTATTTGTTTTTTGATTAAAGAAATCTCTTGAATTAACCTCTCACATTCTTCAATTTTTTCTTCTAATTCTTCATATTCCTCTTGTGAGTACTTCGATTTCATCTTCTCTATTTTTGTTTTCAATTGTTGATATTCTTTATCGACTGATTCCTTCTCTTCTTCTAAATCTAATAAGTCATTATGAGTTGGTTCGATTTTTACATATAATTGATGATTTTTACTCAAGATCTTCTCTTTCTTCTTCAATTCCTCAATAGTTGATGCAATTTCCTTTACTTTTTCAACGAGTTTTTTCTTTTCTTCTTGGTATTTTCGTTTTTCTTCGTTCAATGATTTTGATAGCTTTTCTAGTGTTGTTGTTGATAGTTTTTGTTTGCAAGTTGGGCATGTTTCCTCTCCATCTAAGTTTTTTAGATGTTGCAGATCACTTTGGGTTCTTCTTATTCCTTCATCTAAAACGGATTTTCGAGTTAATGATTCAGAGTGTTTATCTTCAATTTCTTTTATTTCAGAAGCTAGTTTTGCTAAATCTTCTTCAAAATTAACTTTGGAATAGTCTTCAATAATTTCATTCCAATTATCACCTGCTTCCTTTGATAAAATTAATCGTTTTTTGACTATGCGGTTGTTATATCTGTTGCTTGCTTCTTCAAGTGATTTCAATTCAACCTCTTGGGTTGTCACATCAGTTTTTATTTTTTCTAATTTCTTGTGCTGTTTTTCGAAAAGGCTCAAATTTTCCCTTTTCTGTGTTAATATTTTAGGTAATATTTCAGCCCAAGTTTCTATGTCATCCTGTAATTCCGGAATTTTCTTTTTGTACTCACTAACTTCTGTTTCTAGTTCTTCTTTTTTGTCAGAAATAGAACTTCTTTGATAATTCAGATTTTGTTCCGTACTCCGAATTTTTTCGATCACTACTTTTATGTTGCTCTCGCTTTCTCTATTTCTTTCTAATAATTCAGTTAGTTTCTGGAGTCTCTTTTCAACTTTCTTCTGATGTTTTTGCATAACTGGTAGTGAACACTCTTCTATTTCCTCACTTATTTTCGACTCAACAGCTTTGTATGAATCTGCTATCTTTTCATCTAACTCGTCAGAAGCTTCTTCAAGTTCTCTTCTCCCGCCAATAAGACCGGTATGTTGTTCTACAAGTTTCTCTAATTGCTTGTATTGTTGATTTACTTCTTTGTATATTTTCTTTGATCCTGTAAGTTGTTTCTTTTCATCTTTTAGCTGTTCTTTCTTCTCTTCTATTTTTGCTTTAATTTTTGGGAGTTCTTCTAGATCTTTCGATAAAATGTCAATATGACTTTTGAAGTTTTTTATTTCTTGATCAACTAGCTTTTGGACCCTAGCTAAATTACTCCATGCTTTCTCATATCGATCGATTTGAAATAATTTATCAAATAGTTTTTTTCGTTCCATGTCTTTTGCTGTTACGATTTTTCCAATTTCGCCTTGAGATGCATAAACTGCGCTAATAAAAGTCGTTGAATCAATATCTAGAATTTCTTCCATTTTAGCTTTAACTGCATTCTTTCCTTCAGCTATTGTTTCCTCTTGGGTTTCATTCACTAATACTTGTGATTGTGTTGCTCGAGTTTCATCTCTTCTTATTAGTTCATCTACAATTCGATAATTCATTCCGTCTACATCGAATCTTATGGTAATTTTTCCTTGTTTCTCCCCATATCGTATCATATCTACTAGGTTTCGTCCAGGAACAGTATCGCCAAACAACGATAAATAAATACTCTCTAGTATAGTGCTTTTTCCTGCACCATTTTCACCGATCAGAACATTGTTTCCTTGCGAAAAAACGACTTTTTCGTATTTGTATGTCTTTATGTTTTCTAATTCAATATCAGAAATCTCGAAAGTTTTCACTTTATTTTCCCTCCTTCATGAATGTAGACAGGTTTGATTGTCTGGTATTTTTCGATTCTGGTTTCTCAGCATTTTCTGAGGTTTCTTTTTTCTTAGTCTTCTTTGTTTTTTCACCTGGATTTTTACTAATGGTCTTTATTTCTGCATTTGTTAAACTACTTGAGACTTCTGAAATTAAACCATAAATAGATTTTATTTCTTCTTTTTCTTCTGATGAAATAGTTTTCTGACCAAGGATTTTCACTGTTTCATTGGCTAAATCTAACCATTTATTTATAGTTGTACTTTTGTAGCCTTGAGATTTCAACAAGTCTACAATTGCTTCATCTGATGTTAAACCTGCTTTTGCTTTTCCAAGTATTATATTGGAGATTTCTTGGTTTGTTATGATATGCAATGCTTTTGATTCAAGAATTGCAGGAAGCTTTGTGAAATTCACTAAACTTTGTTTTCCAAAGGGCAGTTCTCCTCTAAAATCAAATTTTATAATAGCTCCTTCTCGATCGTGTTTCTTTACAAAAGAATTTGCTTTTTCGATTAGTTCTTGCAGTGGGAGATCTTCTTTTATAATAAAACTGAACCGACCTTTTGGTCTTACTTCGAATTCCTTTCTTTTTACTTTTGAGTTCCAAGATTCATTTTCTTGATTTAGCGTTACTTTTATACTATAGTAACCCGATTTTCTAAAAAACCCATCTTCCTCTGGTTTTCCCCAATCGTTTAGACTGGTTTGTTCAGTTGAACCAGGACAATAGATGTTGTTTTCTTTTTCTTCCCATACTTTATGATAGTGTCCTAGTGCTATATAGTTGAAACCCAAACTTGCGAGTTGATACCCTGATATATCAAAAATTGCATCACTTACTTGTCCTTGTAGGTATCCATGAAGGGCTAAAATGTTGAATTTGGATTTGTCTATTGGATTATTTCTCATAACCTCTTCAATTACATCTCCGGTTGTTTTACCATACTCTCCTATTCCTGTAAAATTGATATATTCATTAATTGCAATTGTTTCATCTTGTACGTATTGCAAATATCCTAAATCCTCGAGTAGTTTTAGTATTGTTCCCCCGAATCTCTGTGCTTGTGCTTTTGAAGCATCATGGTTACCTCTTATAACATAGAATGGTATGTTTGCTTGTTTGAATTTATCGAAAATTTGTATTGCTAATCGAACAGCTCCAGGAGTAGGTTTGAATTGATGAAAAAGATCCCCGCAATGAATTACAAAGTCTGGTTTTTCTTTTATCATTAATTTTGCACATTCATTTGCAGCTTCGAAGAAATCATACCATCTCTCCTTTTTCTGGTATTGAAAATAATCTAGGTGCCAGTCTGCTGTATGGCAAAATTTGTATTCAACACTCTTTTTTTCACTAATTTTTATCACCTGCAATAGTATTAGTGGTTTTTATTCTATATTTGACTAGTTTTCTAATCTAAATTATAATCATCTTCATATTTTTGCGGTTTTCGTGCGGAACTTTTCTGTTTCTCTAATGCTTTTTTCCACGAGCCAGTTATTTCTACACCTTTTCCTCCAAGTTTCCCATCAAATTGTGCTATTTTTACTAAAGCAGGAATGGGTAAACTTGGACCGACAATAACTGCTTCACCAACATTTAATGC
>JAEOTF010000168.1 GCA_016840025.1 Candidatus Hodarchaeota archaeon
CCACAGTGCTTTGGGATATATGTCCCCGTCTGCTTTCGCTGCCCAGCTATCCCAGACCCCCTTGCCAAATCAGGCAGAGCACATTAGAGTCTAATTATGGGTGGTACAGAAAATGGGGTGCACATCAATATTTGTATATGATATTCTTAATGTACAATTAATATTCTGGAGTAGTTTATGGACAGAGATACTGTAATAGTTGTCATTAGTATTTTGATATTGATAGCATTCCAAACTTATTCTGCAATAAGTACCGGAAATCCTAACAATTTGATATTTACAATTCCTTTAATCTCAATACTAACTGTTTTTTTACTTTTCATTTACATTGTGTCAAAGGCTGAAAAAAGAATAAATCAATCTCTAGCAAGTAGATTACCTGAGATTCAATATTTGGAAAATGAAGATGAAGTCAATAAGGAGTTAGAGAAGCTTGCTGAAACAGCTGAGGATATCATAGTAGCAACAGGAAGCAGATCAAGACATAAGAAATACTTAAATACAATAGAGGAAAAGGTTTCAAAAGGAGATATTTCATATTGGAGATTATTATTAGATGAAAAAATTACACATGAATTATGTGAACACATCCAGAAATTAATAAACACACCAAACGTAACTATAGGAATAGTGACCGATAAAGGATATGGTAATTTATTAGTGGTTGATGATGGGGCATTAATTGCATTACCAATACCAGGGCAGGGAGGTCTTATGGGCATCAAGATTCCTAATAAAACTACATCTTCTAGACTATTTAGATACTTGATGACTTTGTTTCCTGAAGCACGGATAATTAATAACATTGATGATGTTTTGATGATTTGTGAAAAATGCAAGGAAAATAAAAAAGATATTTTGAATGAATTTGAAGGATGAACACCTTTTACTGTTGATGGACTTATTGGTGATTATGTTTATTACTATAACTGTGAGAACACTCTAATATTAAGATACATCAGACATGAATAAAACCATTAAGAGGTTTTCCAAATAACATGGGCATTGGAACTTTTCCCTTTGGCCAGCAAGTCCAAAAGGTTATACAAAAAGATCGTACTCAAAAGCAAGTATTTGTTCTAGGAGTCTATGCAAGTGCTGTACATGCACGATGGATAGGAGCTGACAACAAAATTAAGGTAAAAGCATTGGCAGTAGCCAGTGAACCATACATCTTTTGGCGTGGTGATAGGGCAGATGAGATCATTGACCAAATTGATGTTCCAAAATCTTTGGGGAAGCTAATCCCTGCAAACAAGCAATACAATGGCCCATCGGGGATAGCTCTTGATGAAATGATTCTAGAACCTTTGGGATTAACGAGGTCTGATGTATGGTTGTGTGATTTGGTACCTCATAGTTGCGTAAATCCAAAACAAAGGAAAGCTATAATAAATAATTATGAACCATTTATAGAAGATTACAATTTACCAATCCCAACTGTTCCAGAAGTACCTGGACAGCTCACAGATCATAAACGACGAGCTGCTATCTTGGAGGAATTAATTGAGTCTAGTGCGGATACTCTTATTTTATTAGGTGATAAACCAATCATATGGTTCTTGAAATACTATGACCAACGCTGGAAAAGACTTTCAGACTTCAGCCAGAATGAAGATTCATATGGACAATTTCATTCAACAATAATAAAGGGAAAGATAATTCAGCTCCTTCCACTAGCTCACCCAAGACAAATTGCCAAATTAGGAAGTTCATCAGCAAAGTGGTATGAATACCACCAAAGCTGGAAGGATCAATCTGCTCAAAAAATATTTCTTTAAAGTAAGAGAAGCCTAACCTAAATGATACCTGGGCACTATTTTATGTGATTACAGATTGCCTACAGAAACCGTGTGCAGGTGGCAGACATGCCCTCCGTTGAGAGCGGAAGACCCCGCAAGCGTCAACTTACAGGGTCTTCTAAAGTCAACCATGGTGATTGACCTGCTAATTGAATTTATCATCAAGCCTCCAAGGTGGTAACCCATCAAGGAGGTTTGTAGTTTTCTTGCTTGTAGATGAAATCTGAAGTAAAGTATAGGCAATGGAGAAAGGAAGCACTTTTAGGAGATGTAATACCCCAATAACCTATCTTTTGAGAAATTCAGAGAATTTGTTTTTGAGGAGGAATGTCTATGTTTGGTAAACCAAAACCTGATAACAACACAAAATTATTAATCGAACCTTATCTAAAAAGTTTTTATCAACATATCTTTAATTGGTTTCAAATGGCTGATGATGTACCAGATATTAGTTATGATGATGTGATGGATGCTGAACTAGATGGTTCAGAAAATCTCAATAAAAAACGAATGAAAACAAGAAACTTAATATATAAAGCAAATGAGGAAATTCAATTGGCAAGAGAATGTACAAAAAATATTGAAAGAATGTGGTCTAAAGGAAGTCATTTGACTGATAAGATGTATTTATTACTATCTGATTGGGAAACCGTCATGCTCAACGGTCTAAAATTAGATGGATTGTGGGTGACATCTGAAAAAATCGATGCAAAAAAGTTGGCTAAACTACAGAAACCATACATACTAGAAAATCGAAAACTGGGAGAAAGGTCGCAAAAGGCTTACGATGATGTTTCAGAGGAGTGGACAAAAATTTTCCCAGAAGGATTTGACTTATAGGTTTTCTGTTTCTGTTTTCAATGAAAGTTAAGGGTCACCCAGGGAGGCATTATTATGTCGCAAAAAACCTCAATCAAATTGAACTGGGATAAAGCTGGCAAGATTAACCATCAAATCTCGGGAGTATCCTTGCCTCCTCCTCGGAACGATAGCCTCTTATGGGTCTTAGCACCAAGCACACCGCTTCTACTTTCACACCAATATGGTTCAATGAACCCATCGCATGGTTTGATTACCAGCTCTTGGATAATTGATATGCTTTTTGATAATAAATATGTTTTGATGCCGATAAATTCTGCCTTGAAGGGTGCAAAAATTGATTTTATTTATACTGGAGGACCTTCAATAAAAGTCAAATTTCAACCCCAACATAGCGTTTTTGCTAATAGCGATAGTATTGAAGAGGGAGTACGACAACTAATAAATAACTACTTTCATTACGTTTACTCTATGCTTGATGATTACTCTCGAATAGCGGTGAAAACAATCACTACTTTAGCTATTGCTTTGTATTTCACTTTTATCGAAGAACAAATACAATCAAGGACTATTGGAAAGGGAAAAGAAAGTTGGTCACTCGCATTTCCTTCAATGTCAGCACAAATCATAAGTATCGTTTCACAAAAATATTATGTACCTGAAAAACATAGCGAGAATGAAGAGTGGGCAAGAAAGCAAACCGATTCCTTAGAGGACAATAAAATCAAATTAAGAAGCAAGCGTAATTCACTTTTCACAGCAATGGGTCTATACTAGTTATCGAAATAATTACCAAATGAATAGGATAAGTCAAGATATGGATAAAAGAGGTCAAATCGTCATCCTTGTTACTGCATTACTTTGCTTGGTTACCGGCTGCGCAACTCAGCCTGAGAAAAATGTTGAGACTGTAATAGTCCCAATCACGGTAACTTCAAATGAACTGGATATTTGCGAGTGGTTCAATAAATCTCAAGTAATACGTACAAAAAGGATACCTGCAATTTTAAAAGTTCAGGAAGTTGCTGATAAGTATAGTGCTACTCCCTTTGATTTCTCTAATACAGCAATGATTAACGAATATAAAAATGCCTTGAGAGGATATGTTGCTGCTCAAGATGAATTTATTGAAGATTGGAATAAGATGGGTGTGTACCCTTCAGCTAAAGTCTATTGGGAAAATGAATTACGAGCTGTTGAATTATTCAAAGAGGATTATTTATTATCTTTAAAAGGGTTTGAACAACAAGATGGTAATAAGATTCAAGAAGGAGCAGATATTTATCAGAGTGGAAATATAGCATCAAGTAAAGCCGAATCTGAAATGATTACAATTCGCCAAGAATGTATGGGGAGGGGGAGTGGAAGCATAAGTGGAAATGAGAGTGGGAGTGGAAGCAGCTCATCAATTGAAGGTTGTCCAAATGGATGTCAAAACCACAGATCGGGTTGTGATATCAAGGGAAATATCTCAGTAGAAAGTGGAGAGAAGATTTACCATGTACCAGGGCAAGAATACTATGACGAAACTAAGATAAGTTCTCAGTATGGAGAGCTGTGGTTTTGCACAGAAGCTGAAGCTAGAGCTAATGGTTGGCGAAAGGCGAAGAAATAAATGTTATCTATCCCACTTCAAGTATGTGAAGAAGATTGCAATGTTTTCCAATTTCTACTTGCTCTGTATGAGCAAAATCCCCTTTACCTTGTTTCCTTTATAGTGGGAGTTTTTATTGTAGGAGTTTTTATAATTTATATAGCTGGAATAATTCAAGGTAGAGGTATTTCATTATGGGGGTTAAAAATAGATCCAAAAATCACACCCACAACCAGTACTGAAATTGATATGGATGGTCTGGCAGAGCGAATAAGTGAGAAATTATCGAAGGAGAAATTCCCAAAAGACCAATTAAGGTATTCTCCGCCTGAACTCTCAGAACAACAAACATATATATATTCAGCACGTCAAGATATTAGGGATAAGATTAGTGATATTGTCATGTCGCATGGTGGAGGGTGGGCAGGAGTTTCTATGGCTAGTTTTGGCACATTCTTTGAACTGGCAAAAGACCATAAATTAATTACAGAGAGGCTCGCAGGTGATATTAACGAATTCATGATGTACACAAGGACACTGTTAAACGAAGATCCCATCTCAGAATCAGGGTATAAAAACGTGCAAGAGTTTTATGAATTAATAAGAATTCAACTCGATTCCACTCCTAGAAGACCTCTTGAGCGTGGATGATAATGGATTTCTGGTCACAGTTTTGGCCTCAGTTTGTTGCAACTATATTTGGTGTTGGATTAGGTGTTTATAGTGCGTTATGGGTGAATAGAAAACAAGAAGCTAAACAAGAAGCTAAAGAGTACATGGAATGGGAGAGAAAAAGCAACAAGATAATATTTTCGTTACAAAAAGAATTAAATGATAATTTTAATGCATTTGAAGGATGGGATGAGAGTGATTATGAAAGATCTACCTTAAAGGCGAGATTAAAGACTGAAACTTGGAAGGCATTTTCCGAAGGTGGGGAATTAAAATGGATCGAAGATCCAGACTTACTATATTTTCTATCTGAGGCTTATGCTTCTATAAATGCCGTTAAGGAAGTATCTGAGAAATATTTTCAATTAAGTATTGTTATGAGACCCATACCTGGTCTTCCCTTACTAAAAAAGGTCGAAAAAGATTTAAAGGACAAAGTTCACTATGCAATTTTAGTGTCTACGGGAATTCTTGCTTTTATAGATGCACATCAAGATCCTGATGCAAATCCACTTGTGACGAAGAATGAGATGAGGGAAACAATCAAGAGAGCACAAAGCATAGTATTTGATAAAGGGTAATCAATTTGATACACATCTAGTTAGTGAGAATCTTGGGGGAGCAAAGCTAGACAAGATAAGGATGATTTACTAATGAGGGGGTTATTTAATACAATAAAATCAGATAACAAAGATAGTAATAGGGTGGTAATTAATTCCTAAACAGATTCTTGTTCTTATTTTGATCTGTGGTATTCGTCTAGGAGTAGTTTACCTAATTCAGGATCTAAAACAAGAATTGCATCTTTTATACTCTCAACTGACTTCCTCGCACATTCAATTGTAGGGTCGTTTAATATTCTCGATGCTAAACCAAATGTACTTGTATCTTGTATCTTAAAATCAGAAACCCTTTCTTTGTGATTGAAGAACTCATATAAATCTCTATAAGCACTTAATACTTTTAGAACTTCCATTTCACGTAAAGAATTTAGTCGGTCTATGTATGCTTCGTAAACCGAAATAGAGATGCAACCAATTAGATAAAAAAAAGCTCCAGGTGAGCTATCGGGGTCTTCATCTTTTATTTGATTTACAAGACCGTAGTTATGTAAGAGTTCTTGAAATATTATCGCCTTCATATTTCCAATCTCACGCCTTCGATCTAAATAATCTTTGAAGAATGTAACAATAAAAGTGACTAAAGAACCAAGGATAAACGTAAGAATTGGAATAAGTACTTTCCAATCAATCCTCTGAAGCATTTCTTGAAGAGTTTCCATTACCCACCTCCTGAAGATTTGAAATTGTTGATGGAGTTCTTTATACTTAAATATACCCCATGAAATGCAAACAAACCAAAGTTAGCGGTAAGAAATGTAAGAACCGATCTGAGGC
>JAEOTF010000006.1 GCA_016840025.1 Candidatus Hodarchaeota archaeon
CAACCGTGTCATGTAGAGGTCGAACCCGTAACCATGCAACAAAGGAAGCTCGCATAAGCTCATAAGAGCTGTTTCCTACTAATTTATACGGATTTGTATAGATATAGTATGGGTTGCTGGATACTGTTACTGAGCTATATTCCTCAGAATTTATTTTGGATTGCATAATTTCGAGCGTGTGGAAAATGCAAGACGAGTTTTCAAAACAGGAAGGAAAAACTCCATATTATACTCTGAATACTAAGGAAGATAGCGCAACGCCCGTATCGAAGAAATAATTAAAACAATTGTAGAAAAGGGGCGTGGCATTGTTGAGTTGACATTTATCACCAAAGATGGGCGCACTATCCCCTTTGAGTATTCAGGGGTCCTTATTCGAAATCCAGAAGGGAAAAACTGGATTTGTGCAATAGGGAGAGATATAACCGGACGGAAACAAGTAGAATAGGCGTTGAGGGAAAGTAAAGCTGAATTCTGTGTAACTGCTTATTCCTACTTTTCTTTACCAAGAATGAAGTTCACTGGTCTGAGTACAGACATCTTTATACAAATCGTGCCAGGCCCATCCACAGAAATCTTCTGGTTTTTTCAATCCCTCTACAATGAATTCTTGTCCATCTTTAAAAGAGGTACAGACTGTTACTGTGTCTCCATTCGGCTTTTTTATTTCATGTCCGAAAACATCTTCAGGACGAAACCTTTTGTCCTGATACCTCTTAAAAAACTCCCATGCCTGTTGATAGGATACTGATCTCTGTAGTCATTCCTCTGGAATAACTTCTGGTGTCTTTCTTTTTCTTCCAACATCTTCTCGAAAGAAATCTTCAGCATCTAGTTTTTGTATATGTTCTTCACTTTTCAACTCCATTAACTCAGTGTGTGGTGGCTCAATTTCTGATTTTTCAAGTACATATAGAAATTCAGGAAAAGTCATTCCACTTAGTTGCCATGCCTTTTTTAATCCTATAACACCTGAGCTATACTCCTTCAAAATCGTTTCTAATTTCCACTGCCTGAAAGCTTCATGAGTAACTTCTCTGTATAGCGTAGTCATTGGGATTGCTCGACGTTTTGAAATCCACGTCAAGAATTTGACATCTTCTTCAGGTAATCTAAGACTAATTTGACTCATGCCTTTTTTTAATCCCAAGATATTTATAAAGTAGATGGTTTTTTTTCATATCATGTTTGGGATCGATACTTGTTCTTGGCTTAAATTAAACCATTTAGCTCAAAAAGGGTGGCATGACTTATTATCCGAAATCCTTTCAATGGGAAACGTCTTTATTACGCAAGAAGTGAGAAAAGAATTAGATTTTCACTTACACGAGCCTGAATTAGCATTAGAACAGGTATTCATATTCCCTACTAAGAATGTTCACATTCAAAAATATATTGCTGATGGCTTTGATCCCGCAGACGCTTCTCTTTTAGAATATAGTGAAGAAGAAGAACACACAATCATTACAGAAGATGGAGCAGTATTAGCTGAGAATGTAACAGATAGGAATAATATTATTCAACTCGTAGATTTCTTTATTTATTTAGCGGGATTAGAAATATTAACCAAACGAGAATTGTATCACTTAGTACGTTATCTACGTAAAGTAAAGAATATCACTCAAAAAAAGGAACAAAGAATATTAAATGAACGATTGTCTCTTTTTAAATAATGTGGATCATCATTCTAGCGTGACAGCTGTCACTGCACAATTACCGATTAAGAATAAGAGATCAGTCTAATGGCGTGTTCTGTCTTTATGTAGAATTCAACATTCCTGATAATATTTGGAAATAGGAAAATTCCTAGCAGCTTATCCTATTTACGAGACACCTCTAATATCTACAGGCTTCTTTCTTTTGCCTAAAAGCCCTTTAACTGCGCCCCCAATGCCAAGGCAGGCGTCTACCAAATCAAGTGTAAAAATGTCATAAAGAATATTAGCTGCAGCGATAGGTGCACCAGTTTTCTCTTTTATATGCTCAATTCTCTTGGAAAACCTTTTTGCAAGTTGTTCTACCGCACTTCCCTCTATAAGACCTTCTTCTTTAAGGGCTTTGATTAAATTTTCACCGACTTGAGTACTTTTACTAGTACTCAGAGTACAGACTGTCATTAGAACGTCTAAGGCTTCAGGATCATCTTGTGCTCGTTCCATCAATTCAACGAAAGCAGATGTAGTTCCCTCGACTGACTCAAGTAATTCGATCAGTAGAGTTTTCTGAATAGGAGTTAAATCAGAATCTAAGGTTGCATCAATGGTTTTCTCGATCTCTCCGAATTTGACGAAAGAGAGGTCTTTTCCTTTTAAACTCCTCCCGTTGCCGTTAGTTTTCAACATAAGTAATGTCTCAAAAGTTTTTGAATCCATGATCTTAATTAAATCGTTTAAAATAGATTTAGTCTCCTTAGTTGTACCCAGTACCTTATCTTCGGCTATTTGTTCAAGAAAGCCCCTGAAATCAGGCGCAAACATTTTTAATTCGAGATTTAATCGTCTTTGAGACTTTTTAACCTTTGCATCAAAATCTAAATCATCTTTCAAATCAAAATATAACTTAGAAGAGTATTCAATTGCATTCCGCCACACCATCTCTTCATCTGTGTCAAAAAGAGCTTGAGATAAAGCGAAATCAACTTTTTCCTCTAAATAGCACTGTAATTCATCCCTTAGAACCCGCTGGTCAGCTTTTCGCTCTCTATTCTGACTAAGGGCGTGGTTCATAAGCACTAGGAGATCAAACTCTGTAGGTTTCTCTCCACTTTCTAAAATATAGCGTATACCTTTATTAATACATTCAGCTTGCTGACAAGAAATATTGTTGTTAAATGCTGCTTTTCCCAGTTTGGTAAGGTGATAGGTACCATCTTCCGCTATATCCAGAAGTGGCGGATTAGCTTTGGTTAATTTTTTCACTCCACGTGTTGTCGAGGCCCATAAGAAGAAATCCTTCAAGGCAGGTCTTATAAGATCCTTATCCCCTTCTTTATTAAGAATACCGAGACCAATAGCACCCAACACAAATTTAGACATTCGACTATCATTCATTCTTTTCAAAGGCATTTTTGGAGAGGAGTAAGCTCTTTTCAATTTATCGACCTTTTTGATACTTTTAGCGGAGAAGACTGTGACTTTTCCTGGCTTCCCCTTCCCTCGTCGCATCCAGACAGCTCTAGCCATCATTGATTGTCTAAAGATTTCATCCATTCCAGGGCTTCCCATAATGACGTGTTCAACGGGTGTATTGAGTCCATAGCCGAGAGTTTGAGTTCCAAACAATGCTTGAAGATAACGGCGACGGAAGGCCCATTCGACATACCAGCGAGACAAATCACTTATCATTCC
>JAEOTF010000169.1 GCA_016840025.1 Candidatus Hodarchaeota archaeon
AATTATCAAAGAGATAATTTCGTAGTTTCTCTTCCTGTGTAAATTTATTAAAAGTTTTTCTTCTTGGATTTTATGATTGATCAGATCTGTAAAGAAAAAATGACTATGCTAATTTGGACTATTAATCTTAATGAACTAAAAGACAGATCTTGAATAAAATAAAAAATTAGAATTCTCAAAAGTTTTTAAGAAATCATGTTTTTAAAAATTTGAGGGCTGGATTAAGGATGAAAAAAAGACTATTTCCTTCAATTGGTATTTATTTAACTCTAATCATACTAACAACCTTTAGCTTGGCAATTGTTCACAGTTGGGAAATCTATTATACTCCTAGTGGAAAATTTCAGATCCATTATATACCCCCTGGATCAGGTTTTCCTGAGAGTGAGGTGACTCTCGACCAGGTGGAAATTTGGGGAGCAATTATGGATGACGCCCGTAGTAGGGTTCTCCAATGGCAATTCGATAACCCCGAACGAAATGAACGATCACGAATCGGTATCTATGATTTAGGAATCAATGCCCGTGGAGGTATTTCCCATGGTCATGGACAAATGACCTTCGATCCCTTCTTCCTTGGGGTGCCTGATGTTAATTTAAGCCGTAGTGCAACTATTCCAGAACAATATGCGGTTGCTGTTCATGAGTATCTCCACGTTATTCAATTTATGTATCCTGGTAGCGTTGGTCCTGCGTGGGTTTATGAAGGTCAAGCCAGAATGATGCAAGATAAGATTTATAATTTATGTGATCAAGATGATGATCTTGGGTTTGCGAACTATCTTGGAGAAGTGAACGGTTACCTTCAATATCCCATGCGGAATTTATTTGGTGAAGGAGCGTATGACGCAGCCCTTTTTTGGAATTATGTATGTGAACAATTTGGCGCAGACCAAACAGAACCTGGCAGAGGCACTGATGCACTTTATCATTTCTGGGAAGCTGCTCAAGACGAAGATGGATGCAATGACGCGTTCTATATTTTCGAAAAGATGTTAGAACGTTATGGTTTTTCAGGTATCAAAATACAAGATGTTTTTCGAAACTTTGTGATAGCTAATTATGCAAAAGACTTCGATTGGACCACTAACTGGGGAAATAACCGTCATTGGTATCGCTATATGGATGAAATCCAGCCCCCTGGAAGTTATGCTTCAGTCCCTCTCCAAATTAATAAAACGATGACTTATGGAGAAGCTGTTGTCGGTACTGATTTTATAACCCATCCTTGGTCTCCACGATACTATCATGTTATTCCAGCTGTACGTGGTAGTCAATCTCCGATAACGGTTGACGTAACCCAGATTTCTGATGATGATTTGTTTTTTGCTTTGGTAATTAGTAAAAATAACGAATATCAGGACGTAATTCGTCTTGACCGGGCCAAACATTTTTCAGCTACTGTAATGGCTGAGCCAGGAACAGAACTCGGGTTAGTAGTTTGCACATTAGAACCTCATACCTTCTACAACACCAAATATCATTATCAATTCTCTTCAGACGGTGCATACATGGGACTGAATATTCTTTCTCCCTTAGATATAGCAACCCAAAAATACGCGTGTGTGGGGGATCCTAATGACCCTGATAAATTCCTAGCGATTATTGAACTTCTTGCAAACGGTGCTGTAGTGCCTAATGTCAATGGCAGCGATATCTATGTAGAAGTCGGAGGTAAACCTGCAAATGTTACCAGTTGTGCTAATGTTTATGGCTTGTATTTCTTAGAAATTCAAGCACCTACGCAAGCTGGTATGTTTCCTTATGACCTTACTATTCGTTACGGCACTGCTTTTGATACAGAGCCTCAATCCGTTGTATATACCAAATGGAGTAGCGATAATATGTTAGTGATAGATAAATCGGGTAGTATGGGCTGGAATGAAAAAATCGACGCTGCGCAAGCTGCAGCCAGTCTTTTCGTAAACTCTCATGGAAAAAATAATACAATCGGACTAGTTCAATTTAATGAATCAGCGAATTTACTAGTAAGTCTAGATATTGTAGATTCCATACGTAACTCTCTACTCAATCAAATTGATGGAATTATCCCCGATGGTGCTACATCTATTGGAGACGGATTATTTACCGCTCAGAATGATTTATTTCTGAATGGTGATCCTACTGGGTTTAGAAAACATGTTATTTTACTCACTGATGGGAAAGAGAACTCTCCAAAGTATATTTCCGATGTTAATGACCTTCTCTATTTCAATAATACTAGGGTTTATGTTGTACTAATAGGTGAAGACACTAATGCCCAAGAATTACAAAGTCTTGCCCTTTGGACTCAAGGCAATATCTATTTTGCCTTTGATCCCGCTTCTGGAACACTTACTTCCGATTTAGCAGAAATTTATCGATCTATTGTTGAGGAAACAACAAATGAACAGCGTGTGTTTTCTAAAACCAATATTCTTGACTCCCCTTCTTGGACTATAAATGAGACTTTCTATTTAGATGAATCTAAGAAAGCAACGATAATTATGAATTATAAAGGAGATAAACCTATAGCCGATATTCCCGTTTATTTAGAAGCTCCCGATGGAAGTCCACTTACAGCAGATTATTCTCGTATAAAATATGGTTCAGGTTATTATTTTGGTCATTTAGTCTGGAATCTAGATCAGCCTTCCGCAGGAGATTATTCAATAATTGTTAATGGGGGATCAGGTTTCATGGAGTATTTTGCAGAAGCATCTGTAGTTGATCCAGTGGGTATTCATATGTATTTTCCATTACCGGATCAGTTAACTCCTAAACACCCATATATGAGAGTTACAGGTTGCGAATTTCCAATTTTGGCTACTTTAACAGATGATGGTCCTATTCGAGAAGCAAATGTCGAAGCAGAAATAATAACCGGAGAGAACTACAAAGAATATAATAGCTGGACACTAAAATTATATGATGATGGAAACCACGGTGATGGACTTCCCCATGATGGTGTTTATGGGAATAATTTCACACGAACAAAACGCGTTGGTGTCTACAAAGTTAAAGTAAGAGCAGAAGGGTATTCAACTCTTGCAGGCGATTTTGTACGTGAAGTGACACAAGCATTTCATCTGAAACAGGACGCTGATGCTGATAAAGATGGATTATGGGATGGATGGGAAACCCGTTATGGGATGAGTATATCTAGTACTTCAGGAGAAGATGGTCCTTATGGCGACAATGACAACGATGGTCTCCTAAATCATGAAGAATTAACACATGGAACGAATCCCCTCGTAGTGGACACAGATGGAGGAGGAGAAACTGACTATTCTGAAGTTACGAATAACCGAGACCCATATGCTCCCGAAGATGATGGTTTAGTCCCACCAGTTATTTTTGCAATTCCGGGTGATGAAACTGCGACCATTTACTTTCAAGCTAGACCCGGTATCGCTTCATTCAAACTTTATCGGAAAGAGGCTACTTCTGTCGACTTTACTTTAGTCAATCCGTCAATTCCTGCCACAGCTACAGAGTATAATGATACTGGGTTAACTAATGACCATTTATATTATTATAAAATGGTAGTAGTGAATACAGAAGGCGCAATTAGCGATTTCAGTCCCACTATTGCAGTAACACCTAAAACTGATACAATTCGTCCCGCTGGTTTTGTCTTTATTAACAAGGGGGATAAATATACCAAAAGTCAATCTGTTCAACTTACAATAATTACTAATGATACAGATATTGAATTTATGCGAATTTCACAAGATCCTTCGTTTGAGGGTGTCTTATGGGAGCCATTCAAACCACTAATCACGTTCAATTTAGCAGGTGAGGGAATGCAGTTTGTCTATGTCGAGATGAAAGATACAGCAGGGAATATCGGTGGTGATGATATGGGAGTATACGCGTTTGATGGAATCACCGTTGATACGAATTATATTCCTATTTCTTCGACTATAACTTCAACCATATCCACTACTTCTGCTCCGACAAGTGAAACAACAAGTTCAGGTTCCGCTCCTGGTTGGATGATAAATGTTGTAATACTAAATCTGGTCTTTTTGTCAGGAATATTTCTCTATCGTAGAAGGAAACCAAAGCAGTAATAGTATTAAATACCAGTTTTCAAGCTTAAAAGACCAAGCTTAAAAGAAATTATAATTTATCGGGTAATCTGGATGATCTAAATATGAAAGATAGAGCTAATGACTCGTTAATCTTGAGAGACCATTCTAAGAGTAAAATTATTGAAGCTATGGAATTAAATATTTCAGGTTGGGCTCTTTTATTACCCAAAGAGAATCCTAATTATGAAATAACTGATTCTAACGATATACTATTATACAAGAACACAATCGAACTAAATCATCCTCTCGCGAATTATGTGTTGCGAGTTCGGCTTTCTGAAGAAAATGCTGAAAAAAGAATCAATGAGGTAATGAAGTACTTTTTTGACAAGAAAATTGCGATGATGTGGTTTGTTATGCCACGTTCCACTCCTTCAAATCTAACCCACCTTCTAGCGAAGACTGGTTTGGATGTACCTGATGAAGGTTCTCCAGCAATGGTCTATGATTTAAGAAAACTTGGCAAAAACGACTACCAAGAAATAATACCTAATTCAAACGTATCCATCAAGAAAATCGAGTCTAAAGAGGATGTGAAAATTTGGGGGGAAATATTCGCGGAAGGATTTTCAGTACCTGATAAATTCATAAAACTCCATCTAGATGTATGGCCACATTTTGTCCAGTCCTCTTATTTTAATTACATTGCTTTCTCAAAAGGAATCCCAGTAGCTATATCTTCTGTTATTTATTACGGAGGTGTTGCGGGGATTTTTAATGTGGTTACTCTTCCAAAGTACCGAGGTCAAGGCTTTGGTACAGCAATAACTCTAGCACCTCTTATAGATGCGAAAAAACGAGGTTATGAAATTGCTTGGTTAGGATCTTCACCAATGGGTTTCAATGTTTACAAGAATATTGGGTTTGAGGAATACGGGAAAATGATTACTTGTACGTACATTCCTGAGAATAAGAGCAGTTAAAGTACGTAATTATACACAGCTCAAATGAATTTGGTATTATGATGCTTTTTATCTTCTATAAACTACTATGCAGCTAAAGATTGTACCTACTAAGAAAACGCCTGTAATTACTGGACTATTAGTAAATTCTTGAAAAGATCCTTCATAAAATTCAATGTCATCAACATAGATAGAACCAGCGGAACCAGCTTCATAAATTATACTAATTGCTATGGTGGGTGGATAATGAATATATTTGACAATAATTAAAGAGGAAATGCTTTCTGAGTTCTCTAATAGTCTCTCAGTTACTAGAATTCTTCCCTCAATCGGATAATAGTCTTTAAGGCGATGTATGATGACTAGTAAGCAGAATACCTCATCAACGCTAGTAGTAAAGTCTCATTATGTACGCCTTAAAGATAAAGCGATTATTATAGCTGATAGAGATTTAGATGGTCTTGTATCTGCTTTAATCGTTAGTCATCGATATCTTGAGCCAATAAGAAAGTTTTCAAGTGCTCAAGATTTAGTTAAAACCCTTAAAACGTTGAATTTACTTGATCAGGGTACTGACTTTGACTTATTCATCTTAGATATAGGATTAAACATGTCGCAGTTTCCTTTTCTTCAGAAATTGTTTGGAAAACTGAAGGGAAGAGGGGTGAAAGTGTTCTATCTTTCTGGGCATCACGAAGATAAAAATTTACTTTCTATGATTGAAACACGTACAATCTTTGTTGCTAACACTGATTATCGGTCAGTCTCGAAAGCTGTACAAACACATTTTGGCACATCTGAGACAGAAAAACTTGTTTTTTGGGGAATGTTATCAGACAAAGACAGGATTCCGAAAAATGTTTTTCAAACTATCCAGAAAGATGTTCGCGCCCTTCAAATCGCTTTCCGAGCTAGTCCAACAGATGAATCGTTCATAGAATATGTCGCTGCTAAACTTGGAACAGATTGGAAGGCCAGTCAAGATCCCGAGGTTCTCACTCGTTGCGATACAGCACTGAAAAGAGCAGAAAAAACTTTATTTCAATTGAGTGATAAAGTAATTCGTATTTGCAAAAAACCACCCATATTAATTGTTGTTTCTCCACAAACAGAAGAAACATATTTAGATGCGGGATTTGTCGCCTCACTCCTTGCAGGCCAGATGAAATGCATCACCATAGTATTATATGAAAAAAAGGAAGACTTTGAAAATTATTGGATGAAAACTGCTCAAAATCCAAAGGTGCAGTTAGATAATAGGAAAATTCTGGATATTCTTCGACATGTTGGTGGGGATGGTGGTGGACACTCTCCTAAAGGTCGATTAAGCGGTTGGTTACCTAAAACTCATCTAGGAACATTTCTTTCGAAGTTACAACAACTTGATCCTCAACACAAGGATTTACCAGAACGGTTGAAATCTATTAGGATTATTAAACCATCATTTCTATAGAAAAGAGTAGAAAACCGATAACTTTCGTAACAAATCTTAAATCGCTAATTTTGATAACACATTAACATCGGATGAATAATTTAAGTAATAATGAAAGATTACATTAGAATTGTTATTTACAAGAATAAATATTGTTGGGGTTACTAAACTGAAAACTGCAGAACAATACAAACAAAGTTTGCATAAAATGAAACCTAACCTTTTTATTGACGGGGAAAAAGTTGGGCGTGACGATCCTCGAGTCCAAGGTGTTATTAACACCATTTCTCTCACATTTGATAAAGTGAATGATTCTGAGTTCAAAAAATTACTAACTGCCAACTCTCATCTTAATAATGAGCCTATTAATAGGTTTACTCACGTGCATCAAAACGTTGATGATCTTTTAAAGAAACAAGAAATGACAAGGAAAATTTGTCAGATAAGTGGCGGCTGTATTTTTCGCTGCATGGGTGTCGATGCCCTAAATGGGCTTTCTATTATTACTCATAGAGTTGAAAAAATCACAGGTCGTCCGTACAATCAAATGTTCCTGGAATATCTCAAATATTGGCAAGAGAATGATAT
>JAEOTF010000170.1 GCA_016840025.1 Candidatus Hodarchaeota archaeon
ATTGTTCATACAAGATGGCTACTTCTCTTGCAGTACTTTTTACTTTCCAGTCGATTTGCGCTTGCATGTACTTATTGGTAGAAAGAGTATAAAGTTTAGTGGCATAGTGTAAAAGCCCACTTTTGATCCGTGCCTGATTAAAGAAAATCTTCCCCATATCTTCTGCTGTTATTGCCGCTCTTTCAGGATCAAGAGCCAAATCAGCAAAGAACATCGTAGCTAATTCTGTTATGGCATAAGCTTCATACCAAAATTCCTTAGAAAAGGCGTGTTTAGCAAGTTGTTCCGCTCTGGAACCACTCCCATAAAAGTAGTGTCTCGAAGTTTCCATTGAATCCAAAGCTTTTGAGAGCTCTTCAATGCGTTCAATAAGCCGAATTGATGGTTTCAGCTCACTATTTAGTTCGAAGTCAATTTGATTGAGCAATGCATGGATCATAGCTAAATTATTGTCTACAGCCAATTTTTGTCTCAAAAGTTGATGTAATGCCGTGGAGGCGAGTTGAATAAACGTGGGACCTTGAATTAAAATACCTTTCTCCTCCATCTCCCGCAGAAGACTGTCCACTCTGGTTCTTTCAAATTCCATAGCTCGTTCAATTTCCTTTTTCCGCAGAAGATTCTCCATTCTCTCCGAAAATAAGGTCAATATCTTGGATTCGTCTGAGGTGATGCCGAATGCATCAAGATTGATCTCTCTCAATTGAGGTAATACGCGCTCCCAGGTTTCTTGAGTGATTTCTAATTCATCTTCTTGTTTCATTTCTTTGAGCATCGTTACTGTGTAAACTAAAGAAAAAGGCAAGCGATCAGTTTGTTTTGTTATTTCACTTACCACCTGCGGGTCTATACGATTGCTCGAATCCTCACGTCGTCGGATAAGGATCTCGGCCTCTTTGAGATCAAGCCGTTCAAGCTCCATGATCACAAAATGATCTTGAAGTTCTCTCTTGAGTTGATGCTTAAATTCTGTAGGAATTGTAAAGACAAAGAATGTTTTAAAGTTTCTCCGAGAAAAATTTTCGAGAATGTCCACTAAAAAGGAGAATAGATTGTCCTGACCAAGTAGGAAAATTCGTTCAATAGCATCCACTAGAAATATGACATACTCTCTCCTTGTATCTAATTCTTGATTGATTAGTGCAAACTTTTCACATATCGTATCTAATATTCTTTGATATGAAGGATCGTTAAGATCCAGATCACGAGTATAATGAATAGAAATTCTGTCAAAATCTTTTTGCACATTTCTTGCTATTCGGTCATTTAAACTTTCAAAAATCCATTTAGGAATATCCCACATCTCATAATCAAGGGGGACCGTCCATTTAATAGGGGTTAGACCTTCAGATTTTGAAATCCGTTCTAGGAGGTTTATCATTGAAGTCCTGCCACTCCCGGGATCCCCAGCAATGACCCAGCCATTCTTTTCTACAGAACTGGTCTTATAACTTCGCATAGTTTCTCTAAATGCGTTTATAATTTTATCTCGACCCACAAAAAGTTCTAAGCTTGCTGGTTGTAAGAAATCTAAGGCCACATTAACTCCTCCGAGAGTCCTTTGAATTGTTGAACTCATCGGTATTGAAACCCCATGAATATTATTAATGCTATCCATTTATCTTACTTGAAGCGGGTTTGTTGAAAATTAGGTATTTTTCCTCAATTTTGTCGCTATAATACTCTAATACCCTTCAGCAAGCATCAAAAAGAGAAGATCTGGGGGAGTTCCCAGCACTCACATGCTTCCTAATTTTTTCAAAAGATATGGAATTAGTAGTTGTGAATTTTCAAACAGATACTGTTTAACATCACTTAATTCTTCTTTTGAAGTGTAAGCGATTATAACTATTTCGAGCAAGCAAATTTGGATGTTTATCAAGTGTTCTTCGAATTGCAGCTCTAAGAAATCCTCCACGACTTGTATTGTTTGTTTACTGAAGGAAACTTTGACGACCATATTGGTTCTTACTGCTTCCATCCGATCTCAATCCTCCTTTCCCTTATTACTCTGATGAACGATCTTCATTTGTTGAAGCTCTCTCAAAACGTCATACATTTTTGTTCTTTTCACTTCGTTCTCAATTAGCTCGTTGGTAACATCGTGCTGTACTTTCAGCATCCCCATAACATTTATATTTGCTTCCTTTCCTGGTTCAATAGCTCTTTCAAATGTTTTTTATCTAAACTCATAAATCCTATCCCAAAAACCCGTGTACTGATTTTTAAATTAAGAAAAGAGAAATGGCGCCGTGGCCGGGATTTGAACCCGGGTTTCGCCCTTTACCTTCCGAGGTGAAGTCCAGCGGGTGACAGCCGCAGATGCTAGACCGTGCTACACCACCACGGCTAATTTTTGTGGCGGGCCTGGTGGGATTTTCCAATCCAAAGGAGCTCCTTTGAGAATTTTTGAACCCACGACCATTCCCCGGCTTTCTGAAATAGAAAGACCAGCGGGTGGCTCTATTCATGCCGCCGAGTCTTTATGTGCATGAACATAAAAGCCCGACGCTCTACCTAGCTGAGCTACAGGCCCAGTAGTTATTACATTGAGTTGATGCGACTGGAGAAGCATTGAAGCACTGAAAGGACAGTGGGCTATCTCGTACCATTGGCTATAAATATTTTGAGGAAGGAATATTTGGGGAACAGCACACTTTGGACAGAGCACCCAACGGATTAGGAGTTCTTATTTAACCCTGTAACATTAAGGAAATTTCTCGAATGAGGGATTTTCTGAGTTATAGAATTTATATTTGAGAGTTTTGGTTGATCCATCTAGGAGGTACGCTAAGCGATTGGGGAATGAAGCATTCAATCATAGTTAGTTATAGATACGTCAGCTATTACTATACTGAAACACTTTTTGGGATGTTTTTAACAATCACCTGGACTAAAAAGAAGTTGAGGGGGTTGTAGCTAATGAATAGAACTTCATAATCAGATCACTTTGAGTAGACTTTCCGTGTTAAGGATATTGAGGAATACATTAGGTATTCATGATAACCGCTTTTGGAAACAATTATTGAACTGATGTTTCTATACAATGTAATGGATATATTTATGGAGAAAGGGCGTTACTAGGGATTAAAGAGAATTCTAACAGGTACTAGCATTATTTTCTTACCCCAACCAAAGAAGTTAAAATGATAATTCTGCTTGTTTAGATTTGAGTGGAGATTACATTTTGGATTACCAACGGTATTATAACGTTTTTACTAGGTTGTATGCGACCTGAGTGGTAGGATCTTTTTCTGGTGATATATTTGCTCACTGTAGATGATCGATGGGACTTGC
>JAEOTF010000171.1 GCA_016840025.1 Candidatus Hodarchaeota archaeon
ATTTGCTGTCTCCGCGGCGCCCTTATTTCTTCCTGTGTCGCCTGTCCGTCCTTTGATGCGGTCGATCATTATCCGTCGTCCGTCCCTCCCATCTCTCCCCCCTCGGTCTAATTGTTCTTATCCATCTCTTCCTGCGTGTCCGCCTCGCTTGTCGCTTTCTCCACCCCGCCCACGCCCCTCTTATCTGCTGCTTCTCCGGCGATCTCATTTCCTCCTGCGCTGCTTGTCCCCACTTTGCCCCCCTCCTTCCTGTTCTTGCCCCCTCTCCTGCTCCGCGCTCGTTTTGATCGACCTTTCCCCAAGTTCATGCGGGAAGTTTTAAAGGGACGCGGTTACTCCTTGCCTTTGCCCTTACAATACTCGATGACATTTGGTTTTTCGCCACCAAACTCCCCTTTCGGCTATTGTAGGCTTTTTTATCCACGAGAGTGCAGCAATGTCCGATCTTCCTACTCCTTTGGTAGAGCATGCTACAACAGGACGGGCAAATTGTAGAAAATGCCGCCAAAAAATTAAAAAGGATGAATTACGTATAGGTCTTCCAGCTTTTTATCGAGGGCACATTACTTATCGTTGGTATCACCCTGATTGCGTACCAGAATGCGGGTTGATAGATATCGGCCCAGAATTGGCGTTTTCAGATGAGGACAAGGCTATTTTAGAAGAAATTACAAAGAAAAAGCCAGTGATGGTACCACTGGCATTAATAACTCCAGAAACAGATTTTTTAGTCACAATCCAAGGGAGAATTGAGAGAATTGATCCAAGAAGAGTGTTTATGAAAAAAACTGCAGAGAAGGGTTATATGCAGGCGGGTATAATAACAGATGGTCAGGCACAACGGAGAATAGTTGGTTGGGATCAAGATAGTGACTTTATAGCAGGACTTGAGGTTGGTAAAAGTTATAACCTGGAGTATTTACAACCTGTTGAAAATAGGATAGGTGAGATTGAATTCCGTGTTACTAGAATCTCTCAGGTAGAAGAAAGTGACTTTAAACCAATAAAAGAAGAGATTCCAAAAAAAGAAGTATTTATTTCCCGTAGTCGAACCGATAAACAAAGATGTTGGGGTTGCCGAAGGAGATTTGGCCGAGGAGAGTTTAGAATCAAAAAAATAGATGAAAAAATCGGGAAAACAGCATTATACCATCTTGGCTGTATTGACCCAAAATATCTCCTTTTAAAGGTAAGAGACTATCTGACGGATGAAGATTCGTTAAGAGAAGATAAACTCGATCTTTATAGGCGGACAGAACGAGTGATAAGCCATCGAGACCCAGGATTGCTTCCTGAATTTCTTAAGTTAGAAATTGAAATGGATGATCAAACTTCAGAATCTAAAGAACCTAATAATCAGAAATAAGGCTTATAACAGATTTAAAACTAAGAATAACTGGAATAGTTCCTCAGTTACTTCACAGAAGCATTAAATACCGTATTTGGCGGATTTTCTATTCTCTAATACAACTATGCCTATCCATAATGAGGATAATGAAGAGAGGTTATCATCAAAAATGATATTATGAAAATTCACATAGAATTAGATGTGCTTTTTAGGACTATTTTGAACGATGCTTATGAGGCACAATGGTAAAAGAAGTTATCCTAAAAGTGGCAGAAGCTCGACAAAGAGATGTTGGTCGAGGGAAAATTCGGATTGATGACGCTACTATGCGAGAAATTGGGATTACAACTGGAGATGTTGTCCAAATCACAGGACGAAAAACAACGGGCGCAATTGCATGGCCTGCATACATTGAAGACCAAGGTCAGGAGATTGTGCGCATGGACGGGATCATCAGGCAAAATGCAAAGGTTAGCTTAGGAGATAAAGTTACTATCAGTAAGGCCAAAGTTCGAGTGGCTCGGACGGTGAATATAGCACCAACACAGTACATCACCTTAGATTTAGGTTTTGAGGGTTTTGTAAAGCGTAAGCTCCTTGGATTCCCTGTTACAAAGCAAGATACTGTTCTAATACCGATACTAGGTCGAGCGATCAGATTCGTAGTTAGTCAAACAACTCCACCCGATATCGTTCTTATAACGGACACAACACAATTAAAAGTTTCAGAGAAACCTATTTCCGAAACAGACACTGGGATTCAAAAGATTAGCTATGAGGACATAGGAGGATTAGATGAGGCGATTCAAAGAGTAAGAGAAATGGTTGAACTGCCACTAAAACATCCAGAGTTATTCAAACGGTTAGGAATTGATCCACCCAAAGGAGTTTTATTACATGGACCCCCAGGTACTGGAAAAACTTTGATAGCGAAAGCAGTAGTTAATGAATCAGAGGCATTTTTCATTCCTATTCAAGGACCAGAAATTATGTCCAAATTTTACGGTGAAAGTGAAGCTAGACTTCGAGATATATTCAAAGAGGCTGAAGACAATGCACCAAGTGTCATTTTCATTGATGAATTAGATGCCATTGCGCCGAAACGGGAAGAAGTAACAGGGGAAGTAGAACGGAGAGTGGTAGCGCAGCTTCTTGCCCTAATGGATGGCCTTGAAAGTAGAGGCGAGATAATTGTAATTGGGGCAACTAATAGACCTAACGCTGTAGATCCAGCGCTTAGAAGACCAGGACGCTTTGACAGGGAGATAGAAATAGGCGTACCCAGTAAAAATGGACGAAAAGAGATATTACAAATTCATTCGCGAGGGATGCCGCTCGGAGAAGCTGTAAATTTGGATACCCTCGCTGACATCACACACGGGTTTGTGGGTGCTGATCTCGCTGCTCTTGCTCGAGAAGCTGCAATGAAAACTCTCCGATCGATTTTACCTGAAATCGATTTAGATGAGGAAGTTGTTCCTCCCAGTGTTCTTGATAAACTACAAGTGAAAATGGATCATTTTACAGAGGCTCTACGGGAAGTTCAACCATCTGCTATACGAGAAGTATTCATTGAAATTCCAGATGTACATTGGAATGATATTGGTGGAATGGATGAAGTAAAGCAGATTTTAATTGAGGTTGTAGAATGGCCCTTAAAGAAAAGGGATTCTTTCGAACGCATGGGGATTACCCCTCCTCGTGGCGTGATTCTTTACGGACCTCCTGGGACCGGAAAGACTCTCTTAGCAAAAGCAGTAGCTACAGAGTCTCAAGCGAATTTTATCAGTGTAAAAGGCCCTGAATTACTATCTAAATGGGTAGGAGAAAGCGAAAAAGCGGTGAGAGAAGTCTTTCGTAAAGCTAGAACAGCTTCTCCCGCGGTAATTTTTTTCGATGAGATTGATGCTATGGCACCTCGTCGAGGTTCATCAGCCAGTGATAGTGGTGTCTCAGAAAGAGTAATCTCTCAGCTACTCACTGAAATGGATGGACTTGAATCACTCAGTGACGTCGTTGTACTTGCTGCTACCAACCGTCCAGATATTATTGATTCCGCAATCTTACGTCCAGGGCGTTTCGACAGAGTTGTGAGAGTTCCCACTCCTGAGGCCGAGGCACGTGAACAGATCTTGAAAATACATACTGGCGAAATGCCCCTATCAAAAGATATAGACTTAGTAAAACTAGCAAAAGAGACAGAAGGATATGTAGGATCAGATCTAGCAGCTTTGTGCAGGGAAAGTGCGATGATTGCCTTGAGGGAAGATGATATGGCCACTACCGTGGAATGGAAACATTTCGAGGCTGCAATGAACCAAGTGCATCCCTCAGTTACACCTGAAATGATGCGTTGGTTCAACGAGATTGAAGCCCAGTTTAAGCGAAGACAAACTGTTCAAGCCCAGTTACCAGCGATATTCGGTTAATTCTTGTTTGGTGTATAAGAATACAAAAGGAATTATCTGTGAGGAATTCTGTAAAAAATCAATTTATAGTCGAGTTAAGCATTAATGGTGTCACATAAAAGAGGTAAACAAACCGATGGACTTAATAGAGCCATAAATGGGTGAAGAATGTTTAAGATTTTCTGATTCCGAACTCCTCTATTATTTTACAAGTTTGACATAAGTCCTTGGAGCTTGAAATGCCACACTGGGGACATATGCTCTCTTCCTGCTTTGTGATAATTTTGGTAGTCTTCAAGGCATCAATTATCTTGTTATATGCTCTAAACGTACTTATCATAACTGTAGGGTTGTGTTGCTCCATTTCATTAAAAAACTGCCGGATAGCGTTTCGCATGGCTTCACTTGAATATGGACAACCTATCGTTTGAATTGGAAGCTTTTTAGTGAAAGCGTAGAGTGTTGTTTCTCGTTCGCTGACTTCACTTAGCGGTTTAATTCTAGAAATTTCCTGTTTGTATGATTTTTTCTTAGCATCCCTCATAAATCGCTGGGAATCCCCTCTAAGTAAGTTTAACATTATAGTCTGAACTTGATCATCTAATGTGTGTCCAGTAGCGATGATGTCAATGTTTTCTCTCTTCCCCAAGAGGCTTAAAGCACGTCTTCTTAAAATGCCACAAATAGCGCAAGAAGATCTTTGAATTTTCTGTTTATTTCTTTGATCAATAAGTTCATCTAGAGAAACGCCAAAAAGATTCTTGAAACTTTCTATTACATAAGGAACTTGAACTGATTGACTGAACTTCGTGGCAAGAAGCAGACTTTCATCACGATAGTTGATTATTCCTTCATCTATGATTAAAGCAATAAGAGTTATGTCAGGTCTTTTTTTATACAGGTTAGAAAGGATGTGAAGGAGTACAGTACTGTCTTTTCCCCCTGATAAGGCAACCCCTATTCTTGTTTTATATCTGATAAGCTTCTCTCGATTGATAGTCCGACGAACACGCTTTTCTATTATATTTGTGAAGCATCTCTGGCATAGAATCTTTCCTGATCCAAATTCTTTGCAAAAAGGCTTTTGACGACAACATTCTTGATAAAAATCTCGATCTTCATTCATCGGATCTAACATATTCCCTAAGCTTCTCTTTTCCAAAAAGGATGCTCTCATCCACTATTTGATTTACTACTGAATTAAGGTCTTTGATTGATGATAAAGAAGATGGAAAAATCTCTACATCAATAGTTATGTTTTTAGATTCTGCATCAATTAAGATGTTGATCTTTTCATCTATGATTTTTTCGGACGGAATTCTTTTTCTAAGTAACTTTAGAAGAAATTGATATATTGCATCTATTACATCTTCAAGATCATTAAGTGCATTCATCATTTAATCGAACCAGACAATGACAACTTTTGTACTTCTTCCTGGAGCACCTGAAATTTTATTCTTTGTTGTTGTTCCTGATTTGCGAGTCGTGTTCTTATTTTTTCAAGTAGTTCTTTCTTTTTGGTTAAATCCTTTTTTATTGAGTCAGGTGAGCCGAGAAAGAAAAGAGCTCCCTTCCTCTGAAAATTAAGCTCATGACCATTTTCCAGAATATCGAATGACTTATCGATCTCCCTTAATTGGGCTTCAGTCTCTTCGATTTGGAATTGGGCTTCCCTTAATTCATTTTCAATTTTATTAAGCTGTTCAACTTTTTTCTGAACATTAGGAGATAGGTTTGGAATCGTCATCTCTTTTACATCCAAAACAGGAAGATTTGAGTCTTTCTTAAATACTTGCTCAGAGTCATTTTTGAACTACCTCCTCCTAAAAGAAGAGGATTCCTCGTTCCTCGAAAACTGCTTCGACAGAAGTCTGACATTTTCTCCGGAGGCGTGACTTTCCGCCATTCCCGCGGTAGAGGGGTTAACTATTTGAACGTGACGGGCTTCCCTCAAAATTCTCCTGCCTTCTATTCGAATATTCACGGCAGCATTAGGGTCTCTCTTGTGAATCGTGTCACATTCCGGGCAGTGCCATGTCCGCTCTCTCAGGTCGAGGTCGTGCTTGACGAAACCACATTGTGAACACGTCTTACTGGAGGGGAAGAAGCGCTCTATCAAGACGAGATGTTTCCCCTGCCAGTTCAGTTTATATTTCAACACAGTCACAAACTGATGCCACGAAAAATCCAGAGTGACCGACTTAGACAACCCCGAATTGAATTGTTGCATGCCGTGAATATTCAAATCTTCCAAACATATCGCGTCAAAGGTGCGGCTCAGGGTGAACGTGGTCTTGTGAGTCCAGTCTAGTTTGCGATTGAAGATTTTCGCGTACAGACGTGCCAAAGCGAGGCTCGCCTTGTGCCAATTGTGCGAGCCGTGTTTTTTCCGTGCGAGAGTGCGATGTAGTCTCGCCACTTTTTTCTCCATTTGGCGGTAAAACCGCGGATTTGCCAGTTTGGCGGGCTCACTCACCAGAAAAGCGGCTGCAGACATATCATACGCGCCAATCTTATCCTCGAAAACCACCTGTTTGGTTTTCACGGGTAATTCTCGTTCGATTAGGATAGCCACGTAATATTTGCCTGTTTTCGTTCTGCTAAGAGTGACTTTTCGAATAGCCTCGTCAAAGACGCGCCCATCCCAGTACTTCACCGGTGTTTTAATCTTCGGCAATTTGATTGTTTTATTCTCAAAGTCAATTTGGATATTCTGATTGACATTAATGGTCGTATAGGCCTGTGTGGCTTTTTGGCTTTTGAATTGCGGATACCCCACGTGGGAAGATCGAAAAAAGTTGGTAAAGGCAGTTGTCAGGTGTTTACGAGCTTGCTGTAAGGCAATGGAGTCTACTTCTTTTAAAAACGCGAATTCCCGTTTGTAGTCCTTTTCGGTCTTATACTGGTAATTGTAAAGAGCCTCCCGATCCGCTTTGTATTGCTCATAGACTTTCTTCCGTTCGACCAACATTGAATTATAGATGAACCGACAACAGCCAAAGGTGTTATTCAAAATAGTGCGCTGTGCTTTGTTCGGATAGAGTCGGAATTTAAACGCCTTATGGATTAGCACAGCCAGGGTCAGACCTGAGCGAAATAGTGCTCAAAGGAATAACGTCGGCATGATTTAAAAGAAAATTCACAGGTGGGATGGAAGTGAAACCTATCTAATTTTGCGTTCTACCGGTTTTTACGTTTCCATTTGGCTTATGTGAAGGGGCTAACTCCTGAGATCAAGGAATCCCGTATTTAACGGGAGTAATTCATCCATCCCTTAAAAAAGACGGCTTTCTTGCACTTTCTTTGATAAGCATTTGAATCTAAAGATTAGAATACGTCTAGGGCTTAGAAATTAAATTATAAAATAACTGGATACTATGAAAAAGACCAACTCAAAATTAAAAAAAAAGAAAAAAATAGAAAAAAGAGGTTAAAGGAACCCGAAGTTTCTTTAACTGGACTTATTTCCGTTTTCGTTGGATAAAAAGTGTAGTAATCACTAAAGAACCCAATCCAGCGACTAATTCAAAGCCAGGGCTTGATCCACTGGATGACTCCGATACTGGAGTGCTTTCTTCTTCAGTGGTAGTAGTAGTTGTTGTCTCAGCACCTGTAGTGACAATATAGTGCTTAATTGTCTCTTCACTCGCTAAATACATCCCACAAGGAGTAAAAACGTTATAGATCGCATAGAACTGTGTTTTTCCGTCAAATGAAACAGTGAAGTCGAATTTGTAGAATGAATGAGTGCCATTCTCCGAAACGAAGGTAAAGAAGGGGCCAGTGTTCTGATTTATATCCAAAGTTTTACCTCCGTCATTTCCCTTAAGTCGAAGGAAATCATTAGTGTTATTGGACCATTCGGTCTGGAACAACACGTACCAGATTGTCACAGTAGTGCCAAGGTCAACATCCGGCAGCTCATCTTCGGTATTCAGAACTTCTCCGTTGTAGGTAGTGTTAATGTACTCAGCTGGGTCTGGCATGACGAAATCATCCATAACCGACTCCGTACCAGCCATAGCAGGACTACTTGGGTTAATATTAGCCTTTAACACTATAGTGCTAAATGACGCTATTATTAAAATGCCGATAATTACACTTTTCTTGTTCATAAAAATCCCTTTTTCAGTTTCTTCTGTTTTTACAGGTTCTTATTAATCGTTCTTTCGTATTCGTTTGGCTATAAGTGGAGCTACAGCAAGAAGACCAATGCTTCCGACTGTTACAGCGAGGCCTAGACCAGGTGTTGAGTCTGACTCCTTTGTTTCTGTAACGGTGGTAACGTAGCCGAGTGTATCACCGACTATTAAGGTGTGTTCCCAGCTTGAATAATGATAATTCCCGTAGGTACCGTTCCAATATGCGAGAGAGTATGAAATGGGTACACCTTCCACAAATTGGATGTCATTTGGATCGTCTGTGGTCAATTCACGTGCAAAATAGACCCAATAGCCATAATATTTTTCGTGCATAGGATTCTCGAAAACTTTACCCCAAAGGGCTCCAGCTGTAACATCCTGAGAAGTATCGTCGTGATAGTGGACTTCATCAATATACATGTCCTTGGCTTTACCAGTGCTATTCGGAAGCACAGTTTTGGCATCCCAGAGCCACATATCTAATGTACCATTGGCAGTTTTCATTTGTCCATTCTCATAGATGAAGTTATCGATAGCACTGTCTGCATCAATGTTCCAAATGAGAGCAAATTTGTCCGTAGGCGAAGTTGTGTTCATCGTCAAATCTTTAATACGCGCTCTTGAGAGGAGATGAGTAGAATTGATCATGAACTGCATTTGAACATAATGAATCGAGTTTGCTTCATAGGCCAGTGCTGGTACCGTTGGTCGGTCTGTATTATCAGACGGCATCATGTACACGTAATTCCTTGAGAAATTACGCATTTCAGCCCAAATACCAAAATTCTGTGACCAACGACCGGTGACTGGATGTATTTGCCCAGTATCTTCGGGCCAAGCGCCAATATCAGGGGAATCAGAGTCACCAACTATTGGAGCATAAGCAGGGTCATTGTGACATTGGCCACATGTCGCATACTCTTCAGCGGTATGACAAGTATTGCAGTGAGCTGACCCAGGGGGATAAGCCTGGATTGCAACGAATGCTGACACTGTTATTAGTCCCATTAGTAGAATTATTAGAAATTTATACTTCATTTTCAAACACTTTATGTCCTTTTGTTTTGAGAACCAACGAAATTCCGTTGCTAAGATAAGCATTGTTGGATCTAATTACAAAATGTAACCTTTTCCATACTTCTGTTAAGTTTATAATACTTTTTCTCTAATCTAGATTTCAAAATGTAAATACGTTTATAATTGGATTAATTTTGCAGCGGGTTAACGACCAATTTACTGGTTTTAAGAGATTTCCTCACCGGTGAAAATTCAATGTTAGACAAAAAATGGTATTTCGGTTTTATAGCGATATTAATGATAATGCCTATGCTTGCTAGTCCAGTCACCGCAGGAGAACATATAGTTGCCAGCGTGGCACAGACCTATGCAACAATTTCAGTGGAAGACGCAAAAGCATTTACACAAAACACCACTGGTCTATTTATCCTGGATGTACGGACTCAAGCAGAATATGATGCAGGTTATATCGAAGATGCAATCCTTATTCCTCATACCGAGATTCAGACTCGAACGGATGAACTACCTACCAATAAATCAGCCCCCATTCTAGTTTATTGTGGATCAGGAGTACGATCTGCCAATGCCAGCGAGCAATTGGATGACCTTGGCTATACCACAGTTTACAACATGGATAACGGTTTGATTTACGGTTGGATTCCAGCAGGATACTTCACTACCATTGCGGTAAAAACAGCCAAAGACCTAGCGAGATACACCCCCGAACTATTCATTCTTGACGTTCGAACCCAGGCAGAATATGATGCAGGTTATATCGAAGATGCAATTCTTATTCCTCATACCGAGATTCAGACTCGAACGGATGAACTACCTACTAATAAATCGGAAACTCTTCTGGTTTATTGTGGATCAGGTGGACGGTCTGCTAATGCTAGCCAACAACTGGAAGACCTTGGCTATACTAATGTCAGAAATATGGCAAATGGTATGGTGTACGGCTGGATCCCAGCAGGATACTTCACTACCATTGCGGTAAAAACAGCCAAAGACCTAGCGAGATACACCCCCGAACTATTCATTGTTGACGTTCGGACTCAGGCAGAATATGACGCAGGTTATATCGATGGCGCGGTCCTTATTCCTCACACCGAAATCGCAAGCCGTGTAGCTGAACTACCTACCAATATGTCCGAAACTATTCTGGTTTATTGTGGGTCAGGTGGGCGGTCTGCTAATGCTAGCCAGCAACTGGAAGACCTTGGCTATACCAACATCAGGAATATGGCAAACGGTATGGTGTACGGCTGGATTCCAGCAGGATACTTCACTACCATTGCAGTATCAACTGCCAAAGCGCTTATTGACGGCACTCCTGGGCTTTTCATTCTTGACGTTCGGACTCAGGCAGAATATGACGCAGCTTATATCGAAGGCGCGGTCCTTATTCCTCACACCGAGATCGCAAGCCGTGTAGCTGAACTACCCACTAATATGTCCGAAACTATTCTGGTTTATTGTGGCTCAGGTAAACGATCCGCTAATGCTAGCCAACAACTGGAAGACCTTGGCTATACCAACATCAGAAATATGGCAGATGGTTTAATGTACGGCTGGATCCCAGCAGGCTATCCATTCATAAATGGTACTATGACGACGACAACAGAGTCCACAACAACTACAGAGACTGCCACAAGTTCTGAATCCGAAGATGGTAGTGGGTTCGGTCTCTTTTTACTTGCTGTTACATTAGTAGGTTTCGTAATTATACGAAGAAGGAAGTAATAGAAAACTTCCTAAAACTCCCCTTTTTTTCTTTTTTAACCTCTTTGACAGAAATTTTAATCTGATTTTATATTATTTTAGTCCGACTAACTTAATTTAACTTAATACGCTCATTAATATTCTAAAAATGAAAAAAGGGAGAGAAAAGGATTCCAGTGATTCGTCCAATTGCATAGACCAAATTTCTGGAATTATACTATCGCAACGGGTTTAGAACCTTTGAAGGGGTCTGGGCAAGAAAAGGGAACGGTTACAGTTAGGATCCCATTATCATACAGGGCTTTCGTTTGTGAAGGATCAACAGGACAGCTAAAAGTATACTCGCTGTAGTATGTTGCATCTTCTCCCCTCGGAGCACTTAGACGAAGTCCTTCCGCAATAACATGTAAATGTACATCTTTTTTCTTAACACCAGGAATCTCAAACGTAATAGCGTAAACGTCTTCTTCCTCGTCATCTTCACATCCACACCCACAGGAGAGACAAGGTTCTACCCAAACAACTCGTTTATGTTCATGTTTTTGTTCTGACATAATAAATACCTTTCGTTTAATTTTGATATAATGCGTCTAATTGCATTGTTTACTAAGTGTTAATCCTACACACTCATTTGAAAACCTTGTTACGAAGTTATTAATCAAAATTAATAATGGAACTTTTACCATGGAGGACGATAGATTCTATACATTTCAGGTTTATTACCTAAGATCGCCTCTATTTTGTCTAAAGTTTCTGAGTCCAAGCTAATATCAACCGCTTGAGCATTGCTAGTAACGTGGTCAGGATTGGTAGCTCCTATAATAGCACTACTAACTTCATTCCGCCGTAATATCCATGTTAATGCTAGTTGATTCATAGAGATACCTAAATTTTGTGCAATTTGGGTCAATTGTCTAACTTTAGTTAAATTCGCGTCGGTAAGTTCCGTTTGTAACCAACTAGTGGTCGCTCCACGACTTCCTTCGGGAACACCTTCATTATACTTTCCAGTTAAAATCCCCTGACCTAAAGGACTCCAGACTACCAAACCAATTCCATTATGCGCACAAGTCTCCATAATTTCTAATTCAATATGACGATCCAACATATTATAACGAGGCTGTTCTACGCTTGGGGGTGGAATACGTAGCTCGGTAGCAATGCGAATAACTCTCTCTAGCTGTGCAGCAGTCCAAACAGACGTTCCCCAATAGTGAACAAGACCTGCGTCGATTAAATAACCCATAGCTTGAACTGTTTCTTCTAGTGGAGTATGACGATCAAACCGATGACAGAAGTAGAGATCAATATAATCTAAACCCAAACGCTCTAGTGTACCATCGATGCTTTCCACAATGTGCTTTCGAGAGAGACCCCGATCATTAACATCTTCACTCATCGGCCAGAAAACCTTGGATGCAATGACTAATTGTCTCCGATTATATGTTTCATCCTGTAGTATGTTCCCCAGAACTAGTTCCGCTTCACCCCGTGCATAAACATCCGCTGAATCGATGTAATTAATTCCGTGCTCTAAAGCAGTATTAAAACAACCTTTAGCGCTATTTTCGTCAATACTACTGCCCCATGTTAACCAAGACCCTAAGGCAATCTCACTGACTTTTAGTCCTGTTTTTCCAACATTTCTATACTTCAAAATTCTATCTACTCCTAAAGAGTTATTTCATTACCTTCTCTAGCTCACTATAAAGAGCGGATTTTTACTAAGTTCTATTAAAGATCGATTCCTAGTTAATACAACAATTTTTCATTTCTTTTTTTTCCTTGATTAGCGAATTAACCCTCCGATGGGGGTGATTTCACACCCTTTCTCCTCGAGTTTATCGAGGAAGGGATTAATACCAACAGAGTCAGAAACGATATGCCCTGTAATCATGAGCTGACCTTCTTTTAATCCCTGGATCTTAACTAAATCGGGTAAGGCAATATGAATATACAGGACAGTATCAATACCATGTTGAAAATAGCAGTCCGCTATTTCAAATCCTCCATTAGTGAGGGCACCGTGTGAGAAGATCCAATCCCCTAATAAATCATCCTCTATTCCCTTAAGAATTTCGACCCGGGTTTGAGCCTGTTTAAATTCCATAAAATGTTCTTCTAGATATGGCTGTATATCTCTTAAGACAACATCTTTATCATCGGTCGTTAACTGATGAATGGCATCGTGAATCAGGCGACGACCGAGTTCATCCGAGGGACAGTGAATATTCAGGAAAGGCATCTTTAATAATCGTGCGAAGCTAGGAAGGGCATCATAATTGGTTGCGTGGGATCGAATTCTGAAACTATGAGCCTTTTTTTCCACAATCTGCCTTGCTTCGTCATTTGGCACGCCTTTACTTTCTAATTGTGAAATATGACGAAGAAAAACTCTCCAAGCATCGAGTGCTCCTGCAGGATGGTGTGCGATAACACAATCATATCCATTTTCCTTAGCATACAGCAGTTCTGCTGAACTAATATCAATACCATACAGTATTCGACGTATTTTCTCGCCAGGGACATAGATGGTGGAGTCAGAAGGTAATTCTTTCATCTCTACAAGCTTTAGGGCTTCTTTGACGATTTCTTCGGTATTCATCTGTTATCTACCACTAATATACATGCTAATGATGGATTTAGGAAAACAGTTTAAATGGTTTCATAGAGAAGCTGATGAAACAACTATTAGTGATCATCATGCCATCACTTCATCAGGTCTACGAATCGTTGGAAGAGGAACGACAACGTATTCTACAGCACTTCAAAAAAGTAGAGGAAGAACATTTCTATTACGTAGCAAATAACAACACTTGGAACCCCGAGCAAATCTTCAGGCATCTTCTTAACGCCTTTGTCGTTATCGCGAGGATGCTTCCAGGTGAAGCTCTCCAACGACATAAGCATGCACTAACAACCAAGGAATTTCCTAGCAACAGACTAACATTAGATGAAGTAAGTCGCGCCTTAGAAGACACATCAGCGATCCTTAACAAACGATTGAGAGAACTGTCCCCAAAGATGGAAGAAGCAGTAATTGAAGCATGGGATAAGCGAATACCGCGGTATCAAGCAGTTCTGTGGCTGATTGGACATGAATACGCACATCTAGGACAAAATAGCTGGTTATTAAAGCGGTCGTTAGAAAATGTGTCAACGTCTTCAAATTGACGAATACTTTTAGAGGAGATCATTACGGTGTTATCAAAAGCGGAAATCATTGATAAAGCTCATAACTTAGGGTTTGAGGATATTGGATTTACAACAGCAGAACCTTTTACTAAACAAAAGGAAATCTTGTTTGCCAAACAAGAAGAATATTCAGGGATTTTTGAGAGGGGTGTAGATCTTTTAACTGGTACCGATCCAAAACAGGTTTTACCTACTGCTAAATCAATAATTGTTCTAATTGAAGTTTATTTTCGCGAAGCCTTTCCTCCCTCACTAGAAAGATATTTTGGCCGATGTTATTTAGATGATGATAGAACGATTAAGGATCGGTTGTATCAAAGGGTGAAAGCCTTTCGTGGTTACCTTCGAGATCACGGAATTGACTCTAAAGTCCCATTTAATCTACCACATCGATTAGCAGCTGCACGGGCGGGGCTAGGAAATTTTGGTAAGAACTGTCTTTTCTACTCAAATAAAGTAGCTCGGAAAAGCTCATGGGTTTTACCACTAACTGTAGTCGTTGACCATGATTTCAGTCCTGATAAATCCACAGAAGGAATAGGGTGCCCTAAATGGTGTAAGAATGCCTGTATTGTCGCATGTCCAATGGGAGCCTTGAAACCTCGTAAAATTAATCCTCCAAAATGTATTTCATACCTTACATATTTTGGAGAGGGTATTACCCCCAAAGAACTTCGCGAACCAATGGGTTTATGGATCTATGGCTGTGATCGTTGTCAAGATGTTTGCCCACGCAATAAACCATGGTTAGCTAAGGAATTACCTATAAACAAGAAAGCAGCTGCCATGACAGAAGATTTTACGCTCTCGAAATTGCTCCATATGAACCATGAATATTTTGCATCACGAATATGGCCTCATATGTTTTATAATACAGATTTGGACAAATGGAAAATGAATGTAGCAAGAACTATGGGAAATACATTAGACCAGAAATATATTCCTGACTTAATTCGAGCCTTTAGGGAAAACCAAGACGAAAGAGTAAGAGCCATGACCGCTTGGGCATTAGGGCGTATTGGAGGAGTTAAAGCCAAATCTGCTTTAGAGAAATTTCTAAGTCAAAGTGAGGGAGTAGTTTATGAAGAAGTATCAGAAGCATTAGCTATGATAGATTCATAGATTGATATCCTCTTCCCCTTTCAAAAGAAACCATTCAAAAGTAGAGTCACAGTTTCCTCATCACTAATTTTGCAAATTTTTGACTCGCTTTGTAAGCTTCTTCATTAAAACCTGGAAAACATACTTGGAAATAGTCAAATCCCAGATTAATCAAATACTGGAAACGGTCTATGACTTCCTCAGAATAGCCAATCCATGTTCCAGGGGCATGTTGACTGCTTATTTCTTTCACTTTTTCAACAGGGATGTTGTTCCGTTGTGCTCGGAGAGTAAAATGAGCGGTTAGCTCTTCTTCAGAATCAGTAACAAAGACACTGGGCATAGTAGCGAATAAGCTTTTCCCTAATTCTTCATAGTCCCGTCCAACATCTTTACAATGCTGTTTCAAGACTTCCAGTTTATGTTCTATATTTGGTCTTAAGAACAGGTTACAATAATCGGCATATTTTGCCACCATTCTTAAGGTTCGTTTTTCCCCGTCACCGCCGATTAAAATAGGCGGCATCGGCTTCTGGACAGGTTTAGGTGCAGAAAAAGCATTTTCAATCGAATAGTATTTACCCTTAAAGTTTGGCTTAGATTCAGTCCAAAGTAGCTTAATAATCTGAATAGCTTCTTCCATTCTGTCCATTCGTTCTTTCAAAGGAGGAAAGCGAATACCATAGGCGTTATACTCAATTTCCTTCCAACCAGCACCGAATCCAAAAAATAATCTACCATTTGAAATCATATCTACCGTTGCTGCCATTTTAGCTAACACAGCAGGATAACGATAAGAATTACAGGTGACTAAAGTTCCTAGACGAAGTTTAGTGGTTTTTACTGCTAATGCCGCCAGTAACGCCCAGCATTCCATGCAATTCCGTTCTTCGGATTTGTCATCTAGGAAAAAGTGATCGCTACTCCAAATTGAATCATATCCTACTTTTTCACCTTCAAGTGCAATTTGTTCTACTGAAGCATAATCAAATCCTAATTGTGGCTCGATTTGAATTCCAAATTTAATGGACATAGTGAACTTAACTCCTCGGATAATTACTTAATTTTCAAACAGTTAGACGCTTTCAAATTATTGACTCTTCCGAGTTTAATCTATTTATAAACATAAAGCTGTATTTTTGATCACATTAAATTGTCAGATTATCTTTTTCAATTTTTTTTCTCAATCCTTCAAATTTAAAATCGTTAATTCAAGATTATTTAGCACAGTTAAATCAATTTCTGAATTGTTGAAATTTTAATAAGGGGGTTCTCAAAATCTTCTATAAATTACTGCTTTTGTGGTCGATTGAACGTAGATTCTCTTGGTTGTCTTTTTCCAGTCATAAAAAGAATTGTTTAACAATTATTTTTTATTAACGAAGCGTGTTAAAAAAATAATTAGCTTTTTAAGTTATTAATTTGAGGTTCTGTGTTAATAAAAGTCATCTAAATTTTAAACACTGTAAAAACGTATTTTAGGATAGGATTGATAATTATGGGAAAAACAGATGAAAATTTGATGGCCGCTTTTGCTGGTGAGAGTCAGGCCAATCGCAAGTATCTAGCCTTTGCAAAGAAAGCGGAAAAGGAAGGATTCCCTCAAGTAGCACGTATCTTTCGATCAGCAGCTGCTGCAGAAACAGTTCATGCCCATGCCCACCTACGTGTTTATGGGGGAATTAAAAGTACCTTAGAAAATGTTAAAGCTGCAATTACAGGTGAACACTACGAATTTACGAAGATGTACCCTGAATTTATCGAAGATGCGAAAGCCGAGGGAAATAAGGCTGCAGAAAGATCTTTTGACTATGCGAACCAAGTGGAAAAGGTACATCACGAATTATACTCTAGAGTGCTAGCTTCTTTAGAAAAAGGAGAAAACCTCCCTGAAACAAAGATGTTCGTCTGTGACGTCTGTGGTTATACTGTAGAGGGCGAGGCCCCAGAAAAGTGCCCAATCTGTGGAGCAGTCCACGAAAGATTCCAAGAAGTGAAATAGAACAGTATTTCACTATTATTTCCTTTTTTTCAAGAAATTTATTCATATTACTGAAATAAGTCAATTTCTGTTACTATAGTTTCAAATAAGAAAACCAAAGAAATTTACGATAAAGTTGCTGGAGGAATCAAGTCCATTTTAGAGAATGCTAAGGCAGCTATTGAAGGAGAATACTACGAATTCACAAAATTGTATCCGAGTTTCTAGAAACTGCAAAGCTAAAGATTATTCGCAAATTCGACAAGTCTCAAATATTCTTCCTCTAATTCTTGTAGTTTTTCTTCATCCACCTTGGTCGTTGACAATTCAGGTCCGGTTTGAGACAGTCCGGTTTGAGACGGAAAATATTAATGCCATTTGTATTATAGCAACAGTATGAGCTATCTACGATGCCTTCTTCCACCTAATATCAGAAGACCATTCTGTTTCTACCGCCTTACCTGTTGAAGGCGGAGGGAGTGAAAACAGAAGTATCAATCCCGTTAAAATAACATAGCTAAGCTTCTTCATCCCTATCAATGCGAATTGTATACCTAGTTTAATATAAAACTCTATCTAATTTTGCATATACAGATACCAATAAACGAAGTAGGGCAGAGAGCTATACCGACCTTAAAAGAGGGTTTTCAATGACCATTGTATTATTCCTGCTCTTTTCAATGGCTCAGAAGAAGTTGGTAAGGAACATAAATAACCACACTAACATTTATAGCAGCTATATCCTGTGGGGTAGAAATATTGAGTGGAGCGCAGGGGGAAATACAAAGGTGATGGGGGGGTAGGGGATAATGCCTAAAATGCAATCTTTCTCCCCCATAGATTAACCATAGAGGGAAATCCCCCCTGATAAGCCTTCAAATTCAATGCTGCACTCCTCATTATGATTAAGAAATCTTTCATTCTTTGCACTCCACCCAGTAGATCGTTGGGTGAGATCTCCCTTATTCTACTTTTTCGACTGATAATTAGGCTATTTAATGATTAGTATTTGGCTTCCAATCGTTCTAGTCGCGTTTGCTGGAAAGCCTCATAGTGTTGCTGCATGGTCGCAAAAAGGGTTTCCCACGGGGTGAGATCTGGGCGGAGAAAGGGTGGTAACCATTTACAGTCCGCTAAGTGGGTGGCAAAGAGGTAAAAGTCCTCATAAGACTGAAACGTGAGGGATATATGGATAGCAGTGGCTTCGAGTTCTTCTAGCGTTGTGTGGTTCTGAAGTGTGGTGATATGCTCATTAAACTGGTGCACATATTGCTGGAAGTGCTGGAACAACAACCGTAAGTCCTGTTGAAGTTTGGGTAACTGATAGGCGATGTAACCGCTCCAAAGCACTAATACAAGCATGCTGAGTAAGAAAACAAGGAACAACCCCCGGGTTAGTGGATTGTCCCAATTGCGGGAAGGATGGCCCCACCAGCCATAATCCAGGCCATCCGGGAAGAAATCGTTATCGGAGTCGCGGTCATGGGGATTAGTACCATGCGTGTATTCTTGTAAATTAGTGAAGCCATCATTATCTGGATCATCGCGACTATCATCATTTAGCGGATCTAATGCTATTTTTATCTCCCACCCATCTGGCATACCGTCGCCATCCGAATCGACAGCATTAGGATTTGTATTGAATATCATTACCTCTTCGTTATCAGTCAAACCATCCGCATCGGAATCGGAATCACGGGGATTGGTGTTATACTTCAGCACTTCCTCACCATCGGTCAAGCCATCTGCGTCCGAATCCGATACAAGGGGATCAGTATTATACTTCAACACTTCTTCACCATCAATCAACCCATCCGTGTCGGAATCGGGCATAGTAGGGTCTGTAAGGTGCATTATCACCTCTGCCCCATCGGTCAAGCCATCCCCATCGGAATCCAGTATAGCAGGGTCTGTGAGATACGTTATCACCTCTGCCCCATCGGTCAAACCGTCCCCATCGAAATCAAACACATCCTCTAAAGGGTAAGGATCGGTAGCGCCAGCGGTTCCTGCCAATTGATAAGCTCCTGTCCCAGTATAATCTAACCAATAATTCCCTTCGTTGGTAGACCCATCAAACCATTGATTGTTAATTCCGTTATCATAGGCTTGAATAGTCCCATTATTGTTCTTGAGAAGACTATTATGATGAAGTGAATTGTTATTGGACGCGCCTGCCACACTAGCCCCATACACTCTATTTTCCGCTATTAGATTCCCGCTAATACTACAATGACTCGAATCTTCTAAAGAAATACCAATATCATTATTTTGGGTACAAAGATTGACCATAACAGTAGCATTAGCTGAACTCTCTAAGGAGATACCCATATCATTATTTTGCTGGCAGATATTATCCATAATTGTTGAATTCTCGGAGCCATCAAGGACGAAACCTTTGCGACCGTTTTGACTACAAGTGTTGTTCATAAGCATTGAATTTTCGGACGCGGTAAGACGAATGCCTTCCTGGTTATTTCGAGTACAATAATTATTCGTAACGATTGAATTGCCTGAATTCCACATACTGATACCACTTTGGGAATTATTAGAGCAAAGATTGTTAATCACCGTCAAATTAACAGATCTCGTAAGAGTGATGCCTGTGACGTTATTTTGGGTACAGGAATTGTTGGTGATCGTGACATTTCTAGAATCTTCCAGATAGATGCCATAATTATTCCTTTGGCAAACGTTATCTTTTATTTGACAGTGGTTACTGTAATGGAGAGTAATTCCGGTATTTGTATTGGAACAATTTTGCTCTTGTATCACTATATTGCTACAATTCACCAGAATCAGTTGACCGTAAGGAAGAGTGACAAGGAAATTGTGTTTGTCTGTTAGAAAACCTAAAGGGAGGCCATTCACCCTATTATTTATGATAGAATAGGAAAGATATGCACTAATGGTATTCTCCCCGAGTGTAAGCCCATTATCATGGAAAGAATTGTTTTTAACCAGCGAATTCCCGCAAGACGCAAGTGAGATGCCTCCACGACCATTTTGTCGGCAGGTATTATTGATTACCTGAGAATTGTTTGACCACCTAAGAATGATGCCTACTCCATTATTTTTAGTACAGAGATTGTTCACTACTGTTGAATTCTCCGAATATCCGATATAGATCCCATGTTCATTATTTTGACAAGTGTTGTTCACAATAGTTGCGGTTCCAGATGCGACATTCTCGATGTAAATTCCATAATGGAATCCTGACCTTCCCGTTTCAATCCAACAATTCCGAATGATAAAATATTTCGTTGTACTATGAATATGAATCCCATTAAGTCCATCTGTTATGATGCTCCAATTTTCTAGGATATATGGATCAGATATGGCTCCTGTGCCACTTACCGCAATACTTGCTAGCTCAAAATCATTAGTTACAATGATGGGAGTATGTGAATTATATGATATCGAAGTTAGTATGGAAGAATTTTGTTGAGGAGGAGACTTAGAATTGATCGACTGAGTAAATACAGCAGGTGAGCCCTCACTCACTGTCTGTATGGCTACTATGAATACTAAACCAAGAAAGAGAGGTAACATGAAAAGGGACTTCAACATAATACCCCTTAAGTAGAAATTTTTAGTTTGCATTAAATCTGCTTTCTTTAATGTTTAATATCTTATTATATCGTCTTAGACATTATTGACAATAGAGAACAGGTAAAAGAAAGGTGCAGAATAGTCGAGTGTTAAGTAACACTCGATTTTTTCTGATTTCATAAGTATCCTTTTCTTAGTCTTTCAGTCAAGTGTGGCATCCGAATCGCCCAGAATTTTCCAATGTGTGTCAAAGTACCACGTGCCAAAATATTCCTTAAGTGGCGGATTCAGGTCAAAATAGTCATTAGCTTCATCAATGAGAGTACAGGTGGCTTCCGTGACATTTTCATTGTCCACACAGAGATCATGCCAAAAATCATCCATATAAACGTCTGACGTGGTAAGAATATTGACAGTTGCACCTATGAAAGCCAGTGCACCATTATCTATAAATGCGTCTGCCATAGG
>JAEOTF010000172.1 GCA_016840025.1 Candidatus Hodarchaeota archaeon
ATAAAGTGCAAGAATAAGCGCAATAAATACGGGATACAAAGTGAAAGAAATTATAACAGCAAAAGAGGGGATAATAAACACATACTCTTTTCCAATAGAAAGAAATAATAGCGAAATTCCGATAAGAATGAGTATTGCCCCCACAATTACTTTGAAATTAAATCCGATTATATCCACATCTTGCATAAATTCAATATTCATTAGAAAAACATCGAATCCTAAAATCATGCAAATATTCCCAATCATTCGTAATGGAACGGTGACATCTCCTAATGTAATAACCTTTGGATTTTCATCCAAATAATTGCTCAGGACACTTAGAACAATAATTAATATGGTTCCAACTATTACAGAACCATTAAGATCATACCAAATTTTCTCATCAAACAGTGGTTCTCGAAACTCGAGAGGAAACATATTCAACAATAAGTTGGAAATGATTAAGACTTCAAAATTTGTTAATAAAGTAAGAAATAATAGAAAGAAGCTAAAAATATCGACAAAAAGGCGATCTTTTTCCCTATTCACCACAAATCCTTTTGCTCTTGCATAAAAGGCAGACCCCTTATTCATAAATTTAGTTACTATCTTTGACATTGACCTAACTTCCATTATGACCTTGTTGGAAAGGTCTTCAACCAATATGTATTATTCCAATCTTCTTCTTTTCTATAACTCGACCTGAGTTTTCTGTGAATTATACAAACTTTACTATAATTATTCCTATAAAAAGAAAAAGAGAAAAAAAAAGCTCTATTTTGTAGTTTTTCTCTTTCTTAGCCGATACATTTGTCCGATTGTAAGCATAGTAATTGCAAAAATCACCCATTCAAAACCTGGTGAATATTCTTCAGATGTCGTTGTTGCTGTTGTAGTACTTGTTTCGGACTCTGTCTCTGTGATTGTTCCAGTTCCTGATGTTGATTCCGTAGAAGTGGTTATAATTGGACAAGTCATAGGTATATACTCTTTCCATAAAGTTATTGTTGATTCAAGAAATTGATCTAATGTATTATCGCCTGCGAGGTATAGATCCAGTTCATTCGCTAAATCGGTTTCTAATCGAGCCCAATAATGGCTTACAGGCACCTGGGTGGCAACGTCTGTCATTTTCTTGAATACTTGGAGGTAATCCCAAGCATCAGATGCTTGAACATCAGCAGCGTCAAAAGCACTTTGTCTTGCTGGAACCAGATAATATTCTTTTGACCTGAGTTTCATGGCATCTGTTGATGTCATAAATTTAGCTAGTTTTACAGCAGCTTCTACTTTACTAGCCTCGGCATATTTACTTACAATATAAGCATGACCACCCAATGGAGCACCTTGATTTCCATCTGCATCATGGGGGAGCTGCATGATCCCTAGATTGTCAAGACTCGCATAGGGCTTAGCTCCTTCAACAGAATCATTGAATTCGATTGAATTCTCTAAGAAATCACGTAGTTGCCAGGGTCCCTGCTGAATCATTGCTACTTGAACTGTAGATGGGTTAGCAAAGTATGCATTCAGAGTTCCCCAACCTTGGAGATCCCAAGCAGGAGTATAGGCAGCATCAACAATTTCTTTCACTTCACCAAAGGCTTGTTTACTCCCTTCGGTGTTTATTGCAATATCACCCACACAAACTGCATTACCTTCGAAAATTTGACCACCATTACCAAAGTAGACCCCTTGGGCACCAAAGAACATCCCTGCCATGGTAAAACCATATTTTCGATTATTCTGGTCAGAAGTATCAGTCAAATCTGCACAATATTGTTTGAATTCAGTCCATGTCCAGGATGTATCAACGTTGATCGCTGAGGTATTGATTCCTGCCTGCTCAAATAGATATTTGTTATAGAATAAAGCAGGAGCGTCCACAACCTGAGGAAAACCCCAATAATGTGGAAATCCGTCGCTTCCTGTATATCTAATTAAACGTAGTGCGTTTGGAATAAAATCTTCTAAATCTCCCGCATCAAAGTATTCATCAAGAGGTAGGAGCATGTCTGCTTGTGCGAACTCTATTACCCAGTCTCGAGCTGCTCGAAAGACTTCAGGCTCTTCTGCAGCTATGAAAGCACTTTGATAAAGTTGACGTGCGTCAAAAAAGCCTTTCTGAACTTCTTTTACATCAACGTCGGGATTTGCAGCCTCGAATTCCGCAACAAGCTGAAGAACTCCTGGTTTCTCTGCATCATTTTCTGTATACCAGAGCTCAATTTCAATTAATTTTGGGGCGCTTTTGGCCGGTAAAGTGGGTGTAACAGTCAGAAGCGGTAATATCATCAATAAAATTCCTAGAAATGCGGTTATTGACTTTTGTTTCATATCTATCACTTCCATTTCTGCTTACGGCGAATCATTACAACTCCCATTGCACTTATTCCAAGAAGAACTAGCCATAGTTCAAATCCAATAATTACTCCGGATTCCTCCTTCACTGTTGTTTCTAACTCAGTTTTCACTGTCGTCTTTGTTATTATCGTAGTGTTTGTAACCGGTAGAGGTGGTGGATTGGGATGTAATCCATCATCAAGTGCTGATTCAGGAAGAAGCTGTTTGAACATAATTGATATTGCTGTTTGCAGTTGGTTAGTTGTTTTCTCTCCATCTAAAAATTGATAGACTTGCTCTTGAAAAGTTCCTTCAATACCGTACATATAAAGTGAGATAGGTTTTTTATATGCTCGATCAATTGCTGCTTTAATTGTTGTTAGTACAGGATTGTTGCTAAACTCAGTGGAGAGATATGTGTCATCAAGTGTAGGAGCAAGATATGTATCAGTAGCAATACTCAGTTGAACTTCATCGCTGCACATAAAATTGCTAAATTCTGTTAAATCTTCGACTGCGCTTGTACTCAAATCTGTGTGAAGTAAGAAAGCTTGAGCATGTAGAACTCCACCTCTTGCTGGTGTCTCCATCACTATAAGATCTCCATCTTCACCTACATCAGTTTCATTAAGTAGCGGATACAGGAGAGAAATTGGTTGAAACACAGTTGCAACTCGACTTTCATTAATGAAAGATACCACAGAGGCAAGTGTTCCTTGCTCATCCCAGTCTGGTGCTACCTGATACGTTCGTAAGAGGTTATCAATGAAGTTAAACGTTCCTAGTGCCTGTTCAGAGTCTCCAGTGACGTGGTTGGAATCAACCAGGTACTTTTCAAATAATCTAGAGCCGTTCCCATAGAAAAATGCTTCAAAAGACATCATCCCTTCTAGTATATGTCCATATATTCCCGTTGTTGGGTTTGTTAAATTCGTAGCTTTACGAACTGCATTCTCGAATTGATCCCATGACCATCTAGACTCAGTGGAAAGGTCAACTCCATAACTGTCAAAAAGCTCTTGATTGTAAACCGTTACTGTAGTATCAAGATAAACGGGATATCCATACGTCTGTTTAGTAGCGGATGCGTCATAATACGAAACCAATCGTACTGCTTCCTCGCGGAAATTAATTTGGTCAAGGGTAACTGTTTTCAGCCTATCGTTAGCTACAAGGCTCGGAATCCAGGTAGTTGGACAGAGAATTAGATCCGGTTGGTTGTCCTTAGTAAATGCATCAAAATATGTCTCACGAAAATCTTCATTAATTGCAGTGGCGTTGATTTCAATATCTGAATTTACTGTTTCAAATGCATTAATTTTTTCCATTAATGTTGATTCGATATGCGAGGGAAGTGCATACCATAAAGTATATGTCTCTGTGGTCTGTGCTCCGCCACTATAAAGCTGAAAATTGAAAGGTAGACTTCCAATGATAAAAACAACAATGATGAGAAGACTTAGTCCTTTTTTCAATTATGGGACCTCCTTTTTACTCTTACGCCATAGTATGAACGCAAAGAGCACTAGTAAGATCGTTAATCCGGTTAAACCGGGAGCTGTTTCAGTTTTCGTAGTTAATTCTGTTTCTATTATTGTTATTATAGTTGTCTCTGTTACTTGAATTGTTGTTGGTCCCATAGTTGTGGTTTCTTCTGTTAATGTTGAAGGTTCTTCTTCGACTAAGTTGGTAACAGTAATACTTACAGAATCAGAATCCCAATTCCCAGCAGCATCAAATGCAACCACCGATATAGTAACTTGTCCTCCTACAGGGACTTCTACTGTTAAACCACCTGTGTGATTTTTCGGTTCGTCCACTAACTTAATCTTTCCAATAAGATATTGGTTTGCATAAATTTTGATTCTACTAACTACTTGATTGTCCTGAATGTCCCATTGAACGTTAACCGATACATTTGCGGTGTTTTGAGCGTCAAATGACGCGCCAGGATTTGGTGAGGTAATATTAACATTAGGTGATAAAACATCGATTTCATAGGCAATACCTGGTCCAACTGCAAATACTGTTGCATAACTTTCACTAGTCCAGCTGTCCAGAATATCTTCTTGATTCTTACCTGGAGGTACCAACATATCTATGACGTTTGGATCCTTATCGCCGTCATTACGCCCTCCTACAGTCCATAGAGCTTCGTTAGCATTCACATGTCGGAAATGGCTGTAGTCTTTGCTTCCTATGAGAACAACATAAGCCCAATCCGAGGTAGCTTCTCCTACCATGTCATAAGACATCGTTAGAGTTACTGTTTTACTGATCAAATCACCAAAAGCCTCAAAACCAGTACCGATCTCTGTTCCATTTGTAAAGAGTACATATTGATTCGGCTCCTCACCTTCACCATTTAACATAAATTCCCAGGCATGGGCTGATTCAATGGTTACCCAAGCTTCTTCAATGGTATCTGTCCGTCCAGATCCCTCTACACGATCCGTATCAATATATACTTGAATATACGGAAGAGTAAATGATGGGGTGTTCCAAGATAGGTCTACAACTAATTCTGTAAATTTAAAGATAAATATAACTTTACTTTCATCCTCATTGTTCAAGACCTGAAAAGAGTGGACATCTAAGTGCCCATAATAAGGATCGAAGATAGGACTTGTAGGGTAAACAATTGGTGATAGCGAACCGTCTAGATTAGCTGGATTGTCAACAGAGTCATCTCCAATTGTGTCATTCATCTCAAAGATCACATCTCCCCCTATCTTCCCCATTGGAACTGACATAGACCAAGGCCCATCATATGGTGCAATATCCTTGTCAACTATAGGAGCTCCTGTCGCAGCTACAAAATTCCATAAAGCTACATCATTACCTTCTAGATTAAGCGTCTCAAAGGTGACCTCAAGCTCAATAACACTCCCAACAGCTATAGTCGTTAGTGTTATGTTATAGGTATAATCTGCTAACCCTGCTGCCTTTGAAACCCGAAAACTGCCCGATCCATCACCTGAGAAGTTACCAAACCATATCCCCAGTTCTGTGGCGATTTCAAACCCTAGAAACCTTGCGGAAGTTTTTTGTTCCCCATAACGTGTGAATATATTTGCATTCTCTAAACCTGGTTCATTAAAATAAATTCCAATGAACAAACTGTCGTTGCCTATCTCCTCTGTAAAGTTGACTCCAGGACTTGGGGTAATAGCAAGATAAAGTTTTTTCGCACTTTCAGGATATCCAGCATATATTTCTCCAACGAGGTCTGTAGTTTCTCTCGCAGTATCATTGAAATATGCTGCATCTGTCCATTCACCTGTATCCAGAGTTCCATCAATTGTAGGTTCAATAAAACCGCTAATAACAGCACCACGGGATGGACGTTGTTTGATAAATAGTTCTGGATAGGTAGTTAGAATATCATCATCTGTCCACCCTATTCCTTTGTAAGCAGCCCGAAGAAGTGACTTAAAGGCCCAATCAAAATTCTCATCTTGACCTGAATTCTGATCTCCACCATACCACCAGAACCAGTCGCTTCCCTCTGCAGCATAGATAGCCATCCACGCATCTGTTAGATTCTCAGCTGGATGAGAATCATTGTAGACCTTCACGGCATTACGAGCAGTAATCAATCGATCCCAGGCAATATTTTCGTCTTTCTCACCTATCCAAGTATTAAAATCACCAGCAATCCAAGAACCAGTCGTCAATGGGACTTCGGTGAGAGTGTTTAGAGGATTTTTATTCAAAAATTGCTTAGGTGTAATAGTTTGAAGCCATCCCGCATTCTGTGCCTCTTGAATTTTAAGATAAAATTGATTTAAAAATTCATTTCCAGTAAATTGCCCTAAATATTGATAGTTCTCCCACGCATTTTCACCGTCTAAAGCTACAGTAACTATATGAGTCGCGTCACGGATAGTAGCATTCGTTGTTGCGTTAAATGCGTCATATATTTTCTTTATCCTCCCTACGAAATCACTTGCAGCTTTTGAAGGCTCTATTCCCGAATATTGGAAACCTACTGCATCCGAAATTCCTGTATCACGATAAACCACCATCATCTCTTCACCCTGATGACTGACGCGGTAAGGTTGGTAAAGGAGGTGCATATCCTCTAGAGTCAAATTACCATCTTTAAAGTCATTATTTAGGAATACTTTATCAAGGTTATCTTGATCAGTAAACATCCATTCAATACCAACTTCCGTACACATAGGAATCATTGCAGGGGTTACCGAGCCTTCACTTGGCCACATTCCATATTGTGTTGCATTAAAGGTATCGTTGAACATTTGGACACCCATCTGGATTTGAGCTCGAGCATCTTCAGGCCATAGTGTATTATTTACTGGTAAAGGTAGATTACTATTCCCCTCGGTGGTCTCTCTGGCTAATGTTATATTAATAAGAAGAGGAGTAATAGGATGGAACATTGGAGTAGTAATTAATTCGACATTTCCTTGTTGTAACGCAGCTTTACTGGCTGGGAATATTTTATTTATGATATCGTAACCTGCATCGATGATATAAGTAATGTTATCATGTGTAAAACCTCCATACTGTTCTCCTACCCCTTGATACTTCCAAACCGCATCAGTATAGGCGGGCCAAAGATTCGCAATATCCCACAATTCTTGTAATGTTGCGTTATTGGCAATATAATCATGGTTGAACCAATTGATGAAAAACATTGCTTTAAGGTCCCGAAGCATTTCGTCTGTCCATGTCCTTGCTGCCTGTTCATGATCTGTCCCCCGTAGAATATCTAGCTGTGCATAGGGTCCTTGTCGAAACTGATCATTAATATCGTAGAAATAACGGATTACATATGTCTTTTCATCCAAAGTCATGTCGGATTCGTTCATTTTAGCTAGTTCTATTCGTTTATCATATACATTTCTCGTATTATACTCTCGAAGCTGGTTAAGGAGCGAACCAGAATACTCAAAGGTTACATTCACATCACTAGGTACAAGAGACATCATGTAGTGGTAATCTTTCACGCCATGCATATATACCCAGGGCAGTTCGTAGATATCGGTACTCGGATCCTTGTAGAATGGCTGGTGTTGATTCCAGATGATGTTCAAGTAGATAGGCGGCGCTGAAGTTTGTTTGCTACCTCTATCTGTTCCCCTTACATCTCTATTGTTAATTTGCGATATTGATATCGATGGAGCGATAATAGCAACAAGCAGGACAAAAACAATTAAGAAAGAAACCGTGATTTTACTTTTATTCATAATGAGACCTCCAACTCATAACATATTGCCGAAAATCAATTCCTAGAGAGGGTTTCTCTCTGATTTTCAACAAATTCAAAGATAGTTTTCTTTAAATTATTGAAATAGATAAGATAGATGGGTTAGTTTTAAGTAATAACGGTGTGAAGTAGAATCAAAAAAAGGGATTAGAATCTTAGGAAATAATAGAAAGGTCATCTTATATTTAAATTTTGAATAATTGATTACAGCAAAGCTCTGTATCTTTAAAAGAAACAAAAAACATTTGGATAGAGTCAGAATTAGTTTTAAGAAGGATTTATGTAATATAATAATTTTGGATATGTTTGTTTTTCTAGATATTGATAGAAACCACCACAATTTACAGTATTCGTCATTTACTCTGGAAATACCTTAATTAGAGGTTTATCAAGGGATTTCTTACTTATTTTCAACAAAAATACTTTATTATTGTTAATTAACAGCTCTGGTCAATCAAACTCCTTATATATTATCTTTAAGATTTTTTGTAGAACTTTCACACGTTTCTGGTTGAAGCTTATTCAGAAACAATTCCCTTCTTTACAGAAGGATGTGAAAGTTAGAACTAAAATTAGGTGTGAGGTAAAAAACTATGAAACGGTTGTTATATGGAACTGTTATAGGTTTGATTTTTCTCTCTCTATTGGCTATCAGTGTACCGAAAACTCCAATTGCGCCTGTAAAGGCATCTCTTCAACAATGGGACCCCGCTAACAAAGCAATCTTTGTTAATATCACTAATACAGAAACGGGTGCTCTTCTTGACCTTTCAGTGCCTGCTATCCACATAGACATATATAAAAACGTTACAATCACGTACTCTGTTCAAGATGGAGAACCTAACGATACTGCTGTTGAATTAATGGGCTCTGGAGCAGCAGGTTTAGATTGGATTGTCGGTGATGGCCCACATTATTGCAGCTTTGTTTCTCAGGATGCAGCAAATATCTCTTATTACGTGGCTGAAATAAATGTCACTGCTTCTACTACCAATTTCAAAGCCAATTTGAATCCTCTTGAGGATATGGGTGAAAATGGCTGGGAAGACGCTGACAACCACGTTATTTATGCTACTGGGGCAGTAGTTTATAAGAGCTTTGCTGCCTATCCAAATGGTACTATAATTACAGATAGTAGTATGAATGGCGCTATTATGTATGGATCTAAAGTCCAGTTTGTCATTAACGCTTCAGTTTCTGCAGGATCTGAGCTATTCATGTTCGGTTACCAAATTCTAAAATATAATAGCTCTAAAGGAGATTACGATACTCCATTCCTTTGGTCAACACCCAGTGCAAGTTACAACGCAACATGGAAAACATTGGGTAAGGCTACTAATAACTATTGGGCTTATGATCTGCCTGCCAATAATACAGATACTGAGGGATATGTCATTGAGTTCAAGGGCATATATGATGAAAATAGAAATGGACAAGCGGACGGTCCTGAATACGAAGCAGGATTACCTGCAAATCGTATAATATACGTGGATATGAGTCCTCCAACAATCATAAAAACTGGACCTGCTGTAATGACTGTCGATATTGGAACCCTCATAACTCTAACAGCTGACATAAGTGATCCATCGGGTATATTTGTAAATGGTACAATCAAGATTGGTGATGCTGCTGCAACTACAATCAATATGACTGCTCTTATAGACGCAACTGGCGTTTTCTCGTATGATATTCCCACAACTGGCATGTCCGCGGGTGGCTTATCAGTAGTTCTCACTGTGTATGATAATCAACGTTACTTCATTGGTGGAGACGCCCACTTACGTGAAAATTATAATGCTACCTATACCTGGGCTTTCACACTTCAAGTTCCGGTTCCTGAATTCTCCCAGATTCCACAATATCTGCTTTTACTTATACCTCTTGGACTTGTTACAACTGTAGTCTTACGTCGACATCCTAGGAAATAAAACTAATTAATTCCCCATTCTTTTTTTTCCTTTTTTTTCTTTGTTAAGCGAATTGGGAAGAGAAAAAGTAGATAATCATCTCAAAGGCGTATAATTATCAATCAAGTGTACACATTTCTGAGCTGATGCTAAATTAAAATTTTATCTCATCGGTATCTTGAGA
>JAEOTF010000025.1 GCA_016840025.1 Candidatus Hodarchaeota archaeon
GTGGTCGCTCAATTCCCCTTACCTGTTTACATCCTTAAAGAAACTAATCCACTCAAAGAATTTGCCATCATAAAGTCGTCAATTGGAAAAATATCAGATAAGGTCAAAATTGAGCACCCACAGATAAAGGATTTAAAGTTTGGAATGAATCGAATCAACCTCAAGGCAAAGATCTTTGAAATTTCAAAGCCAAAAATCGTTTTCACCAGATTAGGAAAATTAAGCACAGTAGCAAACGCAAAAATCACAGATGACACTGGAATAATTGAACTACCTTTGTGGAACCAACAAATACACACAGTTGCTGTGGGAGATACTATCCAAGTTAAGAACGCCCGGGTCCAATCATTTACCGGTGAACTTCAATTAAGGATCGGTAAAGGTGGACAATTGATTGTTATCGAAAAAGGTCCGAACATAAAACGAGGAGAAAGAGAGGAGTAACTTTAACCCCGAACACACGTGTACGCGGACGCGCGTGTGCTTTTTCTAGATGAATCATTAAGAGAAATAGAAAAAGCAAAAGCAAACCCAAATGTTTGAGCTTAGAGGTGAAATATTAAGCCAAACCAAAATATTAATCAGGTTAGTGAAAAGAAAGAGTTTGAATTAAGGTGTTGCCAATGTTAAAAAAATGGCTAATATCAAATAATTGATAATGGCAACATGTTTACAATTTGACTAATCTCTAATCCATACGTATAGTGAAAAATCTTTATTAAATCATCCGATATAATATTCCTTAGGAATTCCAGAAGCGTATGTAACATGACTGATATTTTTACGCCAATCATGATGCAATTAGGCCTCGGAGGAATAGGGGGTTTCTTTGTTGGATATTTGCTTAAAAAAGCTGTTAAATTCGCGTTGATAATTGGTGTATTTGCTTTTATCGCAGCATATTTTGTATACGAAAGTTCAATTAAAATAGATTATACACAATTGGTCTCACAAGTAGAGGAACTTGCCACTCCTGTATTGAACTTCATTTACCCTGTTGTATCTCAAATTCCAGCTCTAGGTAGTCTTGTTGTGGGGGTAGTACTAGGGTTTACTAAAAGCTGATTTTCCAAAATAATACGAAATTATTAATGTTCACTTCTTCGAATTCATAAAAAAACATTTACACTTGAATCCTGAAATCTAAATTTAACAATAATTAATTTACTAAATCTTTGGCTTGTTTAATCCAATTTAATAAAAATTGTTCAGGAATTCCTGTTCTAGATGATAAAATAGGAATTGAAGATTTTGCTAGATCTGAAATACTCTTTACCCCTGCGAGATCTAGAATCTTAGCCCTCTTTGATCCAATTCCTTTTATCTCAGTCAAATCCGAAGCAAGTATTAAATTTGAAACTTCATCATCAACTCTTCGTGTAACTCTGATTAATCGCCAGTCTCTCATACGTGGTTTTTTAAAAGTATGAGACAGACCACATTTGGAACATTTGCTTTGTGCCATTTTTCCATCATAGCTAACGTTCCATATTTTCAATTCTGACCTGCAATCAAGACATCTTTCAATCTTCTTTGGAGCTGAAAACCAATACAACAAAAGAGCATGCGGTTTTTTTTCTAAGATCGCATCGAGAATGTGGGCATGGCTACAATGTATGCATTCTGCTAAAACTTGACCTTTTTCCATCCTAGTTAATCTAAAACAATTTCTACCACACTCAAAACATTTAGTGTTTATTGAACCGTAATCATCATTCTTCATAATATATTGAAGCCTCCTTCAATTGATCTAATTATTAACCTATATTAGTTTAAGATAGAGTTAAATTTTAACCCCAAACCCAAAATTTAAGGAGTCAGTTTTTATAATTTATTGAGGATTTCAATGTAGATTTCATGTTTTGCTTGATAGGTAGTTTAGATAAAGGGGGATGATTTCAAGATGAATCAGTATGAAAGAAATATTAGAAATGTGCAGATATAGAAGCTACTTGCTTGATACCTGTAAAGATTATTGCTTGTCCAAAGGTTTACCACAAAATGGAACGCTTTCCTTCTTCAACGTTGGAGACTCACGGCAAAATATATGATAAGTCAAAATAATCCATTTAATGTGGCTAATATAGACAAAGTTTGCAGGAGTAAATATATGTAAACTATGGACGTCTCATTTATACCCTAGAACCTGAATTACTTTTTGCAGAGAGATTCGAAATTGACGTCTGAAATGGTATTTGCGGCCGCGGGTCTAATTGCAGGTATTGCACTTCTAGTCTATTCCAGCAACAAGGCAATAGAACACACGATTAAACTCTCTTTAGCATGGGGAATATCTCCGTTTCTAATAGGACTCATAGTAGTATCATTAGGCACTGATTTTCCAGAGATTGTCAACTCTATAGTTTCTTCTTCGTTAGGTCATGCAGACATCAGTGTGGGAGACTCTCTGGGTTCAGTTCTTACACAAATGACTTTAGTAATAGGGCTTCTTCCTTTTTTTGTAAAAAAATTTAAAGTTGACAGAAAGAAGATAGCCATAATTGGTGCCTATGAAGTTTTCGCACTCATACTTGCGGTGTCAATAGCCGAGAAAGGATACATTACAAGAATTAACGCACTTTTCTTAGTGGCTAGTTGGCCTATCTTCCTCCTATTAATCCGAAGCGCCATAACTAAGAAGTCTAAAGAAAATAAGATACCAAAAGAAATCCCTGCTGAAAGTAATTTCCGTGACTTTTTAGTAGCCGCTCTTGGTTTCATAGGCGTTTCGATTGGAGCCTATGTGGTGGTGCAATCAGTAATCCAACTTTCGTCAGCTTTTCAAGTTTCAGAGTTCCTTATCAGCTTCTTTATTCTCGCGATCGGAACGTCTCTTCCAGAGCTCGTTGTTGATTTGACCGCCATCAAGAAAGGTCAGTTCGAGCTTGCGATAGGAGATGCCATAGGAAGTTGTATTGTTGATGCAACTGTTTCTATTGGAATTGGACAGCTATTCTTCCCGCAAATAGTATCTGGCGAAACCGCCCTGATCACAGGACTATATGCAATATTCGGTTCCATCGTAGTCATATTAACTCTTGCACTAAGAAAGAAACTCGACAAAAAGGCAGGAGCATTATTCATCATATTATACTTGCTTTCTTATGTGCTGCTGACCGTTTGGTAGAAGTTAAACAGAAGTATATTGCGATTCCTCTCACTGCTAAGGAGTAAAAGTAGACATATAGCCGGTACTAGTGATGCCTCAAGAAATATCTACTTCTAGTGAGCGCGCACGTGAGGGTGGGTAGCTTCATCCTTCTTTGGTAAATTTACAGATTAGTGATAACTCAAGTAAAAACTAGATCCTTCTCCCGAAAACTCTATTTTTTGTCGAGTTTCCCAATGAAACACCATTATTTTTAACCATTTTTCACCTCCTTTATGTCCACTCCTCTTCTTCTAAAAGAAATTCATCCCATTCGTTTTCTTCTTCCCAACAATCTCTCTCTGTTTCTATTGTTTCTCCATCCTTGGGGTCCACAGAAGCTATTCCGTACCTTGTTTTTCTAAGAGACAACACATCATGATTATCGTGGATTATTGGTATACTACCTGCTGATTTTATCGTTGATTCTGTCAAGAAATCTGGTGCATTATGACTATGAATAAGATCTATGTCATAGTCTCTCACTGTATCTTTTCTGTCTGGTTTTATGAATTCCTTGAAGAGTTCATCTCCGTAACCATAATTCAGTTAAAGTTCTACCTAAATATGCAAAAAAGACTTCAATTTCATTCCTAAATTGATTTTTGAATCCCTGAGCATACTTCAAAGCTCTTATGCAAGGCTGATGCTCTAAAAACAAAACTATCATTTTAACCTAAAAAGACAACCACTGAGTATCCGATTTATTCGATTGGTACCTAGTATATGTTCTGCTAACGCGAAATATTGAAACGCGCGTGCAATGCACAGTTAACCGAGAAAATGTAATGTGATAAATTAAAGTTTTTTCCATTCACTATTTATGTTCAATTAATGTGAGTATTAATATTGTGAAGGTTGGTGAAGATTTTTCAGAAGCTCCATTGGTTCTCGACGATTATGGAATACTTTAAGGTTATGAGAGTTGGGAGTTGGATTGGGTGGATTATTAGCTTCGGTTTTGGAAGCATCCTCCTAGTTTTTCCCTCTCTTGAGCGGTTCCTTGTTGTCTTGTTTGCTTTTTCCTTTGCTACGGCTAGTGTCTTTATCTTGAATCA
>JAEOTF010000173.1 GCA_016840025.1 Candidatus Hodarchaeota archaeon
ATAATTACGTAGACATTCCTTGGTACAATGCTATCCATCTTTATGGTTGGGGACTCTTTTCTACGCCACAATTTGCTGATCTAGACGCAGATGGTGATGATGATCTTATTGTAGGTAATATTACGGGATCTTTAAGATTCTTTAGAAATGATGGGTCTTCAAAACATCTGCAATTCGTGGAAGATCCGCTAATTTTTTCTTCCATTGGATCCCATCCTTTTGCTAGCCCAGCATTTGGCGATCTTGACGGAGATGGCGATGAAGATATGCTAGTAGGGAGTTTTAAAGAGCTAATATGTTATGAAAACAATGGTACTGCTTTGCAGCCTTCATGGACCAGTAATTCCTCCCTTATCGAAGCAGTAACACCGAATCCGTTAGCATACGGTATTAGCCCCCAACTTATGGATCTAAATGGGGATGAGCAACTTGATCTTATCATTAGTTATAGGGATTTCATTGATAGGACTAATTATGACGATTCACTCAGAACTTACCTAAATCAAGGAACAAGATATGTCCCTGTTTGGACTCTGAATGCAACATTCCCCGCACCGGGGCCCATAATAAGGGGTTTGACACCTGCAATTGTTGATCTTAATAACGATGGAACTCTAGAAATTTATTCCGGTGACATTTCGGGTCGTGTAAATGAATGGATTTCTCAATTAATCAATGGCTCTACTCAGTGGAGTGTAAACAATTCTCTTTCATACAGTGATAGTAAAACCGATAATGTCTATGATGTTGATGTAGGTTATTTCTCTTCACCTCAATTCCATGATTTTGATAAAGATGGAGATTTTGACCTAATTATTGGTGCGAAAGACGGAGCAATTCATTATTTTGAAAATACGGGAACAATTGCATCACCTCATTTGGAATTAAAAAATAACTTCTTTGATTCTATTAATTTCCTGTGGGACCGAAGCTAAGTTAATAGAAAAGAAAGGTTGTATATAATGAAATGGAAACTCATTGCATCCGACTTAGACGGAACACTAATCCAAACACGTAGTGGTTGGGAGAGAATACATAAAGAACTGGAGACATGGGACACAAAAGGAAAAAAATATCTTGAAAAATTTCTTGCAGGAAAGATAGATTACGTAACTTTTTGTGAATTAGATGCCTCAACATGGAAAGGTGTCCCACTCACACGAATTCATGAGATTGCTAAAATAGAACCCTTTTTGCCTACTGTCAAATCAACTATCCCTATTCTTCGAGAAATGATTTCATACTTTTACATAGTATCAGCTGGACTCCTACCTTTTGCGAGTTTTGTAGTTAATGAATTAGGTTTAGATGGAGCTATTGCTAACGATCTATATATTGATGAAAATGGCCTTCTAACTGGAGATCCAATTATCAATCTTGAGTGGGATGAGAAAGACAAAATTCTAAAGAAATTATGTACAGAGCTAGAAATCGACCTATCAGCAACAATCGCACTTGGAGACGGACTAGCAGATATTCCTATGTTCGAAGTAGCAGGCCTGAGTATCGCAGTTAATGCAGATCTTCCTGAAGTCCTTGAAAGTGCCACACATTCAGTTGAGAAATTTGAAGAGATTCCGAAGATTATTGCTAAAATGTGATTAAAAAAGATAGAGTGATATTAAGCTAGTTTTGCACTTTGATTAGAGTTTCATTGTTTTCGTTTTTTGAGAATCTGTACTAGAAGCCATGATAAAGAGAAAAACAACCAAATTCCCATATAATTGAAAAATAATGACATAAATAATGATCCTTAGGCTATTTCTTTATTTGAAGAAGATTTTTAATCGATATTATGAGGAAATTCAACTATAAGTTTCGCATCATCTAGATAACATATCTCATTTCTAAGCTTTTGTACTAATTGTACATTAACATCGGTACATTTAACCCCATTTATGTTCGAAGGAAGATGGAGAAGTGCTTTTCCAAACATATCAATAACACCACTTCCACCACAAAATGAGTCACCAATTCCCTCTCCAACTCGATTAAGACCTATCATAAAAACTTGATTTTCGATGGCTCTTGCGCGAAGTAGTGTATCCCAATGGTTTTGTCTAGGGCAGGGCCACTGTGCAGGACATAAAATGAGCTCTGCACCCATATGAGCGAGTAATCGATACATTTCAGGAAATCTAAGGTCATAACAAGTGGATAGACCAAAAACTCCAAATTCTGTCTTTAAGACTTTTAATTTAGTGCCAGCTTGAAAAAAAACATCGTCACGCATGGGAGTAAATAGATGAATCTTGTGATATTTCTCACGGACAACTCCGTGGGAATCTACAAGTGCTAAAGAATTAAATAGCTTTTTTCGTCCCTTCACTTGTTCAGGAAACCCGAATGCAATCCAAAGTTTATTCTCTTTAGCCATTTTTCGAACCTTGTCTGCTGGCGAGTCATTAACCATTGGATCAGCATATTGAAGCAAATCATCAGTATATCCTGATGTTACTAATTCAGGAAAGATTACTATATCGGCCTGTTGACTTTTTGCCTGAAGTGCAGCTGAATGAACAGATTGAAGATTCTTTTCAACTTCACCAGGGCGTACATCAATTTGTGCAAGTGCTACGCGTATTTTTTTCACCTTTTTTCAATGATAGAAAAAATATATAAAAAAAAATACTCTCAAGTTCCAAAATATGCAACTTGTCCTTACGAGACTTCAACTCGAAGATTATGAGTCAATTAAATTTTTATCTACTAAATTAGCCGGATTATTTAATATAAAGACTAAATGGGCCCGACATGATTTAAAGCTTAAGGAATGGGCATACGATCGTGAGCGAAAGCAATGGGAAGGTGAAGAACTCCTTAGAACATTACCTAAAGACCTCGAGGAATTCGAGTTTAGTGTTGAACATGCTGATGCATGGTTGCTTGTCACTTCAGCAAGTATTTTCACAAAAAGTGAGAAAAACTCCCTTGGGTTAGCAAAAAAATCTATTGCAATGATGTCTACCCATCCTTTTGAGGAAGACAAAGCGAGAACAACACAATATCGCAAACGGTTGACATATAGCGCGGTTTACTATGTTGCAATGGCTATAGGTCTCCGACCTTGTTCCAAATCTAGTTGTTTAGCAAGTTTTTCTAACTCTTTAGTAGAACTTGATCTGAAAAAGAATAAGTTCTGTCCTTCCTGCATTAAAAAGCTGCAAAAGAAAGGAATCAGTCTCTAACGTATAAAAAATCATATTAGCTTTCTACCGTTGAATGAAACTAGTTTCCATTCATTGAGTTCGGGTAACTTCACTATTTCTGTTATGCGACAGTTGGCGAACCATTCATCGGTATCAGGGAATATTTTAAGGATAGTCTTCAAAATATGATAGAGAGTTCCGCCATGCCCGACAATTAAGATAGAACTATACGCGTTGTTGTCTAAAAATGGACTTAAAAAGCCCTTTATCCGCGACACCATTGAATTTACACTCTCTCCTCCGGGAATTACGATTGAATGATCTTTAAAAGCAGAATTTAAGAACATTTCATCTTCCGACGATAATTCGTTCCATCTACAACGGCCACTAAAAAATCCAAGGTCAAGTTCTCTAAGGTGAGGAGTATAGACGACATTCGCAATGTCAAGAGTAATAGCAATAATCCTTGCTGTTTCTGCAGCTCGTGAAAGATCGGAAGAGTAGATAGCATCAAAAGAGTAATTATTCGCTAATAAGCGATTTGCCAATGTGGTTGCTTGCTTTTTACCTAGATTTGTTAGAGGATAATCTAGTTGACCTTGAACTAGACTATTTATGTTGCCTTCGCTCTCACCATGTCGAACAAGAACGATTTTCATTTTGTCAGAACACCAAATGGGTTGAAATATGATATATTAGCTTGAATAAAAATAAGACAATCTAATAAGTGACTTGTTAGTTTTTATGTAACTAGAGAAACTCTCTTCTGAATATATTTAATTGTGGAGGAACCAGAGATGGGTCATCGCTTCACCATGACTGCGACAAAAGATGAGATTGAACACCGTTTTGAAGTAACTCAACTTCATTTTCAAATAAAACCCTGTTATAATATTAGTTCTCACCGTAAGATTCCTGTGATCATTAAAAATTCAACTGTACAGCTCTATGGAATGCAATGGGGTTTAAAACCAACATGGGGTCGTCGAGGACTCGAATTAATCAATTGTCGTAGAGAAAGCCTGAAAACAAAACCAAGACTGTATCGCTCACTTTTTGAGAAAAATAGGTGTTTAGTGGTCGCAGATGGATTTTTTGAATGGCGACGAAGTGCTAAAACAAAAGGACCAACATATTTCCGACTTAAATCAAAAAAACTATTTTCATTCGCAGGACTCTATAATATTCGAAAGGTCTCGGGCCTAGAAATTATGACGTGTGGAATCATCACTACTGAACCCAATGAATTAGTCCGCCCAGTCCATGATCGAATGTTTGCAATGCTAAGACTTGAACACGAAGAACAATGGTTAAATATTGACGCAGATCCAGATCAACTACATCCGTTTTTGGATCCCTATCCTGCAAAGGAGATGGAAGCCTTTAAGGTTTCAAGTCTTGTAAATGACTATAGGAATAATTCTCCAGAATGTGTCGAACCAGTTAGTTAATTGAATATTCATTAAAATTAATTCGACCTCTTTTGGCAACATTAATCCCCTGCATAGCTGGGGCAATGTTATTATTGGATTCTACTTTTTTTCTTTTGGATAAAATAGAGGATTCTAATAAATAAAGTTGTACAAACGAGTAAAATTACTGCTGTATCAAATTCAGGGGTAATTGGAGATGTATCCATTTCCACCAAATCCACCCAGAGAAGAAAATCCCCAGCATAACCTTCTGCACCTACAATTATGGGAGCAACATCCGATCCTGTAGATTCAACAGACCCATTCAGGGTATGCCATTCATTAGGTGTGGGATTTGTGATCTCTTGAATTTCTATCTCCCCTATCACTAGTGCAATGTATCCCGAACTCCCTAAAGACGTGTTGACCATTACACGCGCTTTTATATAATAGGTAGCTGGTGTAAAAGAATGATCTTGGAACATCACCGCTAAATGATAAGGCCCCGTATCGATGGCGTCAAGCTTTCCCGATCCGCCTATCACATCAAAGGATTGTGAACTATCATAGACAAATGAATCTGCTGGTCCAGAATCCCAATGATCTATATTGCCATCAAAGCTTGGATTTAAAATTAAATTGGCTCTTGGGGAGTGTAGTGCTGCATCTCCTGTTACTAGCGGAAAGCAACCCAAAATAATCGTCAAACTTATTATAGTTATTGTTCTTTTCATCAATTCCCACGATCCTGTCTCTAATGTCGTTATCTGATAGATTGCATAGAAGAAAAATGATTTTTTACAGTTATAATATAATTAAGTGACTACATGTTAATATATTTAACTACATTTTTCTTTTCCTTAGATATGAGAATCCAGAATTGCGTGCTAATTATCCTTGTAGGAATCATTTTATTGTCTTTATTGACCTTCCATTCACCCAAATACCATGCAGATAAAAATGGTAGAATTCCTCACTTAACATTTGCTTCCAATCTTAAAACAATGGAGAATAAGTACTCACTACAATCCTTTTCTTTGTTACAAGTAGATTCTGAGGTGAATACATGGAATTTGCAAATGATAAATATTTATCCCTCATGGAATATTACTATGGGTTCTGAGGATGTTGTTGTTGCAATAATCGATTCAGGAATCATCTGGGGTAGTTATGAACTACCTACATCATTACGATGGGAGAATAAAGCGGAATTATCGGGTGATGTGGGGATCGATGATGACGGCAATGGGTATATTGATGATTTTTATGGTTATGACTTTGATGAATATGATAATGACCCGAGTACAGATCAATCTGGTGATAACCTTCATCAACATGGCACAAATGTTGCAGGAATCATTGCTGCTCAACATAACAATAAGTCGATTGCAGGGATTGCTCCTAACATAAGAATAATGAATTTACGAGTATTAGATGTATACAATTCATTCTCCGGATTTTATCGAATAATTGACGCTTTCAACTATGCTATGGAGATGAATGCATCTGTAATCAATTTTAGTATCTACTTCAATGGGGAAGCTTCTTTTAATTTGAAGCAGACCTTTCAACAAGTGATTAAAGCACGTATTCCAATCGTAGGAATAGCAGGAAATTCATGGGATGGTGATGAGGCAATTAACCCCGGAAAAGAAGAAACAATTATAGCATCTGCTGCATTGTATGAAGATGGAGAACCTGCTTTTTTCTCTCTTCCTGGTGAACATGTAGAACTTGCTGCTCCTGGTCATCAAGTCCCTACAGTTTCAAGTGTTGGTAGTACGAGATGGGTTTACGGTACCTCATTTGCAGCACCACATGTAACAGGAACAATTGCTTTGATGAAATCAGTTCGTAATGACCTAGATGTTGAAACATGCCGTAATGTGTTGCGTTACACTGCAACAGATATTGATTTACCGGGTAAGGATATTAATACAGGTTATGGATTAATCAATACTTACCAAGCAGTACAAGCATGGCTTAATTATGAAAATTGGGATTTCGATAACGACAGTCTGCCAACAGGATGGGAACTAAAAAACAAGTTAAACCCGTATCTTAATGATAGTGATAGTGATGGACTTACTGACGCGGAAGAAATTAAAATTTACAAAACAAATCCCTTGAAAACGGATACAGATCATGATGGGATTAACGATGGAGAGGAAGTGTTAAACGGGCTTGATCCACTTATACCGAATATTAGTAATACTGAAACAAATATTTATTCTAGTATCTCTAGTTATGACAGTGTAAGCAGGAATATGACGCAATCTACAACAAAAACAACTCCCTTTGCAGAAATAATAATTATAATAATGTTTTTTGGCATATTTACAATAATTAAGAGAAAATTAAAATAAAAAGAGCTATTTGTGCCCTTTTTTTGAAGCTTTCATAGAAGAAAGAGCTATTTAATTTCAATTATAGAATGTTAATTGGAGATTTAAGTGCCGGTTTCATTATTTAAAATCCAGAATTGCTCTAATCGTACCTCATTTTTCTTTATATTTTTTATATTCCTATTTTTTTGGATTTTATCAGCTATTATACCATTTATATTATTCATTATTATGTTAAATTGTTTATCTACATTGTTATTTCTTCTAATTTATAGAACACATAAAATAGGAGGGTTTATTACAGGCAAGATGGCAAAATATATATTTTTTATTTCAAGAATTCTTAGAGGAAGAGCTGGACGTTTTCTTAGCCGTCTTCCATTTGCGGATATTAGTTTGCTTATAGGAGGAGAAATTAAGGGGGAATGGTTAGTGGAAGAAAAGTCATCTGTTCTTGATTATTCCTCAACTCGGGCAGTTTTTTCTTTTACATGGAAAAGAAAATGGGATATCTTCCTTCCACCCGCAGGGTTAACTTGTATTATGTTTCTAGTATTGGATTTTATCTACGACTTTGAAATTGAGGTTGTGGATGGAGTACCTCAAACAGGAGGGTTAATCTTCGGTATAGCATATTTTCTCTCATTTTTTGTACCAGTTATTCTCATTCTATTTTATATCCCTCTTATTTGGACACTTTCTGATGGAGAAATTAAAAGATATATTTATGATACAGAAACGAAAGAAATTACCAAAGTTGAGAACGTTGGTGAATCTATTCGCAGGTTATTCAACAATATCTTTGGGTGGGGAGCGTTGTTATCTATTGCAACATTCGCGGTAGAAACGGATAGATTATTGAGGGAAGAACAAGGGCAAGGTACGGCGAAAATCGATTTTCTCGAAGTATTTGTGATGGCAATAATATATTTCATTGTTCTTGCCCTATTGGTTGGTCCTTCCATGCTTATATTGACTCATTTCTACATAAAATGGTTTCATGAAGCTCTAATTAAATATATGCGAGTTGGACTCGTAAATGAGGGAGTCAAGTATGGTACTGTTCAAATAGCTGATAGACCAGTTGATATTGTGACTGAAGTAATGGAAAAGGATATGTGAAATGAAAATATCTTTATTTCTGAAATTATGTCTATGTTTTAGCCTTATAATTGCTTTCTCAGAACCTATTAATGTAAGGAGTGTAAACACTCAACTTTTACAAAATTACCTTACAATCAATGTTTCCGAGGCTAAAGAGCTGATAGAAAATGAAACAGATTTATTTCTGTTAGATGTCCGAACAGAATCTGAATACAATGAAGGATATATTGAGGGAGCGACTCTTATCCCACATGATCAAATAGAGAATCAATCGGAAAAATTACCAAGTAATAAATCCCGCCCTATTCTCGTTTATTGTCGATCTGGCACGCGGTCTGCTATAGCTAGTAGTACACTCGTTTCTTTGAATTATACTGCTGTCTACAATATGGATGGAGGATTTCTAGCATGGAAAGATGCCGGGTATCCCTACCTCACTGAATCCTCTTCAGAAACAATCACGTTATCGCAAGGAACTATGTTTTTTGCATTACTCCTATTTTATCTGGTCAAAAAATATGGAAATCGATAATGAACTCATGAAATAAAACTCATAATTGTATCTGCAACGTTTTTTGGAGACTTTGAAGTGGTGTCAATTTTTATAGAGTATTTACTTTCCTCAGGAATTTGTGGTTTTAACAATGCTCCAGAATTCATAAGCATATTGAACTTCTCAATTGAATTTAGTTTAGTATATTTTTTTCTTGATGGATCTACTAGCCTTCGTCTTAATTCGTCAGGTTCGCATAACAATTCGATGAAATAAACTTGCCCTCCATGCCCTGTAACCAAATTAAGGACTTTCTGGGGATAATTCTCATTAACTGTTTTTTCAAAGGCGAATGTGAAAATTAGCCCCTCAATCTTTTCAAGGCATGCCATCTGAAGCACATCTAACCAGATTTTCTCTCGTAGATGAATAAAGGGGTTAGACCCAAATTGAAAAACAGAACTAACTAAATCTACAGTCAAATGATTATGGAAAAGTTTGTAATTTGTAACTTTTTGGAGTTCTAAACCGATGGTTAGTTTTCCTACACCTGGTGAACCATGAAGGAATATTAATTTCATAATATCTTACCTATTTACCACTATTTCAGTATTTTAAGGCTTAAAGACGGAGCAGTAACCATAATACTTTTATATTTAAAGTTTTGACTCAACATGTCAAACTTATTGACGACATATATGAACCTTTTCTTAAGGAAAAAGAATTGAATTTAAAGACAATAGACTGAGATAACATCGCTTCTAGAGTATTTTTCTAAGGAGAATGAATATGACATCTTCAAAAGTTTATTTTGGTTCGATCAAGCTTGGGACGACTGCACGATTCGCTAACTTTTCTGCAAAAGTGGATAAGGTTGTTGAATTGCTTGATCTCTCTTCTATTGAGAAGAATGATAAAGTTGCAATAAAAATGCATTTGGGTTTTAATGATGGCTATCAAACTGTCCCTGTCTTCTTTATAAGACGTATTGTGAAAGCTATTAAGAAGGCAGGAGGATGGCCTTTTATCACCGATAATCCTACTGCAGTCTACAACGCTGTAGACCGAGGGTACACTAAGGAAACTTGTGGCTGTCCACTCATACCTGTTGCAGGTGTGAAAGATGGTTACACCTTTGAACGTCAAGTAAATTTTCACAATGTGGAAACAATAGACTTGGCGGGGGTTTTACATGATGCAGATGTATTAATTGATCTTAGTCATGTTAAAGGGCATAATACCTGCGGGTTTGGTGGCGCTATCAAAAATATAGCTCTTGGGGGGTATTCTGGTCCAACTCGATGGAATAAGATTCACGGCGTGGAAGCAGCTATTCCTTATTGGGATTCTGAAAAATGTTCACCAGAACATGCAAAAGAACTTGTTTTAGCTTGCCCCTACAAGAATTTAAAGTATGATGAAGAGAAACATGAACTCACAAGGGAATATGGAATGTGTCAACAATGTGCAGAGTGCTTAGAAGCGGATAAAGGTGTTGAATGCTTAGAATTAAGACAAGAAAATTTCTCATTATTTCAAGAACTTATGGCTATTGCTGCTAAACAGGTTTTAGACACCTTTGACGAAAATAAGCGTTTTTTCATTAGTTTTCTGCTCCAAATAACTCCACACTGCGATTGTTGGGGTATAGCACTCCCACCTGTTGTTAACGATATTGGTGTCCTAGGTAGCAGGGACATCGTTGCGATAGAAAATGCTGCATTGGATCTTGTCGCTAAAGAAGGGATCATAGAAACGAACATTCCACTATTTCTCAAACATTTCAAGGAGTTGTCAGCAGATTTACATCCATTTCAGCGGATTAATGGACCAATGAAAGACCCCTATCTCACTGTTCAATATGCTGCGAATCTTGGGTTAGGAAACATAGAATATGAACTCGTCGAAATTCTATCACCTGAAGAAACAGCAAAAATAGAACCTCCTAAGGGAGTATCGGAAAGAGCACCTTCCTTTTTCTAAGAAAGTGATGAAATAGTCAAGAAAGTGTTGAAAATGTAAAAGAGAAGCCCTCTCTATTTTAGACACTCATGGTCATTTTAAGAAATTTTATTTAGTTATATTTCTTAATAGAGTATACTTTCCTAAATAAAAGAAAGATAACTCTCAATATAGCATCACTAGAGTTCTCAATATAATTTCGTTGAAAAAACCGTGAGAGATGGGGTAAACATGAAAAGAAGAGTTATAGGAATACATTTTCTCGATATTTACTACATGATGAACCGAGTGGCGCTATCCCAGGATTTCTATTGACTCCACTTGTACTAGCTGGATTAACCTTAGGAATACTTAGAAAAAGAAAATCTTTAGCAGAATGACCTTTTCTTTTTTTTCTTTTCTTGATTTTGATTAATTCAACTAGACTGATGAAGGGAATTCTATTCTACGTTTTCTACAAAATCATCGATTTTCATTTCTAATAGACTAACGGGTGTATTAATCCCCCAATTTACTAATATTTGGGGATGAATTTCACCCATCATTCCTACTTCTTTTCCATCAGCATATAATGCTGCAGATCTTCCTTCAATGAATGAAGGATGAGTGAGTGGTTCTAATCTAATATTAACTCGAAGGTTTTTCGCAACACTATCCATCACAGCTCGAATATGGGAATAGCCTGTTCGTGAGTCTGCTTCAGCATAGCAAAAAGTCCTATAAAAATGTGTACATGTTTCCATTTCATCATCGCGCTCAAAACATTCATCAATTTCAAATAAACGTTGAGGATAGGGTGCTTTAGTATTGTTGGAGAAAATTTCTAAGAAACAGGGAGCTAACCAAGTTCGTACGATTGTGAAGCGACTGGTTTTAGGATTTTGAATTTGCAGGGTTTTAGAAAGGTCAATTTCAAGTCCCATCTTTGTGAAATTATTCTCAAATGAAGTTAGTATGAAAGTCATCACTTCATTTGCTCCAAAACCTACTAGAAAGTTAGCCAGTCTTCGTGTAAGTATCTCACCAGAACTTTCCTTTCCGAAAGTGGAAAGATTGGGAAAGGTCGGTTCAAAGTTTTCATAACCATAAGCAATAGCTATGTCTTCTACAAAGTCGATAGGATGCATGATATCTGTTCTATAAGCAGGAGCAGTTACTTTCATTATATCCTCAGATTGCTTACCAACAACATCAAAACGCATCTTTTTAAGACAGTTTTTGATCACATTAAAGTCAAATTCACACCCAAGGCGTTTTACAACGTATTTTTGCGAAAGTTCCCAATCTAAAGGAGTGAGATCTGGTGTAATTATTTCTTTCGTACCATTTACGCTATAAGGATACGTAACTTGAATGGATTCAACAATTCCACCCCTGTCAGCTAAAGCAGTAACAACCATGTTCAATGCTTGTGATATTGCTAGTAAAGAGAGTCCTGTTACATCGATGACGAGGGATTCAGTGTCTTCCGTTACAGCAGTATCTTGACTATTGATAATTGGTGGAAATGACAATACTGTCCCTTTATTATCTGTTAAAAACGGGCATTTCTCTCCAACAAGGTGTGCATATTCTACACCCTTCGGAGTTTTTGTTAGAATCTCTTCAGGAGTCATTTCTTCGGTTAATTGAAGAGGAACAAAGCGGACTTCCTCTCGTCCAACGGCCCGATACCGCAGTGGAAATTCCAGCCCTTCTGCGTCATAGAGTCCGATTGACGCTTTTCTCCGATTGCGACTGTGAGTAATATGTAATTTCTCTTGATATTGCATTACAGAGGCAATACTAGCGTCGGTGAATGAGATATCCCGTACAACTGCTCCAACAATATAGGGGCGGACTTTTTGAATACTAGAGTCTACAATTAGGGGGTATTTTGTGTCTTTAACTTCGTAGTTAGGCATGCCTACCTTTTCGTCGACGAACCCCGCATATGCGCGGGCTAATCCCTCAACAGAAAGCATATCTGGACGATTAGGGAAGACTTCAACTTTTATTTCAGTTAAATCTTCCATCTCTTCAACTGGTACTGCTAACATGGGTAAACGTTCTGTAAGTTCTTCTTCTGTGATACGACGACCTACAAGATCACTGAAATCATCAAGATCAAACGTAAAAACTGGCATTAATAGCACCTCATAGAGAAAATAGACGGGATTCCCGTAGTAGGGTTATATCATTAGCATAGAGCATTCTGATATCTTGGATGTTGTAATATTCCATTACTTGACGACCTAATCCAGGTCCCCAAGCAAGGACAGGAATAGGTTCACCAAGAAGAGGTTCGGTGAGTTCGGGACGAAAGACACCAGAACCGCCAAGTTCCATCCATTCTTGTTTTTCTTCCACCCAAACTTCAATTTCCATACTAGGTTCTGTATATGGAAAGTATCCTGGTCTAAATCGCGCTTTAGGATAACCTAACTTGGTAAAAAAGGCTTTTAAATAGCCAAGGAGATCCTGAAAAGTCACATCATCTCCTACTACAATACCGTCGACTTGACCAAACTCAGCAAGATTCTTCCATGTCAGAGTCTCATTTCTAAAACATCTTCCTACCGAGAAATACTTAGCAGGCCATCCTTCTGTACGTAACTTTGCTAAAGTTCGCGCTGAAAGACAAGTTGTATGAGGGCGAAGGACACAACCTCTCGCTTCTTCTTTTGAAAATTTATACTGCCAACCAGTAGAGCCAACCTGTCCCCCTGATTCATGCATTACTTTAACTCCATCTACCAGTGTTTTATCGGGCAATTTGGCCTTTATATCTTTCATGAAGAATGTATCCTGCATATCACGCGCGGGATGGTCTTGTGGTACGAATAAAGCGTCAAAATTCCAAAAGTTGGATTCGACAATAGGACCACGCATCTCAGAGAATCCCATATCTAACCAAATACGTCGGATATAATCCATAGCTTGACGTAGAAAATGACGTTTCCCAGGATAAATGGGAGGAACTGAATCTTGTATGTTATATGGTCGAATTGAACGAGTTTCCCATTCACGATTCAAAATGACCTCAGGTGTGATTTCCGTAATTGGTATAATTTCTGAAAGTAGAGGAAGAAGACTCTGTCCTTTTTTACTCAGAACGATGGAAATTGTTTTGGATTCAGTTTTTTTGACCAATCCTCTTGTTATTTGATCTTTCAGAAGAACAATCTGTTCTTCAGAGAAGTCCTTTTCTGTTAATCTTTCTTTCTGAAGGAGTGTAAGAACGATTTCTGAAGGCAATTGTTCATCTAGGAAGTTTAAACCTGCTTTGTTAAGTGAAACAAGACCTTTTTGAATCAGGATTAACTGATTGCGCTTTAGAATTCCTAAACCAGCAGAAATTTCCTTTTTTGTAATCCCTTCGATCTGCATTAAATCCTTCATAGGAATTTTGCCTGTACCAATATTATGGAGGATTCTTCGTTCAGGAAGACCGTTTTTTAAAGATTGGTTGCCTAATTCAGTAAATATAAAACCTTCAGTGATAGTGCGGTCCTCTTCTAGGATTTTTTTGCTTCTTAACCATGAAGAAACACGAAGAATGGCACCCAATTCAAGGTCGGTTGCTTTTGCAAGGTCATCCGCTGAAAATCGGGTCTTTTTCTCTGTTCTGAATTGAAGCAATACTTTTCGTTCAAGATGGTGTAGACTATCCACTAAAGTCTCTAATTTACTCAACGATAGAAATCCTCCAAACCGATGTGCGTGATATATAATAGCCTTTGGAGAAAGAACCTCATAGGATTATCAGTTATCGAAATCCCAACGGCATCACATCACATTCCATCAGTACTATTCCATTATCCTACCAAATAGGATCTGTTAACACGATCAATTAGAAAGCTTAACTTTTTATAACAATAACTCTCAGAAATGTTAGCTATAAATTGAACATTATACATTTTTCTCGTTCCTTCTGTTTGTCTTTATCTCGAGAGAGCAAATTTGGGATAATACATCAAAGGGAAAAAAAATCTTTTAATTCTGAGAAATTTAAGTAATTTTTAGTCCTTAAACGTTATAATTATAAATCGTTCTGGTAGATTCCTCAAAAATACATATTAAAGGTGCATCTGATGAAAAATATTAGAATCCTTTTCTTTTTTGGATTATTTCTATTCTATTTTCTCAGTTCATTTACAGGTACCGTCTTAGCATCCATTAATGCTGCAGCTTTTGATCAAGGTGATGATGATACATGGGATAAAAGCGGTGAAATCACGCTTGATTTTTACCGTTGGCAGACATTCAAACCTGGACATACCACTTTGTGTCGAGTAGACCTGTATTTAGATAGAAGTCCTTCCTCAACAAACGACATCAAAATTTGGATAACAACAAACGATTACCCTGGAGACGGTGAACCTTCTATCGGTGATATACTTGTAAATACAAGCGTACCTATTGGAAGTATAGGAAATCCAGCATGGTATGCTTGGTCTTTTTCAGATGTAGCGGTAACAGTAGATCAAACGTATTATATTGTAGTTTATCAAGGCGAAGGAGGACTACCTCGTAAATGCGGCTGGTGGGTGGATGATACTCCTGTATATGATCGAGGGGTATCTAGCACAGGTAGTGGCTATGACCATAATTTCAAAACCTATTACAATGACGCGGCTCCAGAATTTTCTAATCATTTGGTTATTCTGGGGTTAGGAATAGCTTTAATAGCAGTATTACTACGAAAAACGGCGTTTAAAGGTATTTAATTCTTATACCGCTCAAATAAGGTATCAGGATGAAAGAAATAACCTTTCCATTACCGACTTTTTCTTTTTTCATTTCTTTAAAAAGGGAAGGAAGATAATTGATTGACGAATAAAATGATCTGCACTCTTTGTGGAGAAGATACTCCTTGTCAAACTCAAGGTGAAATTCCTATTGGAGAAATAGAATTACTCGGTTTTCCTCCTGAACTGGCACAGGCCTATAGTTCATTTTGTTTCCAATGTATTCTTCAATTTTTAGAAGACAATGATTATAATTATGCAGGCAATAACATCGAGGAAATCTGTAATGCATGTAGGTCCTGTTATAGCCTTGAGGAGAAAATAATGGACTTTTACTATCCGAAAATTATTCAGAAATATCCGCAAAAGACCGCATAGATCGCTAACAACGCTTAATTTTCAGTTTTTCAATAAGATAGTTTTTATTACAAATGAATTCGTTCTTCTAGGAACTAGACTTTCTGGAAGAACCTCCCAATGATTGATTTTGATACTCTTCTTAAAGAAGCGAAGGATGATGTTCGAATAGCTATAGAAGTTTGGACCGACATCTTACAAGAATTACTTGGAAAAAAGCTTCGGAAAGCATTTGCTAAGGGGTCAGCACTAAAAAACTGGGATACACCCATTGATTACGTCCCCCAGCTAAGTGACGTTGACATTCACATCTTGTTAACGGATGGGATTAATTTATTTGATGACAGTGCTCATGCATTTAATAAAGCAATTAAAATTTCTAGAGAATATGAGAAGTTGTTTTTTGAGAGAAATAAGAAACCTCTACACTTGCCTCGAACACAAATTGTGGTGTTAAATAAGCTATTAGAGGACCCTTCATATGTCCCTCCTCGGTCAAAAGATGTCCATATGATGATTGGTGAACCCTTAGAAATTTCATTTGTCTCAAAAGAGGTTATAAGAGAAATTGATCGGCAACATTTACTTGAACTGGAACCATTTGTAGAAACTTTGCCTTTAAGTGTTATAGACCGTTCAAGTTTGGATTATTGGACATTTTTAAGAAGGATCAACTGGAGAGTTTCACCTTGTCCAGTTCGATTATTGACACAAATTTCCGAGGATCCTTTAGATATATGGAGTTGGAATCGTACTCGAATAATCCATGAGCTCAATCGACATGGATATTCAGATATCGCAGACTATTATCAAGCTTTTTATCAAGAAGGATGGCAATTATTTCTTTCACAAATGCAAAACACCGAAATTTACCGCAATATCCTTCTTAATGGATATTATGTTTTGAAAGGGAGTATAAAAGCTATCCAGAAAATTTAAGAAAGAAAAAAGTTCGACTGGTTGGGGACGTACTTATTTTCTGAACCCTTGTGGCTTCTTGGGGTGAATTGGCTTTTAAGTTCTTCTTGATAGGTTAATATCAATCATTAAGTTCTGAAAGCTGTTTTAATCCCATTATAAGGTCATCTGCTTTAGGCGGAGCAATAGAAATATCATCAATAATTAAACCCATATCTTTTTCAGTAAGAAATCCAATAGTACGTGCAGGATATCCCGTTATATATAAAAATTTTAGAATTTTTTTTTCAAATTTAGGATTACAAAAGAATAATACACAGCCAGAAGAAATTAGCTTTTTAGGATCAATTCCAAGCATAGTGGACATCGATTGAGTAACAGAAGCAATTGGAAGTGCCTCCTCTTGAATATTTGCACCTAAGCCTTTATTCTCAAGGCACTCATAGAGTGCTCCTAAAATTCCTCCTTCTGTTGCGTCATGCACCATATTTATCCCAGCATGAAATCTACGGTTGCATGCGATCACTCTATTAGAAATATCAATTTCATTTCCAATATTTTTGGCGTTTTCTATTTCTATTGGATCCAATCGCGAGTTGAAATACTTTAGTCCCTCGGATAATAGAATGCCAGTACCCTCTGCCCCAACCCATCCAGAACAAATAATTTTATCACCTAGTTGGGGAGCTCGTGGGATATAATATTCTGGTGGAACAACACCAATCATATTTCCTGAAAGTACTACACTATTTACGGAGGAAGTAACCTCTGTATGTCCTCCAAGAATGCTTATACCTTCTTTCTTCCCTTCTTTATCTAATTCAGTTTGGATTCCTAATAATAAGGATTCTTCCGAACCTGGAGGTATAAGAATGCTCACAGTCATAGCGAAGCCAGAAGCACCAGCTGTTGCAAGATCATTCTTGTTAACGATAATTAAATAATATGCAGGGTTAGCGGTGGGAAATGTAATTGGATCTGATTTATAAATAAGGTAAGGAAAGGAATTGGTTCCATAAAGAAGGTTAGTTTGCCTAAAAATTTCCCCAAGATCGATAGTTGCTACATCAACTCCTGGTTCAGGATATTGAATGACACTAAGATGTGATGCTCCTCTTAATTCCGTCAAATGTTTCAAAAGATGATGACTAACCTTACCTTCGGTCAATTGAGGCATGATAGTACACAAGGAGTTCAAATGAAGAAACGAATTAATGACTTTTGTGCAGTTATGGTAATCCTCTTTTTTTCTTTATTGGGCTTAAACACGTAACAGATTCTGAAAAGCGGCATTACCTTTGATAAATCTGATAATCTCGCGTCCTAAAAGTTCAAAAGCTAAGTCAACATTTACACCAGTTTTAGCAGAGGTTTCAGTGTACGGTATCGCAAAGTTGGTTTGAGAGATAGTAGATGTAAGCTGTTTTGCATATTCCTTTCCATATTCTTCAGTAATTGCATTAGGAAATTGATTCCGTAAATCTATTTTATTCGCTACAAGCACAAATGGGATGTTTCCTTTTCCATTATTTTCCCAAAGTTCTTTGATCCATTCAGTCATATGCATATACGTATCGGGGCGCGTGACATCATAGACTACAAGACCGCCCATGCATCCATGATAATATAAATCCCGTACTGCTCCAAAACGCGGTTGACCAGCTAAATCCCAAATCTGGAATTTTAGATTAATTCCGTCAACTACAATTTCCTTGGAAGCAAAATCTGCCCCTATAGTCATTAGGTAATCTCCCGTAAAAGACTTCCCCATATAGCGATTTTTTAGAGCAGTTTTCCCAACTGCTCCATCACCCAACAAAACAATCTTGAATAAGGACATTTGTGTCTTCACAACTTATCATTTTTACTTCATGTCTTATTTGTTATTGATATTCATTATATATCAATTTTCTCTGCGTTTCATAATGCACATTACCAATTTCTGATTATTCGTGGAATTATTCCGAAAGTATTAGCTCAACAATGAAGAATCCTAGTCTTTATATTAAAAGATTTTAGTTTACAGAATCGCACTAAAAGCTATTTTATTGAAATATATGAGTTCTGTTGAATGTTAACATTTAAGGGGTTCAAATTCTGACTATTCCGCATATTAATTGGCCATTCTGGAAAAAAGAAAAAAAGCTGAGGAATATAAATGAAAGAACACTTCAAAGGATTCTGTATGGTTTTAACTATGCTATTTCTTTATTTGATACTCACTCAGGAGGCTTCCGCCAGCATTCGGGAGTAGAACCAGATATTTGGGCGACACAATGGGGAGTAACAATAGCATATTTCTGTAATGAACTCTCCCAACTTGATACTAAAACCATTATGAATTTTGTACAAAAACTTACCAATGAAGACGGTGGATTCTCCTTAGTACCTAGTATCTCGCAGTCTTCAATAAGGAATACTTTTTGTGGAGTGACAATTATTTCTCTTCTTGACAAATTGGAAGTAATAAACCATTCTAAAGTAAAACAATATATTAACTCATTAAGAACTGAGAGTGGAGGTTATTGTTTTAGTGACACAATATTCCGTAAAAGCAATCTTTTCAGTACATTTTATGCCCTATCCAGTCTAAATCAATTGGAACACGGAATTCAAGGGGAAGGGGACACAAGAAAGTACTTATTGTCATTACAAAACGATGATGGATCCTTCTCAAAACAAATTGGGGGTGAAAGCAATGTTGAGTATACCTATTTCGCTCTTGCTTCCTTGGACATAATTAATGATCTGCATTTTAGCGCTAAAAATAAAAATATCAATTATCTGCAAGATCAACTTTTAAAAACGCAAGGTCTTTCTGAAACTGCATGGATTGTCCTTGCATTAGACATTTTGGGTGATAAAAATAATAACCCCGCTATAAGAGATTATTTGCTACTTCGACAAGATGAGGATGGAAGCTTTAGAGAAATGGAAGAAAAAAGCTTAGGATATACTTACTATGCTATACAAGCATTAGTCTGTCTAATTTAGAACATTAATTTTAAACAGAGATTTGATTGATTTCCTAAGATTTATGAACAGGAAAAATATGCTTAAACCATGTCAAATGTGCCCTTAATAAGAACAGTTATCTGGGGAGACGGAGCAGTTGAAAAGAATACTGATTAATACAGCAGTCATTGGAGATCAAGCGGTTGGGAAAACAACTTTCCGAAAGATATACAACCATTCCAAAGATGATATGCATAAGATCATAGGTATGGATGTAGGAGTAAAAGACGCTGTATTAAATGGACGACCTGTTACGTATCGACTCTGCGAGCTTGCAGCGGAACCACGTTTTGATAGGATAAGGAGTGACTACTATAGAGGGTGTCATGGAGGTTTTATCCTTCATGATGTTACCCGACCTGACACTTTTACCAATGTTGAGAGATGGATTCAAGAATTATGGAAGAATTCTGCGCTTGTTCCTGTTCCTTTCCTTCTTTTGGGAAATAAAATCGATTTAAGGGAACAATGCAAAAATCATATTACAGAAGAGCAAGGCTTGAGTTATGCTGAGGAAGTTTCAAAAAAAACCGAAGAACATGGCTTTTCAGTCACTTACCTTGATATTTGCGCGAAATCAAGACAGAATGCTGACTTGGCTCTCGAAATGATTGGAAAACAGTATTTTTTGTGGATGGTTTATTTAAAAGAACACAAAATACAGCTAAGATAAAATGGCCGCTATTAGACCAATTCAGGTTTATTCACGCCATCGAAGAAAAAAGAAAGGTATTTTGCGCCAGTCTAATATCAATAGAAGCTTTTCAATAACCCTAGAATTGTCTCATGCTCTGGATATTCACCAAGTTCTTTACAACAATTAGAAAGAGAATCATGCAATTGGAATAGGAAGAAATCATGACTACCAGACAGTATATGTAATAAAGAGTATGCATGATCGCCTAGTTGCCCACTCATTATAGGAAGACCGATTCCATTTTCATTTAACTCTGTCCAGAGAGAGATAAGAGACATGCTCGTAATAGTGCTCAGATTAATTAAAGAGTCATCTTTAGTGACTGACCCAAGAATTAACGGACATGAGTTTTTGGATCCTGACCGAAGTAGTATGAAGGAGAGTCCTCTATCAGAGGTTAGTAACTGATTTAACTGTGCTTCAATAAGCTCTGTACGATCAGAAATCTTGTTTATCCCCACCGAAAAGGCTTTATAGATCGAATGTTCATCAAAAATGCTGGTGAACTGAATCAAACGTACTTCTTCAATTATATCGGATGTCAAATCATAGGCTTGATCGATATTTTGCATCATTTCAGAGCTTTTTGAAAGTTCGGGATCAGCTTTATGAAAGCAAAGAATTAGGCGTTCTAGAGGAAAATTGCCCAATTTCTCTAAAATATCGGTTAAGTACGTCTTTGATTCATTAAAACGACTGGGATTTTGAATGTCTAGTAAATAGAAAATTAAATCGATTTCTTCAAAATGATCGGGAGTAGCAAGATAACCTTTTCTATATGTTTCTTGTCCACCGAAATCCCATAAGAAAACCTCTTGCCCCAATACGTTAGTACTAGAGCGGGCTATTCCTTTAGTAGGTCTAAGAGAGGGGATTGTTCCGAAATTATTTGAAATTACCGATAAAAATGATGTTTTTCCGCAATTATCCAAACCAAGAATTGCTATTTTCATTTTGTTTGCTCCTTTTGACGTGACATTATAGTTTTTAGGAGTTATTTGATGTTTAACAGGTTTTTACGATCTATAATAGCTATTTGTTATGAGATATTGATACTATATGACTTTTAGGAGATTATGTCAAGCCTAGTTAAGATTTATTTATAAAAGTAATTTATCTAAATGGAATTAGAACAAGAAAACAGCTTATTAAGCTAATTATTGAATATTTCTAGGTTAAAACCAATTTATTTAGAATGTTTTAGAGGAACTAATGGGATGTGAATTCTATCATGAAAGAAATCCGAATTCATGCTCGTGCAGGGCAAGGGGCAATCACAACGGGCACCCTAATTTCACGCGCAGCATTTCTTGAAGGAAAATATGCCCAGAGCTTTCCAACATTCGGCGCAGCCAGAATGGGGGCACCTATGAATGCTTTTGTACGAATTGATGAGAAAGAAATTCGTATAAGGGAACAAATACATGAACCAGACGCAATACTAGTGGCAGACCCCACTTTAATCACTCATTCGGCTGAAATAGCAGGAAAAGCAGATGATGAAGGATTAATTGGTGGTTTTTCTGTTTTTCGAGGATTAAAACCTGACGGAATTGCTATAGTCAATAGTATGGAATCAGTTGATCGGTTTAAAGGAGATAGTAAGGCGAAAATCATTGCCGTACCAGCGTCAAAATTTGCAGAAGAAGAAATAGGGCGACCTGAGTTTGCGAATACAGCGTTAATCGGGGCATTGATTGCCGCTACAGATGTTGTAAGTTTTGAATCATTCAAAAAAGTAATGGAAAGCATGCCTAAAGGTGCGGAAAATACAAAATCCGCCCAACGAGCCTATGATTATATGAAAGAGCAGTTGAAGTGAGGAGTGATCAAGATGAGTAAAAAAATTTTATTAAGGATCGGATTTGTTGGAGAAGCAGGTACATCACAGGCGAATCTGACTGGGGCGTGGAGAACATCCGTGAAACCCAAGTTTCTCAAAGAGAATTGCATCGCTTGTGAGCAATGTTTTGATAGCTGTCCTGAGGGAATAATATATCGAAAGGGAGAGACAAAAGAGGATCGAAAGAATACATACTGGGCAGATTACCGTTGGTGTAAGGGATGCGGGAACTGTGCTGAGGTATGCCCTAAAGACGACATAGAAATGGTACCAAATTAGGATAAATGGTGGGAATCAACTATGACGAAAGAATTTATTGAAGGATCCCAAGCAATAGCAATAGCAGTAGCGAAATGCAAACCGAAAGTAATTTCAGCCTATCCAATTACTCCTCAAACACATATTGTAGAAAAATTAGCCCAATTAGTTGCTGATGGCGAATTAAATGCATCTTTCATCAATACTGAGTCAGAATTTTCCGCAGCATCAGTAGTACAAGGAGCAAGTGCCCGAGGTGTACGGGTCTATTCGTCCACCGCAGCTCAAGGATTATTGCTGATGTTAGAAGTGCTCTACTGTATCGCAGGAAATCGATTACCTGTATGTATGACAATTGCTAATCGGTCGGTAAGTGCTCCACTTTCCATTTGGAATGATCACCAGGACAGTTTGACAGCTCGGGACTCGGGATGGATGCAATTTTATGCAGAAACGAATCAAGAAGCAGTAGATTTACAGGTACAGGCGTTTAAAGTCTCAGAACGAGTTCTTTTGCCTTCTTTTACCTGTATAGATGGATATATTCTATCACATAACATGGAGATTGTAGATATTCCAGACCAAGAACAAGTGGATAAATTCCTACCGTCATACAGACCAAAATATCGCCTTGACCCCGCTGAACCATGGGTTTTTGGGACAATGGCAGAACCCGCTTATTATCAAGAGACACGAATGGCACTTGATCAGGCAATGAAGAAATCACTCCGAGTGATAGAAGAAATCGGGAAAGAATTCGAACAGATCTTTGGGCGCCCAGGTCTAAGAGCAGTAGAGAGATACCGAATGGAAGATGCGGAGACAGCCATTGTAGCAATGGGCTCTATGTGTGGGACAATTAAGGAAGCGATTGATGAAATGCGAGACGAAGGGCAGAAGGTGGGACTCTTGCGGATTATAGTTTATCGACCATTCCCAGTCGATGAAATCCTTGACGCATTAAAGAACACTAAAAATGTCGTGATTCTTGAAAAAGGAGTAGTACTGGGCATGGGACAGGGACCGTTGGCAATGGAGATCAAGTCAACGTTCTATGAGTATCACGACGCCCATCCGCACCTCAATACGGCGATTGGGGGGTTAGGAGGACGCGATATCGAACGTCAAACGATTCGGGAGCTCCTTCTCAAAGCTAGTAAGGAACAATTTACAGACTATTGGGTAGATGTAAATCCAAAAATCGAGATAGAGGAGGCATTTTAGGAGGAAAAGATGATGACAAACGAATTACCAAAATTACACCCACAACATCACGCTGATGAAGCCCACCTCTTTGGTCCTGGTCATACAAGTTGTAGTGGATGTGCTCAGGCTCTTGCTGCCAGACTCGTCTTGAAAGCTGCTGGCAAAAATGTAATTATTTCTAATGGTACAGGCTGCTTGGAAGTATTCTCAGCTAACTTTCCTCAGCAAGCATGGCGTGTTCCTTGGATTCATTCTCTCTTTGAGAACTCAGCTTCAGTTGCAGCAGGTATAGAAGCTGCTTTACGAGCAGAGGGTAAGTTAGATGAAATTCGAGTTATTGCCCAAGGAGGTGATGGTGGAACAGCAGATATTGGCTTTGGAGCACTCTCAGGAATGTGGGAACGTGGTCACGATATTCTTCAAATCTGCTACGATAATGGAGCGTATATGAATACAGGAGTCCAAAGAAGTGGATTATCACCACTGTATGGAAGCACAACCACCTCTCCTGCAGGTAGAAAATCTTTTGGAAATCCCACACGTAAGAAGAATCTTCCAGAAATTGCAATAGCACACGGTGTTCCGTATGTTGCGACTGCCACGGCTGGTTATCAAAGAGATCTTATGAATAAGGTAAAGAAAGCGTTAGAAATACATGGACCAAAATATATACAGATTTATGTACCCTGCCCCTTAGGACATCGACATGCCTCTAATATGTCTATTAAACTTGCTAAATTAATAGTACAGACAGGACTTTATCCACTCTGTGAATGGGAGAACGGCGAGTTAACGAAAGTGAAGAAATTCACGAAATTTGTACCTGTAGAAGAATATCTTAAACCTCAGAGAAGATTCGCTCATCTCTTTAAACCTGGCGCTGAGGAAGCCTTGAAGGCTGTTCAAGAATATGCAAACTGGAATATTAAACGATATGGATTAAAAAGATAGTAAATGAAAAAGATTGAATACTTACCTCTTTTTTCTATTTATAAAAGATCGAAAGACTTATTCAGAAAGAAGGGGAAATTTATAATTCATTCCTGGGCATGGAGACCCTCGATTAATGTATTTAAGGAACAAACCAGCAGGATATTTATTTAAAATGATATTATTCTCTTTATCTAACCTAATACCTTCTTTAATTCCTAATACTGCCTTTAGGTTTTCAATGAGGAAAAGATTATCTTCTCTTGGGAATCCCATGGTACAAAGTTTAATGGATTGATATGGACTTTTTCTTGATTTTTTTTTGTATAGACTACCATCTTCACAATACCAAATGAAGCATTTAAACGGGGTTAGTTTTAGATCCCTTGGAACACGCTTGGTTCCATTAAGATACCACCTTTGACGTTGGCTATGCAATTGAACTGATGAAATAGTTCGTAAATGGTATTCTCCACGGATTTCTTCTGTAATATCCTTCTTTAGAAATTCAGGACGTATTTCTAGGTATTCTTTTTCATAAAGTGTAGATGAATAGCCAGATTTCTGAAGAATTTTTTGATGAAGTAAGATATAACCGAAACTCCAAACCATGACAACCTTGGACATGTGTACAAACATGGCCCACCTTTCTCACAGTTAATGTATACCCGTCTCGGGGGGCAGCCCCCCACGCATTTAGCACAGGGGGATGATAGATGTTGCCATCTATCCAATCTTCTTACAGATAGGTTCTACGGTCTTAACCAAATTGATATTGGTGTGCATTCAAGCCTCTAACCTGACGCTATCTTTTCGCGTAACAAGATCGGAATCTCGGTAGCTGTCCGTGTCGTCGAGTCCTCCAATGCGTCCATTCCCGTCATTACGCCTTAGACAAGGTGTTTCGGTCGGGCTTAAGACGCATTCTCGCACTGATTGAGACAAGACGCTGAAGCTTTTTAACCATTTGGAGGAGAGGGGTGAAAGTGAAGAATCCATACTCTCCATGCCCCGTTGCCTGTTAATGTCCAAGTTTGTCGCATTTTTTGGGAACTGCTAACAGCGGGCAGAGAGTGGGCTTTTCGTGTTTTAAAGGCGAAAGAGGGAGTTAACTAGAGATAAGTGAAGAAAAATTAAAAATACCCTTCTTAGATAATCCATTTATTCCTGTTTTTGACTGTTTTATAGTGAAATAGCTGGAGTATTTACCTTTTGATAACGATCCATCACCTAATAACGACCCCTCTACCAATTCAAGACATTGGGACGTTAAGGGAATAATATTTCTCTTACTGAGATGAGTAGCATAGGCTCTATCTCGCCGAGGGATCCCATGTTTCTTTAAAGCCTTATGCACAACTTTTTCACTGCAATTAAGTATTGAACCTATTTTAAGCATAGATAGCTGTTCGATGACATATTTTTGATGTATGAAATCTCTATCATCGAGAAGTTGTTGTGTGCTTAAAGGAAGTTTTTTACCCAATGGACTTGGTCTAATTTTAATCCCATATTTCTTAAGATAACGACCAACCGTACTCCTACCACATCCAAGTTCTTCAGCAATTTGACGTATAGTCATGTTTTTCTTAATGTAAAGGTTTTCTAAGTATTTTCTATTGTTTAATCTTTCTAGGACTTCTGTTTTAATTTTTGATTTTGGTTGATTGGATTTATAGTGTTTTGTCATTTCAATAGAGACTTGTTCCCCTCGTGCCCTCTGTGGGATGCAATGATGCTTAAGAGCTTCTCTTACTTCACTATGGTGGGTTTTCGTAATTTTAACGATCTTCCTAATTGATAGTTTTTGAACTACATAAAGATCATTGAGTTTTTCTTTATCATTGAGTATGGGATTTGTCTGCCACCTTTTCAAAGGATTTTTGGGTCTCGTAATCTTCATCTGTTCTAGATATGTTCTTCTGGAAATTCCATGAAACTCTAAAGCTTTGTGAACTTCATAATTGTAAGTTTTGGCTAACTGACAAATTTGACTTACAGAAAGCTTCTGCACTATGTATAGATCATAGAGTTTGTCCTTATTTTTCAGCAAAGGATTTGTATGCCAACTTTTAGTGGATTTCCTAATTCTTTCAATTTTCGTTTGTTCTTGGGGTTTTCTTTTTGGAATTTCATGGAATTTAAGAGCCTTACTAACTCTTTCACGGGAAACTCCTATTATTTCTGCAATTTTTGTCATTGACAGTTGCTGAATCGCATAAAGATCATAAAGATGGTTCTTATCGTTTAACAAAGGACTTTTAAACCTTATTATGTCTGTTTCATTTGAATTAGATTTTGAATTATGTTTTACATTAGTTTTCACCGATCCCACCCTTAATATCTCTTATTTATGACATTTGATAAAAAGAAATATGCATCAGTTACTCTTGATCGTATAGTTATGCTTATAACTTGGCTATTATTTTCCGACAAGAAACACCACTATTAATAAGTAGTGCAATCCCTATATAAAGGAATGAATTAAGACAAACATTAGATTTATGGAGAGAATTTGATGATTGGGAAATTAGGGAAATTAGGTGAACTGCTCCGCTATTTTGAGGGACTTCCCCAAGAACTCAAATTTATTCGGGGTTTTCAGGGTTTTTTTCATGGTACGTCTAACAAGGGTAAATTCAAAGGACAATCTTTCAAACAGATACATCAAAACTTGGAGAACTTCATTATAGACCTAACTTCCCAGATGAAAAATATTAATTGGCGATGGAAAGACCATGATTTATCGGTGGAAAGGCAACCCGAATACAAGAATATCATGGAAGAAATTGACCTAATCACTGAGCTGTTACGAAGAACAATATCCGATCAGAAAACCCAACCCCATGTTGCTGTTGATCTAACTCAATTTTTTGATATTCTCAATAATTTTCTAGAAGACCTTCAAAAGCAGCTGGAAAGACTTTCTTTGCTTTTTAGTGATCAAAAAGGGAAGATTGAAGAAGATTCCTTTCTTGAAGAGAAAAATGAACTGATTTTTGAATTTGAATCCATAACAAAAGAACATAAAATAGAAAAGGCTGACACCTTAGTAGGAATGTTCACAAGTATCATAGAAATGAACCCGCGTACGGCTAAACAGGAATTTAACCATATAAAAAAGCAAATCCGTAAGTTTTGGATGCGGTTGTCTACTTCTGAAGAGTATTATAACGCTATACTACACTTATTAGAGAAAAGGGTTCAGTATCTCCAACAACGATCAATTCTTGCCCGTGAAGCTCTTTTTAGCCCGATATATCAGTTAATCGAACTTGTTATAAGATTTTATCCCAATGATTCAAAGATTGAGTCTTTTATAACTGATACAACATTTCTTCTCTCGATATTTCAGAAAATTAATGAAAAAGAACTCATGCGTCAAATGTTTACAGAATGGATAACTCAGACTGCGGAAGAGTTAGAATTAGAGACAAAGGCTAAGAAACTCGCACAAGACCCGAAAAAAATCGAAATTCAGAACTTAAAGAAGGAAACTATTGATAAATATTCATTTTCAAATTTTTGTAATTTACTTGATACCAATGATAAGGAAGAAGCTTTCACTTCTTTCCTAGCTAATCTAGACTACTCCCAAGTAGAAAAAATTGTGGTAATGGGGATTCCAAAGAATTTAATTCCATCGTTCCTCAAATATCATTATTAATGAGAGTTGCAAAAAAAATAGAGATACTTTTGTCCTATGCAGTGGAAGCTGCTAACGATTCTAGTATAATAAAGAATATGAGAAAGGGATCCAAGGCTCTGATTGGAAATAAGGTTTTATACCAGCTCTATACTCTTTTTTCGTTTGAAAAAGGTATAAACTAAGTTTAGAGTAAGCAGAATGGTAATCACTAATATTAAAGGATCAAATGTGCCGAATTCACCAGCTGCTCCCGTCGTCGGTTCGTAAACTTTCATAGTTCCATAGAAAGAACCAAGCAAACCCGGTGTACCTAACTCGTAAGAATAAGTATAAGTAGCAGCAACACCTGGTTTATCGATATAATGAATAGAGACTATATGATCAGACATAGCTACTGAGCCAAAATTGAAATAATGAGTGTGGGATACTAGAGTTGTAGAACCACGTTTTATCCTGAGGAGACCATATACGTCATCATTACCAATCAGACTAATATATCCACTATATAATATATCGATGATTGAGTCAGCTGTGCACGAATATGAGAAAGAACCATAGCCAGTTTCAATGTATTTTAAATCATAGCCTGTTCCAAGATCATAAGTTTCACCTGACACATTCAGAACATAAGGACTAATTCCGTTTATGATACCGATCAAGCATACGAGTATCAAACCATTAAATTTCATATTTTTAAAGACCATTTTTCGATCACTCCATAATAGTTGGATTTGTCGTTTTTAGAGAAGAGTAAAAGAATTTCTTTATGTGCAATATTAAAAAGATAGTTTGATAGTATTATTTTCTATGAACCCACAAAAGATTCTAAGAATATTAAACGAGTTAGATGACACAGGACGAGAAGTCCAACCTGAAGATATTGAATTAATGGCAACTCTAACAATTTTTCTGAGAAAAACCCTTATGGCACCATCTGTACTTTCTAAACATAGCATTAACCTTGAAAAACTGGAAGAAGATATTTCAAACCTAGAACACGCAATTTCTGCAGAATATACCTTCAGAACATTTGTGGGCGAA
>JAEOTF010000174.1 GCA_016840025.1 Candidatus Hodarchaeota archaeon
ACTTTTTAATTCTGATCGCTGCATTTTGTTTTGCTTTTTTTACTGTTTCTTCTATTTTTTTCTTAGAAAAGTGTATTTATGATTCTCCTGATTCTTACCAACCCACGTCACTTTATATCCTTACATGGGTGTCTTTCTTTGGGTTTTTCACAACTCTTCCCGTTTCCTTAATACTTAATCCCGAATATCTTAATCCTACTCTCTACTTTCAGATACCTGAGCGTGTTTGGTTCGGTCTTGCATATCTTGTATTTCTCTCTACACTTTTAGGTTACTGGTTCTTTTTAGAAGGAGTAAAACGACTTTCAGCAAGTAGAGCGTCTGTTTTTCAGAATCTGGTACCGATTTTTGGCATTACTTTCTCAGCGATCTTTTTGAGTGAACTTATCGATCCAATTGTGCATTTTTCGGCGATTATATTAATACTGTCTGGAATAGCGTTAGTCAACTGGAAGAAATACTAGTAAAAAAATAAAATATTAATTAACGTCCTTCAGGTTATTAAGGATATGGAGAGAGAGGGAACACTCTTTGAATTGAAAAAGGGGGTGATGAGAATACTATCCTACCCCAAGATCCCAATTACTACTCCTGATATTGATTATAAGAATCAATTTTGTGTCTACTGTAGCGAAAAAATAGAGCTTGATGCTAGTTTCTGTGTTAATTGCGGTGCTCAAATAGTGAAATGATCATTAAAAGCGTTTTAAACAGATTAGTTAACTCTTAACAGTGTATAACAAAGGATTTGATGTATTCAGTATTAGTTTAATTCAATAAGATTCATATCATACATTCCCCCTATATAATTAATCATGTCTAATGAAGAGTTTTCGGGAGCTCTTGCTTATAGCGAGTTTGATTCAAGGTTAGGTCCTGTCGTTCGAGCCTATTATCCAGATATACTCTCTGATACAGAATTAAAACGAATTGCTGCCATGTCTATGCCAAATGTCGGTCAAATGGACGATTATGAAGAAGAAAAAGATATGAGCTTCTCTGTATTTCAAATTTCATCCAATAAACTTGCATGTAGTTATTTTAGATTTTTAAGAGGAGGTGTTAGAACACTCACAGGATCAAATCTCGTTAGTTTGTCCTATATTACAGAGAGAACCGTTAATCCGTTTAGAATGAAACCATTCTTAGAACTCATCTTAACATCACTGTTTCGGGTAGTTGTTGATACAAAAACGCTGAAACAAATCTATAAGGGATTTAAAACAGGTGGAATAATTGATAAGAAGATTAGTGTAAAAGAACCTGCCCTTACGGTTAAAGCAAGAATTATTCAGGAAAAAGAGCTACCAATGTTTTTCTGGGAGCTTGAAAAGGATTTAGGACGGGTAAAAAAACCAACCATCTGAAGTTAACCTTACTGCTTCGTTACTTGGTGCATAGTTCACCTTCTTTAATTACCAACTTCAATCGTTGTGTTGACATCTCTAAAAACAATCTCTCCACCAACCATGGTCATCTCAACCTGAATTTCGTTAATTCTTTGTGAGTTTGTCCAAGGATCTTCAGATAAAACTACAAAATCCGCTAATTTTCCCTCAGATAATGTTCCCTTCTCATGTTCCTGAAATTCACAAAATGCGCCTGCAATTGTATAAGATCGAATGGCTTCTTCCACCTCTAAACTGAATTCTTTGACAGGGTGGTTTACTGCGAGATGTATCCCGAAAAGTGGTCCAAGAGGCATCCCATCTGAGCCGAATGCGAGCGTAACATCCTTTTCAATGACCTTAGCAAAAGCATTCATTTGACGAGTACGCACCTTACCTAATCGTTGTTCATATAGTCCACTAGGAAGAGCCCACTTGCAAAAATTCGGTTGCATTGAGAGTATTACGTTCAAATCAGAAGCCACATCGATATGAGAATCACTTATCATTTCAGCATGCTCGATTCTAGGTCTCAGTGTTGTAATTTTCTCTCGACGCTTTTTAAACTCTTTTAGAACATCATCAATCGCTTGATCCCCAATAGCATGTACGACGGGTTGTACTTGAGCTTCCATGGCTTGATCAAGATAAGTAGTAAGTTCATCGTAGGGATTGATTCTCTTTCCTCTTTCTCCAGGGCTATCTACATAGTCTTTAGATAGGAGAGCTGATCTTGCACCAAGTGACCCATCCCAGAACAACTTTACTCCACTGATCCTCAGCTTGTCTGATCCAAAACTAGAGGTTATTCCAATTCCCTTTATAGAAACTAAAACAGTAGCTGGGATATTAACACAAATTCGGGTTTTTAATATCCCCATCTTCTCAGTCTTGAAATAATAAGGAAGTAAATACTCAGCAACCATATCATGGGCAGTGGTAATACCTAATCGCGCAGCTTCAAGGCATCCTACATGGATTCCTTCGATGATCTTAGATGAAGGGGGAAGATATAGCTTTTTCTCTATCTCTACATTTCTCAATAGACCTTGAGAGGATTCTACTTTTTTCTTTTCAGGTAAATTGTCTAGTTGATCGGCTAATAATTGCAAAGCAATAGAATTGATCGCTACAAGGTGTCCACATACGCGAAAAGCGTAAACAGGGTTTTTAGGACATGCATTGTCAAGAATTTCACGATTGAGGGGAGTTGAGGGATTCCACTCGCTCTCATCCCAGTCTGTTGCTACAAGCCATTCATCTTCATGAAGCTCTAAGGATCTCAAACGGATTTTTTCTGCAGCTTCTTGGGATGATTTGACATCTCCCAGGTTGAGATAAAACTTTTGAGCAATGCCATAGGAAAAGAGGTGTGTATGTGAGTCTATAAAGCCAGGAATTACCGTTTTCCCGTGAAGGTTTAATCTTTGCTTAGCTTGAATATTAGAAAATGGATCAGTGCCTACTTTTGCGATTCTTCCATTATGAATAAGCATCCATGTAGCTGTAGGAGTTTTCTTATCTAATGTTCGAATGTTCCCATTGTAACAAAAAAGATCCCAGTAAACGTCAGTATCATCTTGTAGTTTCGACAATTACCCTCAACTCGGTTAATTTAAGAATCAAGAATAATGAAAACTATGACAATAAAGTTTTTTTCATCCATTCATTAGAGAAAGGATATCGTTCCTATTTATAGAAGCTCTATCATCAATTCCCATGCACCCCACAAAAACCATAGGCCAAAAATACCCAAAAGAAAACTACATCCCCAGAAAACAAATTTGAAAGTCCCTGGGCTCCAAAACTGTTGTGTTTTGTTGACAGAAAAGCCTACAAACAGAAGCCAGCAAAAATCTGTTGACCAGTGAACTACAGCAAAAATAACGAAGAGTAGAAAACCGTAAGGTAGCGCCTTCATAATCAGTGCTGCACCAATTGTAACCCACCAAAGAAAGAAGTAAGGGTTTACTGAAGTTGTCAAGATCCCCGCTAAAATGGGATGATGGGTGAGGATTTCCCGTTTTGTATCATTTTCTTTATTTTCTCCCATTTCTACCTTTATCTGTGTCATTTCTCTTGCCATTAACAAGAGAAGAATGCCCCCAACACTTCCTATCGCGATTTGAAATCCCTGATTTTCCACCACCTGTAGCAATCCTAAAGCAACTAGTCCAATCACTGGAAATTCGATGACTCCATGTCCTAGAGAGATCATAGCTCCAATATACCGATTCTCATTTGCCTTAGCTACAGTTACTGCAAAGACCGGTCCAGGCATAAGAGCACCAGATAATGAAATAACCAATGTGGCACCTAATAAAACAAGGAAGGGCAAAATATCCATGAATAAATAGCAAGAGAGGGGATAGAAAAAGATTAGCTGTTAAATAAGTATCATTTAATAGAACCCAGCGCCATTTTCAAGTGTTCTAATGAGGTATTACCTCCAGAACAGATTATACCTACTTTCTTTCCTTTCAATGGGTCGCGAATCTTAAATGCTCCTGCAAGAGACGCAGCCCCAGCTCCTTCCGTAAGCGTATGCGCCCGTTCAATCATCCATACCATCGCTTGCATAATTTCCTTGTCACTAACAAGAAGAAAATCATCCAATAACTCCCAAAGAATCTTTTGAGGAAATATAAATGCCGTTCCTGTAGCTAATCCCTCAGCAAAAGTCGTATTCTGTGTTTTAACTAGCTTTTTCTGTTTCCAAGATTGATACGCTGCGGGTGCTTCTTCTGATTGCACTCCGATTACTTTTACATTTGTATTAATTGCTTTAGCTGCAATACAGGCACCTGCAGCTCCACTTCCTCCTCCTATAGGTACAATTATCACCTCAAGCCCTGGTTCTTCTTGTAACATTTCTAGTGCGATAGTACCAACTCCTGCGATTAAATCAGGTTCATCTCCTGAATGGATATAACGGTAACCATGCTCCTTCGCTAATTGCTCGCAGTATTCCTTTGATTCATCATAAATTTTTCCATGAAAGATTATTTCCGCCCCCATCGCTTTCATAGCCTTTACCTTTCCAGGGTTTGCTTTTTCAGGTACAACAACAATTGCATTAACACCAAATATTTGTGAAGCATAAGCAACCGATTGTCCATGATTCCCTGTTGAAGCTGCAATGACACCTCTATCTTTGATATCATCGGGCAGCTGAGAAATTAGGTTGATTCCTCCACGAACTTTAAACGCTCCAACTGGTTGATAATTCTCATGTTTAATATATATTTCCGTGCCTATCAATTCATTAATGGCGGGATAACTATACAATGGTGTTTTTCCAAGATAAGGTTTAATCCGAAGTTGTGCCTGTATCACATCTTTAAACTCTGGAATTTCCACTTTTAGTTCTCCAATATTCCTTTTCATTCCCATTCTTAATTTGTATTAATTCTTAAGCGCATCTTTTGTCTTAATCCTGAATTTACTAAGGTTTCTAATGAAGATATCTTAGCTTTTATGCGCACTTAGATCTGAAAAAATATGCAATAAAGTCATTTTCTAGCTATTTTTGAGTCTTCTTTCAAAGTATAATTTTCCCAAATAGAACGCCTCTTGGATTGGCAAGAGCATCCCTTTTCTTCTTGGATTTATGTTTTGCCACTCTATAAAGTGTTGTTCCGAAGAGAAAAAATTAGTGTTCTTACAAACAGCGGTTGCAGCACAGGAAGAAAACTCCA
>JAEOTF010000175.1 GCA_016840025.1 Candidatus Hodarchaeota archaeon
AAGATATTGGAAGTGGATTAAAGGCAGATCGCCGAGGATTACGAAAACTCTGTCGATTAATTGACCAAGGCAAAAGCTCGCGTGTAATTCTCACCTACCCTGATCGCTTAACTCGTTTTGGGTTTGACTATCTTTCCAACTACTTCATTTCCATTAGAGGTTTGCCATTAGAGGAGTTTAAGAGATTTTGAAATTCTGATAAGTTAGTTCTCAGTATTTTTCATTTCTAGCTGCTTTCTAGTTGTTACATCTCCTTGTTGGTAATATAGATTGTTTCTAAAAAGTAAATGTTTCATTTTTGTATCCTTAATCTCATAGAGAAAGATTGATTTGGTTTAATGAAATGGTCACTTGATTATAGAGGACTATATTCAAGGAGATTCTGATCATGTTTGATTCCAGAGAATACTTTAGAGCTGAGAATGAAGTCATCAAAGAAAGCTATGAAAATACCGTTAAAAAGATTAGTTCTATACTTGAAGAGGTTCAAAAATTTACAGATTCAGTGGAGAAACATAAAAAAGAATACGTTAAATTCTTTTATAAAACAGCAGAATTAATTCTAAAGCTTTGCACACTTGAAAAAGAATTATCTAACACTTTTTTTGAAACAAAATCCTTGGACGAGTTACGGAATATCAACCATGAGTTGTATGAGGAAATATTCCCCGATAATTACAAAACGAGTTATGCAAACCCTAGTTATTGTGTAAGTCTCTTTGGCGACTCCTTTGGGCAATTAATGTCATATCTCTATGTTGAATATCGAAGATATATTAGGTATGCCTATACTCACGAGATTTACAGAATGGAAGAATATAACCACGTGTTTATAGACGTTTATAATTACATCAAGGACAATAAATTAGATTATGAAAAAATCAAGGATATTATTATTGCTCCACAATATACAACAAGTTCAAGAAATAATTATATCGCGTATAAAACGCGTTACGATACGGAGTATCGATTCTTCACAGATATTGTTAAACATGCTGATTTAACTGACCTACGTTATCTCTTCCGAACAGGGTATCACATAAGTGACAATGAAATTAAAATTGCACATTTTTTGCTTCAATATCCTTCTCATCAAATTAGTGCCCTCGCAAAAGAAGCCGTTAAAGCCTATTTGAAAAGCTTTGAGCGTGAAAATAAGGATATAACCAAAAAGTCGACCATTGGTTTTTATTACAAATTAGGGCTCGAAAAACTCTATCGAGCGCTTTTTAAGGAATTTAGGTCAAATAACCTCGAAAGTACGATAATAATTGCCCGTTCCACAGACGTGAACAAACAGTACGGCTATGACCACAAATTTGACCAAACGCTTTATCTCAATGAAGAATATGTGGCTCGTCTAATAAACCGATTCACAGAAGGGCTTGAAAGAAATAAGAAAATCTTGGCAGCGTTTTCAGGACCATTTTCTGTTGACCTATTTGGTGAAACGCCATTTAGTCCCGAAATCAAGAAAGAGAACCTTAAATTAACCGATGATCAGATTAAATTATCTCAAAGACTTAATACCGACGTCAACCAGATTTATTACAGATATGTCCCCGAAACTGAGACGAGTTTTAGTATGATCGCTTTCCCCGCCCCAGAAATCGGCGAGGAATTTGAAGAAATATTCGAAGCGACAATGAGAATCAATATGCTTGACTCGGACAAGTATGAAAAGATTCAGCAGCATCTGATTGATGTCTTAGACCAAGCCGATTCTGTTCATATTAGAGGAAAGGAGGATAATGAGACCAACCTTATTGTCAAGTTACAAGAATTAAAGAATCCTGAAAAAGAAACGCTCTTTGTCAACTGTGGGGCTACGGTAAACATCCCTGTGGGGGAAGTGTTTACGTCTCCGCAATTAGCTGGGACTAACGGGCTTCTCCACGTCAAAGAAACATATCAGGGGGACTTCCGGTATGATAATCTGAAACTCGTGTTCAAAGACGGCTATATAGAGCACTATGCCTGCACAAATTTCGAAAAAGACGAAGACAACCAGAAATATATTGAGGAAAACTTGCTAATGCCCTATAAGACGCTGCCCATTGGCGAGTTTGCCATTGGCACGAATACTCTGGCCTACATTGTTTCAAGAAAGTATAATATCATGAAATTGCTTCCTGTACTTATCTTAGAAAAAACCGGACCGCATATTGCCATTGGCGATACATGTTTCTCCCGTGGTGAAGATATCAAAGAGTATAATCCCTTCAACAATAAGCTGATCACGGCGACTGATAATGAGAAGAGTATACTGCGGAAAACAAATATCGCCGAAGCCTATACCAATAAACATGTGGACATAACATTACCTTTTGATGACCTCGCCTTTATCACGGCAGTTAAAAGCACTGATGAGCGAATTGATATAATTAGAGAAGGTAAATTCGTTCTAGACGGAACCCAAGAACTTAATAAACCCCTAGAAGAAGCGGATAAAAGATAATGATTAGTCAGCTACCCAAAGTATGAATAGATTGTATTATTAATAAAAAAGAATTTTTAATAAATTAATACATTAATTAGAGTGCGTTTTATCAATAAATTACCCGAATTATGAGGATAAACTGATGGATTTCCATCTTATATTCGAACCTGCAGAAGAAGGCGGATATGTGGTCACTGTACCAGGTTTACCCGGTTGTATCAGTGAAGGAGATACCTATGATGAGGCTTTAAAAAACATTCAAGATGCAATTCGAGGTTATCTAGAAAGTTATCGCAAGCATGGGGAATAGTGGATTGAAGAAAATGACCAATCTTTCAATTATTCAACCTAATTATTCTAAATATTAGAAAAAATAGGAAAAGGTTCATTCTAATGATTCTTTTTCCTTATTATAACCGCAGTTATTAGTGTTGGCAATAACACACTTAGAAGCGGTAGGATGTCACTTGTCATTTCTGAGAATGACGCTGAGATTGTTAACTCCGCTGCTGTGGACAGAAAATAGATAGAAGAATGGGTTCCGTTATTATCGATTAACCGTAATTGATACAGAATAACATCTCCATCTTCTAAATTAACATCATATCCAGCACTATCTCCGCTGTTTAAATCATGAGCTAATTCCATGAAATAACTTCCTCCTGAATAAGACCCCGAACCAGTAACATCTTGGCTGCTGTCAGAACTATATCCTGTTCCAAAATTGTACTCATCATAGGCAACATATCCAGAACTCCTATGGGACACATAGACATAGTCCCGATAATCACTGCCACCCCAAACGCCATCCTCATCTGTATCTAATATAAGACCACAACTTTCCCAATATACGTTAGTAGCGTCCGGATACTCAAATGCACACCAGAGATAGGTCAGATTATGACAAGCATAAAACGTTACGTCTCGAGTCGCAGGACCATGTTCTCCACTGGTTTTGTCCAATGTTATTGTCCTGGAATTGACAGTATCCCATTCAGCGTCTTTTACCCCATCAGTTTCAAGGGGCGGACTGGGAATTCTAAAAACAACGAGATCATTAGGAGCCGCTTGACTATTCTTCGGTGCTAATAGACTAATAGCAATGATTATTATTAAAAAATTGAGTTTTTTCATCAAAAATACCCCTGTATTATTAATTTAAATAAAAACGACTTAAATAAAAAGATTAATTAATTTTATTGAATTGAACTTGGATTAGTCAGTCATGAAAAAAACCACTAAAAAGCGAAAACCCAGATTTAAGCAGGCTGGGAAACGTTTAAAGAAGAGTGTTGAAGCAGTCAAGGAATCCGAGTTGATTATAGAGGAGGAAGAGGATGTTGAGCGTTTCGTATCGCCCATGATATATAGTTTAATCCCTCAAGAGTACCAAGAAGCGCAGAAAATGAAGAAAAACCTGCTAAAGCAATATGAAGGAAAAGCACTTGATGAAATATTCAGTGGAGAGGAATTAATTTTTCAAGAAAACACTTGTTATTACATAAAAGATCAAACCAAGGTAAATTTTAAAATAATGAATCCCAATAAGGTTAAAAAGAATCTACTATCGGACTTGAAGCTTCTTTATGGCATAGGGGAAGTCACAGAGAGGAAATTAAAACAGCAAGGCTTTAAATCTATTGATGAACTTATAAATCACCCTCGATTCGGTATAGAAGCTACCGATTTCTTAACACTTATTAATAAATGCGATACCAACCAGATCATTGAATGGATGGGTCGTTATCTTCCTAAATCTCATCCCCTAGTTCTTCATTCTGCAGGATTTCACCAAAAAGAAGACTTCATTATTCTTGACATAGAAAGTCTAGGGCTTTTTACCCGTCCAATTATTCTAGTTGGTGTAGCTAAAATTGTAGATGACACAATTCAAACTCATTTGTACTTTGTACGTGACATAAACGAGGAACCAGGCGCCCTTAATGCCTTTATCGCTAACATAACCGATTCATGTGCCTTTATTAGCTATAATGGCAGAAGTTTTGATCTTCCATATATTAGAGAGAGGCTCGCATACTATGGAATCCGCGCTGACCTTAATAAACCCCATTTTGATCTACTTCATTTTTCTAGACGGGCGTGGAAGCATAACTTACCAAATTGTAGATTGAACACGATTGAAGAGCATTTATTGAACATAGTACGGAAAGATGATGTTCCAAGTGCCTTAGTTCCGGAATTTTACGATACTTACATGAAAACTCAAAATATTGGCCCTATCATCCCAATCATTGAGCACAATAAACAAGATTTGATCTCACTCGCCTATATATTCTCTCTATTACTTAAGGAATGGGAAGATAATTGGTAATTAAAATCATCCATGAGTTAAGAAACCAAGCCCGATATAAAGATCGAGTAGAACATGTTGAGATTCTCCCTATCAAGAATCCTGTCTATGGAACGCTACAAGCTGCCCTTCCACCACCTCTCTCATCCTATCTCTCGAAAAAAAGCATTAAACTCTATAAACATCAATGTGATGCTGTAGATGCTCTAAGAGCGGGAAAGAATGTCATTATAACCACTCCCACAGCTTCAGGTAAAACCCTTGCCTTCAATCTCCCAATTTTCGAAAAGTTATCCCAAGATACACGCGGTACTACTCTCTATATCTATCCTACTAAAGCATTATCAAATGACCAGCTGAAAGTCGTAAAGGAAATGGAAAGATCAACCAAGATTTCCATCCACCCCAAAGTTTACGATGGGGATACCCCAAGAGGAAAACGACCAAGAATTAGGGAACGATCAAGAATCATCATAAGCAATCCCTATGAACTGCATCATACCTTACCATGGCATTATAAATGGCAGAAATTCCTCACAAATCTGAAATTCATCGTAATTGATGAAGCGCATCAATACCGAGGTGTTTTAGGGTCTAATATCGCTCTACTGATACGGCGATTCCGAAGAATGTGCAATTATTATGGCTCCGATCCTCAATTTATCCTATGCACTGCGACCCTTGCTAATCCCATTGAATTCGCTGAAAAACTCACAGGCCTTGATTTCGAACTCATTGCCGATGATGGTTCCCCTAAAGGGCCAAAGTACTTCGTTTTTTATAATCCTTATTATGATGAAGAAGGCCAATACTCAACCCATCAAGAGACAAAGGATCTATTCCTATTAAACATCAAAAATAACCTCCAAACACTTTGTTTTACCATTTCACGTAAGATGGCTGAACTAATGACGCTCTGGTCACGCACGGATCTTGAAGAAAGCGAGGAATTATGGTTACGTGATAAAATAACTACCTATCGTGCGGGATATCTCCCCGAGGAACGACGTGAAATAGAAAATAAATTGAAAATGGGTCTATTAATGGGCGTAGCTTCCACAAATGCATTAGAACTAGGAATTGATATTGGCTCTCTAGATAGTGTAATCATTTCAGGCTACCCCGGGACGGTTATATCGACGTGGCAACAGGCAGGTAGAGCAGGTAGAGGAACGAATGATTCACTTGTTACGTTAGTTGCTTTTCAAGATCCATTAGATCAATATTTCATGAAACATCCCCACGTTTTTTTTGGAAAATCGCATGAACATGCCATTATTGATTTGTTAAATCCTTATATTGTTTCCGGGCATTTGATGTGCGCATCTGCGGAATTACCTATAACTCTAGATGTAGTAGAACGGTATTTTGGTGAAGAACTAGATGAAGCGATAGAAGAATTAGTAAACCAAGGACTAATTCGGAATACCTCTCAGGGTTGGGTTTATTCAGGAATAGGAAGAGCTACAGAAGCGGTACAATTAAACACCATCTCATCGGAAATTTTCAAAGTAATCTGCAATGGTGAATTAATTGAGACATTAGATAAAAATCAAGCATATCGTGAAGCTCATAAGAATGCAGTATTATTGCACCAAGGAGAGACTTACATCGTTGTGGAGTTGGACTTGGAAAATTCCATCGTTCAAGTTATGCGAAAAAATGTGGATTACTATACGCAGGCAATGAAAACAGTAGATGTGCGAGTCCAAGAAGAAATCGAAAAGAAAGAGATAGGGGAATTTATAGTCCACTTTGGGAACTTAGAAGTAACTGAGCAATATATTGGTTATAAAATAATGAAATACGATCAAGTAACGGAAATCGAGAGTCTAGAGTTACCTCCTTTAAAATTCAATACCATGGGATTATGGATTACCATTCCTGGAGAACTAGAGGAACGTATCTGGGGAAAAAGAAAGGATTGTAAAGAGAGCAAAGAACCTGAATTCAAAAAGGAAGTTTTTCTTGGTTCACTACATGGAACTGAGCATGCGATGATAGGGATCATGCCTTTCCACGTTATGTGTGACAGACGAGATATTGGGGGAATGTCTACTCCAAACCATCTTGATACACTTAGCCCCACAATTTTTATCTATGATGGCTTTGACGGAGGAATTGGACTAACAGAAAAAGCCTATGAATTAATTCATGAGATTGTAAAAATGACTTATGAACTCGTGAAAGACTGTAAATGCACTACAGGTTGTCCTTCTTGTATTTATTCACCCAAATGTGGAAATGAGAATATGTACCTAGATAAAAATGGGACAATCACTTTACTAGAAGAATTACTTAGGAGAGGAGGATGAAAATTATTTATCAAAAACTAAAGGATCAACAAATTCGGTAGGTATGAGATTCAAAAGATCAAGGAAGCTCTAAAAAGCTAGATAAAAGCGTAAATCTTCATTAAGACTTGCTCCGAAAACAATATCAGAGATAATAATAGGGGAAAGAACGGAATGAGGATTTGCAGCAAGTTACATTTATTGAATATTAAAAAAAGTTTAAGTCACCAAAGTAACAATCTATTGTTACTATAGTGATTCGAATGCCACGAATAAAATACGCACACATAGTTGAGAAACTAATCCAAAAACCATTATTCACTTCCCATGACATGGTTTCTCATGGTATTCCTCAAACATACGTAAAAAGACTAGCAAATCACTTAATCACCAAAAAAAGAATAAGGAGAATTGAAAAAGGTAAATATTCATGCATAAGAAATCCAATAATAATTGCACCATTCCTCTCATTCCCTTCCTATCTAACGATGTTCACTGCCCTCTCACTAAGAAACGCCATACTTCAAGTACCACAACAAATACAGGTATTGTCAACAAGAAGAAGAAAAAAAACTACTATAGAATTCCAAAACTCTGCAATAAAACTGTTTAGAGTAAAACCAAGCATGTTCTTTGGTTATAACTACATAAACTATGAAAACTTCCAAATTCCTGTAGCAAGTATTGAAAAAGCCATAATAGACCTGGCGTACTTCGGATACGAGCCTATAGGAGAGATACAGGCAAAAATAGAGCTGAAAAGGGTAAAAGAATACCTTGATCTCGTCAAAAAGAAAGCAGTTAGAAAAAGAGTAAGAAGGTGGGTGAATGCTACCTCTTAATGAGTTGAAAAAATACGCTTTTGTCAGAAGACTCACGACTCTAGAACAAATAAGAAAAGACTATGCTCACGATATAGTCCTCTTCCTACTATACAAAGAATCCCCAAAATTTGTCTTTAAAGGCGGAACCTGTCTTTGGAAACTCTTTAAACTACCTAGATTCAGTGAAGATATAGATCTGAGTCTACCAGAAAGAATTGAGTTTCTTGGGAATGTTACAACAAATATGGGCTTATTAGGATTTGAAGTAGAAGTCTTAAAGGAAAGAACCACAAAAAACACTCTCTTCTCAAAAATACACATTGAGGCTCCCAGTTTCGGAAGCACTCAAGTACCAATACAAATTGGTTTCAGACCTGAGAAATGGGAAGAAAGAGAATTCCAATCACCATATCCTGATGTCCCTGATTTTCAAGTAAGAATATCACCCCTTGAAGAAATCATAAAAAGCAAGATAAACGCAATAATTAATAGAGACAAACCTAGGGATGTATTTGATCTCTATTTTTTAGTAACAAGATACAAAAGCAAGTATCAAATAGAAGACCTGTCAGAATTCGAGAGGGGAATTGAATCCAAGAGAAAACTCTGGAAATCCCTTGAACCATTAATAATTGTAAAGCTCCCTGAATTCAATATAGTCAAAGAGAAACTCCTGAGTATAAAATGATATTTTCTTCAAGATTCAATTTTATTGTCTAGATTAGCTAATTGTAGATTTTAAAGCCATTATTGCTTCTTTCTCATCATCATATATATTAAATAGCTGTTGACTTAATTCCTTAAGGAAATTTATAGTCTCATTCCCACTAAAAGGCCATGATTCGAGGACTCTCGTACGAATAATCTTTATCTCCTCCTGCATCTCTACCCATACATTCATTTGAGGTTGATTGTGACTTAGAAAGAGCAGATTCCATTTTTTTAAGGCTTCAGCAGTGTCTTTGAACAAGGGAATTGAACCAGAAAGGATTGTTTTAGCGAATTCCGCCCATTTGCTGCCTAGGCTCCTATAAAGTGATGCCACTTCCCTCAGTTGAGGTTTGTTAATGATCTCGCTTGCTTCTTCAAGGAAATCCGCGTAGGTCGAACGTAACCCACTTTGGGAAGAGAGGAAATACATTATGGTCTCATGAATATCAACAAAGTGATCATAAAGCTGTCTATGCGTGAAAGTTATCCATCCTTGCTTATGCTTTAGGTCCACTAATCGCTCCGCCCACACTTGAAAACCTTCTACACGGACATTCCTCATATAGCCTTTTAGTAATTCCGTGTAACAGTCGGTTATACCTGCTCGTATTGCTTGCTTTATGTCTTTCTCTGTTGATGAAGACTGAACAATAAACGCCACATGTTTCCTTGTAGTCTGGGCTTCAGCTAATTCTTCTAATGAAAGAGTGAAAGGATAAAGGCGTCTGTCAGTAATATGAACTCTCCCTGTTTCTTCGTCAAACCCATAAACAACAGCACCATAATGAGGTGCAAGACCACTGCTTAAAGATAAGGCACTAGTAGGGAAAGAGAATTTTTCTTTCAGTTTACCGAGTGAGGGAAAAATAATGACCGGTCTATTGTTACTTAAAGCATCAGATAGCGTTTTGACAAACCTTTCTCGACTAGTGGTCTCATGGATGGCTAATTTCAGACCTAACCGCGAGGCAATCTTGGGAATGAACCAATCATTCGCAGAAGTTACTGCCTTGGGTTTATAGCACAAACGAAAATAGAAGCCAACTTCCCCCTTCCCCTTATACTTCATAGCATACGTAAGATATTCGGCGCCGATTCCTCCCCCTATCCCCATAAATAGGGCTTCTGAAAAGGGGTTGTCTGTACTAGGAATGGTAACTCCTTCATATTCAAGGACATTCCTGAAAGCTCCAGAATTCTTTACTGTAAAATTAAATTTCTCATATTCTTCTATAATCTTCATTAAATTACCCCACCTAACTTGGCGAGTTTTAACTCACTAGTTTATTTAACTACCTTATGTTTTGAACGCGACTCATAACTCAATCAACCAGTTAGCCCTGCAGATTACTTTACATTACTTTTGTAACAAGATTTGCCTGTCATCTGCTATAATTGCTCTTTCTCAATTTTTTCCTTCAACCGCAACATTAGTTGTGTCGCCTTGATCTGTGCCCGTTTAGAAGTGGAAGCATCCATAAACATCTCATATTTTAGCTTGATTAACTTTTTTAACTCTGAAACTAAGTATTTTACCTTTTTTGTAAGTGTGGCGTAAAATACTGTTTGTTCTTGGTACTGTGGATTGAAATATAGGATATCAATTAGAAAATGATAAATTGCTTCTTGGGTTAGTTCTAGTTCATCAAATTCTCCAGAGGTAACAAAATCCTGCCACCCTAGCATCCATTCATAGTTGCCAAATAACTCTTGTTCGTTAAAATACTCTGTTAAAGATCTCTCTTTTCCCTTAAAGGCTTCTTCTGGGCAGGGATGATCCATCAACATGGCGAGTTCTTTCATTGTTCCGCCCTTCTCTATAAATGCTCTTCCAAATGGGAAAGTACGACACTCATTGGGTCGTGCTTCCCAGATTTGACAAACTGTTGGAATGGGGTAATCAGTTTTTGTCGTCTTTACTATAAATTCATGGAATGGTAATAAACGCTCTACATTCTCCTTTGTAGGAAATGCATCAATAAAAAGATCAAAAATCGCGTAGAGGGGGATTCCGAGGGTCGGCGAGAGTGAGAACCCATCTTTTGTCTTTATTTTGGAAGTAGTGTCATCAAAGGTAGTCCATAATACGTTTAACATTTTTTCTAGGAGTTTTCGTTGTTTTATGTCCTCAATAAGATCGAGATTTCTTAAATAATTATTTTGTATCTCTGCATTTAATGGTACTGCAAGGAAATGACAGAACTCTATATCAAGAGTGAAAATTGGTAGTTGCGTACTTTCACCAATATGGATGTTAAAGATCTTTTTATCGAGAAGGTGT
>JAEOTF010000176.1 GCA_016840025.1 Candidatus Hodarchaeota archaeon
TATCACTTCAAGAAATCTTGGAATCACCTGACGATGATATTGAAGCTGAAATTGATTTTGAGGAAAAAAGTTATCTCATGTATACTTCAGGAACTACCGGACCTCCTAAAGCAACTACTTTTTTTTACAAAAAGACTGTTGCTGGTAATGCCTTGCAAACAGCTTCTGGCTTGATACGACTTTTCTTAGGCGGAAAAGATGATATTTTATACACTTGCTTACCATTATTTCACGGTAACGCCCTGCAAATTACAACTTTTCCAGGTTATATGACAGAAACACCTGTTGTTCTTTCAAAAAGATTTAGTGCAAGCCGTCTCTGGGATATTTGTAGAAAGTATAATGTCACCTCATTTAATTTATTGGGGGCAATGCCTCAGTTTATTCTTAAACAACCAGAACGTCCTAATGACGGTGAAAATAAGGTAAAACTAATTATATCTGCTGCTTGTCCTAAGGAATTAGTGATACCCTTTGAGAAGCGGTTCAATGTAGAAATAAAAGAGTTTTATGGTGCAGTTGATGGAGGAGGTTATATTCTTGGTCCTTTCTTCCAGAAAAATGTTCCTGTAGGAACGATGGGAAAACCTTTAGGAGACAGTAAAGCAGGAATAATGGATGATGATGGAAATCTTTTAGGAGCCGATGAAGTCGGTGAATTAGTATTTTTGGTTAAGAGAGGGGAAGTTGAGATGAGGAAAGTCACCTACTATAAGGATGCTGATTCCACTAAGAGTAAAATTCGAGAAGCAAATGATGGAAATCTATGGCTACATACAGGAGATTTAGCTACAATGGATGCTGACGGCTGGTTTTACTTTGTAGATCGTAAAAAGGATTCCATTAGGAGAAGAGGAGAAAATATATCACCGTGGTCTGTTGAACGTGTGATAAATCAAAATGATAAAGTGCTGGAATCAGCTGCTTATGCAGTCCAACCTGAAGGAATAGTGGAAGACGAGGTTATGGTGTCAGTTGTATTAAAACCAGGTGAATCTATGGCACCAGAGGAGTTACTTGATTACTGTCAAGGAAAGATGGCATACTTTATGATCCCCCGTTTCATCGATTTTATCGATGAATTACCGAAAAGTAAAGTCCATAGAACTTTGAAACAAATCCTTAGAGATCGTGGAGTAACAAGAAGCACTTATGATAGGGAAAAAGCTGGATACGAAGTTAAAAAATAAACTAATTTTATTTCAATTCTTTTTTATTTATACTTATATTTAGTGATTAGAGGGAAATTTTTCAAAATAGTTTTATTCCCATTTACTTTATTTTATTCAAAATTATTATGGCAAAAGATCATGACAGACGAATATAAGTATATTTTAGTTGATCAACCTGAGAAATACATAAATCGAATTACTCTTAACAGACCTGAAAAAAGAAACGCCTTGAACAATGAAATAAGGGGAGAAGTCTTTAAAGCACTCGAAAAAGCGGATGAGGATAAAGATATTAGGGTAACTATCATTAGAGGAGCAGGGACTTGTTTTTCGGCGGGGTATGATCTCGGAACTGATCTTAGAAGGAATCGACCTTGGTTTACATCCCCCGAATTGGGTTTGAGAAGTTATTCATGGCCGAAACATCTTACAGAGGGATGGTTTAAAATGTGGGATATGGCTAAACCAATAATTGCTCAAATTCACAGTTATTGTTTGGCTGGGGGAAGTGAATTAGCAGCTGCTTGTGATTTAGTTTATGTATCTGAAGATGCCCAAATTGGTTATCCTGCAGTTAGGTCAATCTCTCCCCCAGATCTCCAATATCCAACATGGCTGATGGGTATGAGGGCAGCAATGGAATATATGCTAACTGGAGCTTCTCTTAGTGGAAATGAAGCAGTAAGAGTAGGATTTGCAAACAGATGTTTTCCTAATGATCAATTAGATGAAAAAGTATTAGAAATGGCTAGGAATGTAGCAAATATTCCTCCTGACTTACAAATTCTTAACAAACGAAGTGTTCATCAAGCGATGGAGATTATGGGTATTCGAAGTGGTCTCCGTGCTGGACATTCCTTAGTTTCTCTTGCTCATTATACTAAAAGCACTGAAGATTTTATAAAACAATTGTACTCAGGGGGAGGATTAACGAAAGCTTTTTCTGATCGGGATGGTAAATGGGGAGATTATAGAACCAAAAAAACAAAAAAATAATTTGAATCATTTAGATTCTCTAAGTTTTACTTTGAACCAGCGAATAAATAAGAAGCATACAAAATATAGGATTCCCATAGAGGCTAATCCGAGTGTAAGAATAATCGGGTCGCGTGAGTTTTCACCTCTAAATATAACCCCATAGATTGAAGAAGAAAGAGCTGCAACTAAACTAGTTGAAAACATAAAAAGTCCCATATATGCTCCTGAAAGGCGAGTAACTGCCTGGTCTTTAATCATGGATTCATTCCCACTCCTCTTTATATGCATTTCGGCAGCTCTATCTACCATTTCATTCATAATGGGTGAACTAAACATGGTAGTTGAGTACATGCTTCCCAATACGGTGCCAAAAGAAACAATAAAGAGAACCATTCGTAGGATGAAAGGCATATCACCTAGGAAAAAGAGTTCAAAAATTGCAGCAATAATTATAACTACAACGTTTATTTTATATGTTTTCAATAATTTTGCCCTCAACAGGAACTTCCCAATTAACCACCAAATCAACAACCAGATAAACTTAGTTGAGATGCTGATTATGATATAGACAATATAAAGATCTGCTACTAGATTAGGGGCTAATCCCTTCCCCAATACGAAAGCGATAAATGGAATAATTGTAAAGAGAAGTGCAAATTGACTAACTTGACTAGCCACTCCAGCAACCATGATTTTCATATACTCTTTGTCTTTTGCTGGAACAAATAAGTACTTAAATGTACTTTTTAGCGATCTTTTTTCTTGAGGGGGAGAATTCAAATGGAATCTCTCATCAATTGAGAAAAAGGAGATGAGGATTAGAATAGCTGAGATAATCCCAAAGATGATCGAAACGGGGGGCATGACGTTTCTAACAAATTTTCCACTATTTGTCCAATACCCTGTATTAGTCGGATCTTCAAGAAGACTTTGAATAACATTAGGAACAGCAATACTGAAAATGGAACCGACCACTCTCAAAATTGAAGCTAATACTGCAGCTTGTTTCCTATTTTCCAATGTTTGAGATATTTCAGGAAGTACAGAACTGAAAGCAATCATCATTACACCACCAAACACACCTTTTAAAAAACTCATTCCCCAGTACCAGAGCGCAGTTGGCCAATACATTACAGTACTTACCATAGCCTCCGCTTGGGGGGGTATCCAAGGAGGTAAATAAACTAATATTGCAGAAACGAGCCAAACCGGTAATCCTATGAGAATATAAGGCCGCCTTTTCCCAATTTTACGTGGTTTTGTATTATCCAATACAACTCCGAATATAATTCCGGAAAATGCGGACACTAACATACTTATCGTTGTTCCCAGCGAGACTAAAATGGAATCTATCCGTATAGTATAGACATAGAAATTATATGAATATGATTCGGTTGCCATCAACAAAAGCATATAACCGAAAGCACCTAAAGAATACCCTATCAACCTTCCTCTTTTGAGTTCTCTCAAAGAAGAAACTGTGTTTGATTCTGCCATCGTTTGTAATCTTCTATTTTTTGAAGAAATTTTAAGACAATAATTATTCGATGTTTTTAAATATATACTTTAATTTGCTCGTTATATTTTTTTTAATTTCAAGAGGAAAATTAGTAAATTAAAAAATTAGGTATTAATTTTGATGTAATATGACATTACCACTAGAGAACATTACAATTTTAGATTTGTCTCGGATGCTTCCTGGACCTTACAGTACTATGATCTTATCGGATCTTGGAGCAAACATTATTCGTGTAGAGAATCCGAGCGATCCTATGAGTAATCTACCACCTTTTTTCCAGAAGGGAGATCAATATGTGAGTGCTTTTAATGCTGTTCTTATGAGAAATAAAAAATCTGTGACCTTAAATTTGAAGACTGATGAGGCTCTGAAGATTTTTTACGATTTAGTTAAACAAGCCGATGTTGTAATGGATACGTTTCGACCTGGAGTTATGGAGAAATTAAAAATTGACTATGAAACTCTTTCTTCAATTAATCCTTCAATAATTTGCTGTTCTATGACAGGTTATGGACAGAACGGACCTTACAAGCAAAAGGCTGGTCATGATATCAATTATATAGGTATTAGTGGAATTCTTGATGCAACCCGAGCTCGGGCTATTTATGGAAAAGAAGGCCAAGAGAGGCCCCCTTTAGTACCAGGACTTTCTCCAGCGGATATAGGAGGTGCCTTAATCGCTGCTATAGGAATCCTTGGTGCTCTTTTTGAGAGAGAACAGAATCCCGAAAGAATGGGGCAATTCATTGACGTATCTATGACCGATTCGACTTTCTTCTTCCAACCAATCGTAGCGGCTAATAAATTTGTACGAGATCATAGTGGAAAACAAGGTTGGGGTTCAGGAGGAGGTAGTGGTTCGCCCTATTACGGCTCATATAAGACCAAAGATAATAAATACATAGCCGTTGGGGCAATTGAGCCAAAATTTTGGTATGCTTTATGTGAAGGATTAGGAAGAGATGATCTCAAAGGAAAGCAATATGTTCGGGCAGAAGAAAATGAAAAGGTAATTGGTGAAGTACAAAAAGAGTTTCTTAAGAAAACTCAAGCCGAATGGATGGAAGTTTTCGAAAGCTTTGATACATGTGTGTCTCCTGTTAAGAATTTTTGGGAAGCTTGTTCGGACCCTCAAATAATAGCTCGAAATATGATTGTGAAAATGGAACACCCTGTTCTAGGAGAAGTTCAAAATCTCGCTTCACCTATTAAAATGTCTCGGACTCCACCTACCATTCGAAGTTTTGCACCTAAAGCAGGGCAAGACACAGAAGAAGTTTTGAAAAATCTCAATTATTCCGAGGAAGATATTCAAATTTTTAAAAAAAATAAGGTAATATAAAAAAATTTTTTACGTATTCTTTTTTTAATCATCCCTTTTCTCAAGCATTTCGAACAAATTCTGTTCTTGATCATCCAGCAATGTATTTGTATTTGATTCTATTTCACGAGACTGTCCTTCAGCACCTAAAAACATATTCATTCGAGCCTTTGCGGCAGGTAACGCAACGGATTTGCCAAATAAGTAATTTTCTTCCAAAAGGGCATCAACGATTGGGAGTTCAACTCCTGCTAACACGGATTTCTTCGCCAAGGCAATTGATTCTGGAGGAAATGTGGCAATTCTATAAGCTAGATTTTCCACATAGAGGGTCAACTTATCTGGAGGTAATGCGCGATTTATTAATCCATACAATTCAGCTATTTCTGCAGGGAAGTCATGACCTCCAAGAACTATCTCCATAGCACGCCTTCGTCCTACTTCACGAGGAACTCTGATTGTTCCTCCACCCCCAGGTATAATTCCTACTCCGATTTCCGGTTGAGCAAATACTGCTTTCCCGAGTTCTCCAAATATCATATCAAAGCCTTGAATTACCTCAAAACCTCCTCCACGTACAATTCCCTCCACTTTAGCAATCGAAACTTTTGGCATTGTACGATATAATTCCTGAATCATATGGCCGGTACCTTCAATACTTTCTCTTTTTGGTGGTGCTTCATCAGGTAATACAACCAAACCTTCGACATCGAAGTGTGCAATGAAAAAATCTGGATCAGCGCTATCGAACACAATAACACGTACATTATCATCTTTTAGAACTGTTTGTGCAAGAACCGCAAATTCCATACCCATTGCCATATTCAAAAGATTCATTGGAGGATTGTCAATAGTTACAAACGCAACTCCTTTATCTACTTTCACTTTTAACATTTTAAGATTGTCGTAACTCATTTCTTCACACCCATTTAAATTAATATGACTAGATTATCCTTAATTGTTCTTTAAGGAAATATTGTTATGAATTTATTTTAGGTAGTTTTCTATTTATAAGTTTTGAATTATAGAAAACGGATTTAAATCTAAAGTAAAAAAAAAATCCTTATAAAATGTCTCCTAAGAGTTTTTTCAATTCTTCTAATCTTCTTTTGGGACCTAATTCTGCCTCCCGCGTTTGTAGTCCAGAATCAAGAGCCTGGTTCATCCTCCCCTTAGATTCTCCTAGGCCGGCAGCTATTGAAAAAAGATGGCTTTCCTCAAGTAAACCTTCTTTACGAGACATTTCTTCTGCAACAACAACGGATTTCTTAATGATACCTATCGTCTCAGCCGAGACATATGCTATGCTATTAGCCAGCAGTTCCACAAACTGTCCAATCTTATCTGCAGGTAAGGCTCTATTAATCCACCCGTAACGTTCTGCCATCTTAGCAGAAAAAGGCATCAGCCCTAGCATGGCTTCTAAAGCACGGGATCTTCCCATTAACCGAGTTAGCCAATGTGTTCCCCCACCTCCTGGGATTATCCCTACTGCAGCTTCAGTTTGGGAGAAAACAGCCTTTCCAATCACCCCAAAACGCATGTCAAGAGAAAGACAAAATTCGTTTCCACCACCACCAACAATGCCTTCTATCTTTGCAATTGTTACCTTGGGAAGTGTACGAAATTCCATAAAGAATTTTTTCCAGCCTCCTAATTCTGTTGGTTTAGGCCCTGCTTCTTCAGGGAAATCTGTTAATGCCGTGACATCGAAATGTGAAATAAAAAATTCCGGATCAGCACTTTGAAAAACAATAACTTTAACATCATCATCAACTTTTACTTGATTGAAAAAGCGTTCCATATCTTCCAGGAAAGGTATATTGATTAAATTTACAGGAGGATTATCAATTGTCACCCACGCTACACTATTTTTTACTTCAATTTTCCACACTTTATAATTCTTATATTCCATTCTTGATCATTTGTTAGTTTTAAGATATTAAGATAACAAATCCCCATTAACTTTTTTAGTTTTGGTCGATAATTGGTTTTCCTACCAATGGATTTCCTTAATCATGGCACGAGCTTGAGTCATGTATAACCACCATTTTTCCAGCCAGGGGGAATTGTTACCTCTGGATCTTGCTTCTTCAATTAGAATTTTACGAATTTCTCTTATTTCCTGACTGATTGGATTGTCTTTCTCGGAACCTTTAAAATGAAGTCCACCCTCTGCCAGAATATTAAGAATCGTTTCTATACTTGGGATTAATTTTTTCCCTGTTGGCATTTTTTTTGCCATATAATAAAGCCATTTATCATAAGGATAAGGTTCATTGTCTAGGACCATAGCTGCTCGTAAAGATTGAGCTAATGTTTTAGGAAGAGAAAGAAGTACTCCCACAGGATGATTTCTTTCCATAGGATTATCCGAGGCGCGATGATCACCCCGCATTTCTATATAATGATAAAAGAAAAAACAATCACTTACTTCTTTTCTCATGGGTTGACAAGCTGAGGTAATTAGCTCCTTTCCAATGCCTGTTTTGTCAATCACGATTACTGCATTCCGTAATTGAAAAACGATATCCAAATCAGGCTGATCATTAGAATTTCTAAGGCGATAAAATTGTCTTGAGAATTCCTCAATAGATTCAGCATTCAAATGCCCCGGTTTATCGTTAACTTCAATCTCAAAAAAGAGAGTTCCGGAAATTTTCTCAAGTTGAATAAGTTCTTCTTTTGGAATAAGGAGCCACAAATCAATATCCGAAAAAGGATCGTCAAAACCTAAAGTAATGGATCCATGAAGGATTACAGATGCCTTTTCGTGGAAATTTTTAAGAATTTCATGTTGTTTGAGAAATTCGGGTACAAACTTTTTTAATTTTTTAACCCAGTAGTCCTTCGAATCGTTCTTAGGAATAATTTCTGACATCCTTCTATAATTATATTACATTATACAAAAATCATTCTTTGTCAAGTTTTTCTGTAAGTTCATCAACCCACTTAGAGACCACGAGTTCTCCTTCTCGAGTTTGACCACCTATTTCAAGGAATAAACTCATTCTTTCTTTAGCTGCCCCAGAAGTACATGTTAGATCAAAAAGATGTTGTTCTTCTAACAACCCTTCCACAATAGGTTTTTCTAAAGCTAGTAGTACAGCTTTCTTTGCCGCAGCAATTGTTTCTGCGGGGTATGAAGCAATACGATATGCAAGCTCTTCTACAAATGGTGTTATTTCTTCTGGAGGAAGTGCCCTGTTGATATAACCATACCTTTCAGCTAATTCAGCGGGATAATCTCCACCGCCCACCACAATTTCCATAGCACGGGCTCTCCCTACTAAGCGAGGTAATCTCTGAGTACCACCTCCCCCAGGGATTATTCCTAACGGGATTTCTAACTGACTTAATATTGCTTTTCCAATAGCACCAAATCTCATATCAAGTGATAAAACAAATTCACTTCCCCCTCCTCTTACTCGACCTTCAATTTTTGCAATTGAAATCTTTGGCATAGTACGATATAACTCCTGTAGTTGGTGACCACCATGTAACTCAGTTGGTTTTGGAGGTGCTTCATCTGGATATTGTAGGAGAAATCTCACATCATAATGGCAAATAAAATAATCAGTATCAGCACTGTCAAATACAATTACTTTTACAATATCATCACGAGACACTTCATTAGCAAGTTTTCCGAATTCACCATAAAGGTCATTGTTTAGTAAGTTTATAGGTGGATTATCAATTGTTGCAAAAAGAACTCCTTTATCAACACGTATTTTTAAAAGGTTATATCCCTCATATGACATTTTACATTTTTTCCTTAATTTTTTATATTGAAATTTAATATTTCTTAAAGATAAAATTAAATGGAAATTTATTTATAACTTTTGAAAAAAGAATAGAAATTAAAAAATAGATTAAAAAAATACAGAATTTTAGAGATCTCTCGAAAAGACGTGCATTACATTTGTAAAACCCATTCCAGGTTGTCCTAAAGTATGTTGGAGCCCAAGATCAAGATGTTTGTCGGGAACTTGGCGTTTTGCAACTTCCTTGTCTTTCGTCATTTGCCAATATATTTCAGCAACCTGTCGTGCTCCAGTTGCCCCGAGTGGGTGTCCTACTGAGAGCAAACCTCCGCTAGGATTAATAGGAAGATCACCATCAATTTCCACGACACCATCATTAATCATATCAGAACCCTCACCTTTCTTGCAGAAGCCAAAATCTTCGTAATGAACAAGCTCTGAAACTGAAAAGCAATCATGGCATTCAACAAATCCTCTATCATAGAAGTCTTTTGGTTCAACTTTAGCCATTTTATATACTTTTTGTGCCGTTAAATAATCAGTGACTATTCCCGGACCGTACCATTTACCTGTTTCTTCAAAAAACCGCCTGTCATTTCCACCCGCCATGTTACTTCCCATAGCACTACCTTTAACCCAGATTGGCGTGTCAATGTGATGCTTCTTGACAAAATCTTCGCTCATAAGGACTACAGCTGCAGCTCCATCTGTTCGGGGACAGCATTGTGATCTGGTCAGAGGATCATTTATCATTACATCATCTAAAACCTCATCAAGTGTCATTAGGTTTTGAAATTCGGCTTTGGGATTCTTAGATCCATTCCTCCTGCTTTTGACTACGATATTTGCGAAATCCTCTTTTTTTGAGCCATACTGTTTCATATGCATTCTCCCCATAAAAGCAAATCCAGCTGGCATGCCACCACCTCCACCACTTGGCAACGGAGAACCGTGACTATATGCTTTTGCTTCAATTTGAAATCTTGTCCCGCCTCCAACAACCCCCATAGAAACATTCTTCATCTTCTCTATTCCCATTGCCATTACACAATCACTCATACCTGAAGCGATATCCATAAAAGCCAATCGGAATGCATTTGAGCCTGAAGAACATGCATTTACTACTCTGGTAATTGGAATTCCTGTTATTCCTGCTTCGCTCATAATTTCATGTCCAACCCCAACTCCTCCGCAAGTACCATAATAACAACTTTCGATCATTTTTCGGTCAATTCCAGCATTTTCTATAGCGTCGTTTACAGCAGGTCTTCCAATTTCTTGATACATAAGTGCATCAAGTCTGCCAAATGGAGACATTCCTGCACCTACTACTGCGACATTTCTCATTTTTCTATTCCTCCATTTTTTTAAAAATATTATATTTATCGTGTGGGACTAATTCTACCTTATCCCCAATTTTTAAATCATCAATCCCCTTTACATCAAATGTACCGCTGATTGAAATAGAATCTTTACCGTCCTCAGTATAAAGTCTTGCAGAGCCAAAAATTCGTTGCTCATCGGAGGCTTTCCTTTTATAAGTTGAAGAAAAGGTTATAACCTCACCTTTTGGTTCAAACAAAATAGGAGAAAAATCGGTTCCTTGACATCTATTACAATAA
>JAEOTF010000177.1 GCA_016840025.1 Candidatus Hodarchaeota archaeon
AGCCATTCTGTAAGTTTTCTCCTCCTTACGTCATCGTTTTCAGGAAGTTTCAATGGGCGTCCCCGAGCATCTAAAAGAATGCCTACGACTCCTCCATGAACTTGTTTTTCTAGAACACGACCAGATCCTGCACCTACATCAAACCCGCGATCAGGGTTAATCCTTGCTTTTGCAACATCGCCTTCTTTTAATGGGATTCTTTTAATGGTGCCATGAATTAAGGGTTCTTCTATAGTTTCTCCATTAGGCATAGTTAAGCTAACAGTTCCAATTTTTTGGCCTTCTTCCACTTTTTCTGTAGTTTCTCTTGGAGCTATGCATGTGCCTAGTTTAACTAGACAATCTTTTTCAAAAATCTCTAATGCTATCTTAGGGTTAACGGTTGAAAGGACTCCCAGATGAGGCATCATAAAGACGCTATCTTGAAATAGGAGGGTTGCGCCTTCAACCTGAAAACCATCCATAAGAATCATCATTGATTGAACCCGTCTTGGACCATGAGATAATAGCCCGCCGGTTCCGCCGAGAACATCAACTTTTAGCATATCAATATACGTCGTATATCGACTTACTCCTTCAACCTTGGTTTGTACGCCTAATACTAAAGCTCCTGCTTTGAAGTGGCCTACTAAGGGTCTAGCTAAGGATTTGTGATGTTGAAATCCGAGTCGTAAAGCTTCTCTAGCAACAGCATGTTCAATCATTAATTCTTCTAAAGTTTGTGGAATAGTTGTTGGACGAATCATCTTGTTATATAGTCTATTAAGCACATCAGTTTCATTTACTTCAAAGGGTAGCCAGCGAATAATGTTTTTGATTCCTGTTTCCTTCAAAACGTTGCATATGCTATAACTCATTCCAAGGTTGGCGCTTACAGATCGGACAAATTTTCCATCATATATTGAATAAATGTTTGTAGTGGCTCCTCCTAGGCCTACACCAACAAGATTCACATTGTTTCCTTCTGCATAGGTTCGGAACATTCTTCCTTCGCCTGCCGGAGTTGGCATGATTGGAATAGGAGTCCACTTCATTAGTCTATCATATCCAGGTGCGTGAGACATTACGTGTTCCATGAAAAGTTCATGGATTGCGTTCCTCGCGGGTTCGGTATTCTCGATCTCTATTTTTGGCCGTAAATTGTCGGTAATTGTAAGCGCAAATTTTTCGCCGAGAAGTTTTTTTATTGCAGGGCGTGCTACTTTATTACCTGAGTAAACAATAGGTAATTTGAATTCTGTACCTAATCTTGGATGTGGATCAGCAGATCTAATAAATTCCGCTATCTTTACTATATGAGATACAGTTCCACCATCCGTTCCGCCGGACGAAAGAATCATATCGGGCCTTAGAAAACGTATTCTTTCTATTTCTTCCCAGGGTTTGCGACCATCGTCTACGGCAATCACATCCATAACTATGGCTCCCGCTCCCAGAGCTGCACGGTTAGCGCTTTCGGCTGTCATGTTCGTCATGACTCCGGTAACCATCATTTGTAGTCCGCCTCCAGCACTGCTAGTAGTAACATAAAGGTCAACACCTTCGTTACTTCCCTTCGAAGGCGTTATTATTCCCTTTGAACTCAGGATCTTATGTCCAGTCAGTTCTTCGACTTCCCTTATTGCATTACTCACTCCAAGGGTAACGTTTTCGTATGGTGCTTCTACCGTTGTTGGAGCTTCGCCAGCAGCTACAAATCTATATTCTTTACCGACTTTTCTAAAGAAGCGGGCTTTGCTTGTTGTGCTTCCACAATCTGTTGCTAAAATAACTTTGATGTTTTCACTCATTAGCTTTCTTCACCAAAGGATTAATAATAGAGCCTGTAGGTTGTTAATAAGTTTTAGTGATCGATAGTATTTGATATTTCAATCTATCCGCTTCTAAAGTAACTTAAGTACAAGCATAAAGCTTGCGCTTCTACGTTCTATACCCAATCCACGCATATAAAAAATAAAATCTTATAGGTTTCGTTTTAAAATAAGTATTGAGTAATACGCAATTAAATTGAGGTTTGATTAATGCCCTATTGTCCAGAGTGTGGGGGCGATCTACACTATGATCCATCTATTCGCCGATATACATGTAAGAGCTGTGGATTATCCTTATCATACCAAGAAATTATGGAACTTAAGGAAAAACTTCGACCAAATTTTGAGAATAAAGATGAACAACGTAAGAAAAAAAGAAAGGACTATCTAGACTGGTGGTTTTCTCGCAAGAGGCGATAACTTTTTTATGGTTTGTTCTGTTGAGATAATTTGTGTCGGAAATGAACTTTTAACAGGAAATATATTGAATACGAATGCTAAATGGCTTGCAAAATACATAACAAAATTAGGAGGAAGCGTTAGAAGAATAAATACTATAGGAGATTTTTTAGATGATTTTTTCTCTACTCTTAAGGGGACCCTTCTAAGGAGACCGACTTTCATTATCGTCACAGGGGGACTCGGACCAACCTTTGATGACAAGACTTCTCAGGCGATAGCTAACGCTTTGAACAGACCAATTAAGTTAAATGAAGAAGCCTTACGTATGGTTAAAGGAAAGTATCATAAATATGAAGTAGAAACCCTAAAGCGCATTGATTTAACTCCTGCTAGACTTAAGATGGCCAGAATCCCCTATGGAGCTAAACCACTATCAAATCCAGTTGGTACCGCTCCCGGAATTTACATAGAATACGACGCTTCGAAAATTGTTGCTTTGCCCGGCGTCCCTAGTGAAATGAAGGCGATGTTTGAGAGTAGCATAGTCCCGATGATAAAAGAAGCGGTTGGAGAGTTCTTTGTCTATGAAAAAAAGCTGAGGGTGACAGAAATATTGGAATCTGAGATAGCGCCATTAATAGAAAAAACGATGCTTCATAATCCACTAGTATATATAAAGTCTCGTCCAAAAGCAGAAGAGCCCATTTCGATATTAGAACTTCACATAACAAAGAGGTCAGGATCAAAGAAAAAGAGTAAAAACGATCTTGAAATGGTAACAAAACAGATTTCTCAAAAAATTATAGAGCGAGGAGGGAAGGTTAAAAACATCGACTATCTTGATAAGTAGACACGGAGTTAATTCAAGAGCTAATTTTTCCTATAGCTAGCTACCTACAATTATTCGTTGTATTTAGTTTATTCATCAAAAATGGAATAAAAAATTGTATATAATATTTGTACTTGGAACAGCGGGATCTGGAAAATCTCTTTTAGTCTCTGCCTTTTCAGATTGGCTGAAATATAAAAATCAGTCTGTAATATCCGTCAACCTCGATCCGGGGGTGCTAAGGACACCCTATGATCCAGATGTGGATGCCCGTGAATATGTCTCCATATATGAATTGATGGAAAAATATGAGCTTGGCCCTAATGGAGCGCTAATTATGGCTGCAGATTTAATTGCCGCAGAAATAGACTCGATCAAAAAAGAGGTCTTAGAGTTCAGCTCTGACTATGTTCTAGTGGATACTCCAGGACAGATGGAACTCTTTACCTTTAGGACAAGCGGCCTAAACATTGTCAACGAGTTTACAGCTGATCCAAAGGCTATAGTTTATCTCTTTGATTCAGCTTTCTCTTCGAACCCACTAAACTATGTGTCGTCCATGTTTCTAGCTACAGCAGTCTATAGTCGTTTCCTCCTACCTCAGATAGATATTCTTTCAAAAGTAGACTTGCTTCCTTGCAGAGAAATAAAAAGAATATTACATTGGGGATCTAAGATTGGGACTCTTGAACGCTCAATAGAACAAAAGCTCTCTGAAACAAATCGTATTATAAGTCGTGGAATTATGCATCTCATCTCCAAACTTGGTTTATCTTTTAGTCTCATACCGGTTTCTTCGAGAAAACAATTAGGATTCATAAATCTCCACGCGCTTATAACAAGAATCTTCACCTCTGGAGAAGAAATCATTAACTAATGATGATGATGATGGAGAATGCCCAACAAAAACGTAGTCGATGACCTTTTTAAAAAAATTGATGAGTTAAACGTTCAAGTCACAACACTCCAAAAACATAAAAACTTTATAAATTATAAAGCAGAGAAGTGGGCTGAAAAAAGGAACATATTTAATTCAGAACACGAAAGAGTGAAAAACGAGACAACTGATCTTCGGATTAAGATAGATCGTTTATCTAGAAAACTTATTCGGCTTAAAGAAAAACGCAAAGAGATTAGAACTCAACTTCAAACGAAAAATCGTGAATATGAAAACGGGAAGGCAAAACTTCAAAGACTTTTAAGTAAAACTTTTATGAGGAAAAAGGAAGCAGAACAACATATAAAGAACTTAGAATGGATAATTCAAACAAATACGCTAACTAAAATAGATGAAGCTAAGATCATAGAAAAGTTAAAAGTCTTAGAGCTACAATTCTTAATTCATAAAACCGCATCGAAAATAAAGAAAAAGACTGTTAGCGCCAAATTTGAAATTAAAGCTTTAAAAGATCACGATAACGACCTCCAAAAAGAATTCTTCGAATATACTATCCAGAGTGAAAAACATCATGATAATATTGTTGAAAAACTAAAAGAAAAAGAAAGGATAAAAAACAAGGCAGATCAAGTCCATCAAGATTATGTTAAATACAAGAGAAAAGCACAGATAATCCATGTAAAATATTCTGCTATGGTACAACAAATCAACGAAATAAGCAACGAAGCCAAGAAGCTTCAGGAAAAAAATCGTAAGAAACGTGAGACCAAGAACATGGAAACACTGTCTGAAGTTGCTTATAAAAAACTAAAGGATAAAAAGAAGCTAAGTTTTGAAGAATTTCAAGTATTAATGAAGAACTGTCGAATATAAATCGGAGATAAAGCATAAAACAAACACATTGAGTGAAAAGTGAAAACCGATGTCAAACAAAAAAGAGAAAATACTTATTCTATGTGTAGATCGCGACAATGACATCGGAGCTAAAACCGGGTTAAAGGCACCGATAATTGGGAGAACTCCTAATCTTGAGGCCGCATTGCTCCTTGCTACGAACGATCCTGAAGAGAGTGATGCAAATGCAATCTTTGGAGCCATAAGAGCATACGATTCAGCGTCTTCTGAGCCTAATAAAGACGAGTATCAAATTGCCTCGATAACAGGCTCAGAGTTAGGAGGACTTAAAGCTGACAAAGAAATCAAGGAGCAATTAATTGAAGTATTGAATAGCTTTCCTGCAGACAATGTCATTTTAGTAACGGATGGCTTCGGTGACGAGGCGGCGATTCCCATTATTCAATCTCGCGTTCCTTTACTTTCTGTGAGACGGATAATTGTTAGACATAGTAAATCTATTGAGGAAAGTTGGGCTCTTTTCTTCAAGTATTTAAGAATATTAATTGAAGATCCCTACTACTCTCGTTGGATTCTCGGTGTGCCCGGCACATTATTAATTGCCTTGTCTCTACTTTGGTACTATAATCAACTGGTTTATGGTGGAATCGTCTTTCTCTTTGTTGTGGGAGGAGGTCTTCTAATTAAAGGATTTAATATCGACAAAAAAGTTGTCGAAATCCTTTTTCCTAGTCCGCCTAACCTTATTAGGCTATTCACAACGGTAACAGCCCTCATCCTAGTAGGTCTTGATATCTATCAAACTTATGGAAGTATAACAGAAATATTAGGTGATTCCGCTCAATGGCTGACGATTCTTCCAATCGTTATCGGATACGTCTTAAAATTCGCTGTAGACTTAGCGACTATAGCATCTTGTATATTTCTGGTGGGCCTGGGTGTTTATTTCTACTTTATGCGAGATTCGAGGTTGTGGTGGACAATAATAGGAATCGTTGCCACAATATGGATGAGACAAGTAGCATTATCGGCATCGACAATATTACTCCTTCAAGTAACACCTGTACCAAACGAATACATATTAAACTTAATCCTTATGATAGGCTTAGGCATAGCATCAACGGTAATAACTATTCTCATAACAATGAAAGTAAGTAAATTATTCATGAGTACGAGCACACGTTCGCGCACATAAAAAACGAAAAAAAGCAGTATTACGAGTGATCTAATACATATCACCTCGGCACACATATTACAAAATATGCCAAATTAGTATGCTATTGATGGACAAACAGTAGGAGCAAAAATTTGCAGATTAAAGAATATTTTTATTCTATTACTAAACATGTTGTTAGAAAAATTCTATACAACAAATTAGTGTACAACATGTACGAAAAGATTTTGTGGTATCAAATTAAAGACGAAAATAAACCAGAACACATTGGAGTTATTTTGGATGGAAATCGGAGATGGGCTACAGAACATTCAAAACTGCCTTGGGCCGGACATAGATATGGTGCAGATAGATTAAATGAGTTTTTAAGTTGGTGCCTTGAATTAGGGACAAAAACGATTACCTTGTATGCGTTATCAACCGAAAATTTCGAAAGACCTCGAAAAGAAATTAATGAAATATTAATATTGTTAGAGGATCGGTTTAAAAAGGTCATATCGGATGAACGAATTCACGATTATGAAGTACAAATTAGGGTAATAGGACGAGTAAACCTTCTTCCTGAGAATATTCAAAAAATAATTCGTAAGGTTGAAGAAGATACAAGGAAGTATAGTCAACATTATCTTAATATAGCTATAGCCTATGGTGGAAGAGCTGAAATAATTGATGCTGCGAAGAAAATAGCGGAAAAAGCTAAAATGGATAAGCTACGTATTGAGGATATTGATGAGAAAGTCATGGAGGATCATTTATATACTGCGCATTTACCACAATCTGATCCAGACTTGATAATAAGAACATCTGGTGAAGAGAGACTAAGCGGCTTCCTTCTCTGGCAAAGTGCCTATAGTGAATTATATTTTTCAGACGTTTATTGGCCAGAGTTAAGGAGAATAGATTTATGGAGAGCTATTAGGACATATCAAAAAAGAGAACGTAGGCACGGTAAATAATCATTAGTGTTAATAATAAGTGGCTTGGGTCAAATTTTCGCCACAGTTTTTTTGAACTAAAACAGTATCTTCGATTCTAACGCCTCCAAACCCGGGAATATATATTCCTGGCTCATTAGATATTACATTTCCCACTTCTAAAGTTTCATTACTCTTCGACGAAAGTGTTGGGGCTTCATGAATATCAAGACCGATGCCGTGTCCCAGCCCATGGATAAAATATTTTTCTAATTTCTCCTTCGCCAAGACATTTCGAGCTACAGCATCAACATCTCTAGTTTTAATTCCAGCACGAATGGTTTTAAACGCCTCTTCATGCGCTTTTTTGACGACATTAAGCATTCTCAATTGCTTAGAGGAGGGGTTTCCGACGATCTTCGTTCTGGTAATATCACAACAATATCCTGAATAAATGGCGCCTAAATCCAGGATAACAAAATCACCTTTTTGGATAATTCTATCTGAGCACACGCCGTGGGGATACGCGGATCTAGGACCTGAAGCTACGACAGTTTCAAACGCAGTTCCTTTAGAGCCTCGAATTCTCATTGCATACTCAATTTCTGCAGCTATCTCATATTCATGAACTCCAGGTTTTATAGATTCCATTCCTGCTTCTACTCCTTTATCAGTCAACACGGCTGCTTTTCTTATGTATCCAAGTTCTCTGTCATCCTTCCTTCTTCTAAGCTTCGCAACAATACTTGGATCATACTTAAAACGGGCACCTTTCATTTCTTTGATTAGTTTCAGATACACCGATATAGTCAGGGCGTCAAAAACAATTTTTTTCATATTAAGTTCCTTTAATTCTTTAATTATTTGTTCGAAAAATTTTCCTTTGAAACCAACGTTTTTTATTTGACACTCTTTAGCATCTTCGTTGGCTGCTAAATAGCTCAAGGGCGGAGTTAGCAGAATAGGGGTGCTATCAACCGGAACAATTAAGTTTAAATGAGCGTTTGAAATATCCATGAATTCGGTGAAATAATAAATATTTTTTATATTCATTGTCAAATATCCATCTATTTTTGCTCTTTTTAATTCTGTTATTAAATCATTCATCCTCTTCAAATCACTTACCTCCTAACTAATAATGGAGAATCTGTCTACAACTTTCCTTTTAGGCTGAATTCGCTATTTGATAGAAATTGTGGACGTATAAATTATTTAATAAACCAAGCTTCTACATATCTTTATTTACAGATAAATTTTTTTTACGGCTTTGGAGGCAACGGCTTTGGCATACATCAAACGTGTTGAAATACGTGGTTTCAAAACTTTTGGATCCAAAAAAGTTTCTATCCCTTTGGATAGAGGATTCACGGTCGTCACGGGTCCGAACGGAAGTGGCAAAAGCAACATTCTTGACGCAATCCGGTTTGTACTTGGAGACTTAAGTGCTCGGTCACTTCGTGTCGACAAAATGTCTGAAGTTATTTTTGATGGTGGCAGACGCGGCGCAGGTGATGCGGCTAAAACTGCGCAAATAAACATATTGTTAGAGAATAAAAAAAGACGAATACCAGTTGACACTAGCACGGTGCATATTTCTAGAAAAGTTAATAGAAATGGTATAAGTGAATATCTATTAAATGGGAAGAACGTTTCAAGGGGTCATTTAGTTGACATTTTAAGTATTGCTGGGCTCTCTTCTGCTGGTCATAATATTATAATGCAAGGAACGATCACTAGACTAACTGATATAACTCCTGTGGAAAGAAGAAAACTAATTGAAGATCTTGTAGGAATAAGTGGATATGATGTAAAAAAAACGCAAGCTCAAAATCAACTGCGACAAGCAGAAACAAACCTTAGAATAGCCTCGGCCAGAATCGGTGATGTTCAATCTAGGTTAGAGAGTCTTGAAGAGGAGCGGAATGATGCTGTTCGCTATAACGTTATTCGAGGAGAAATCAAGAAATTTCAAGCTGTTTTAGCATCGTTCAAGATTAAAAATCTTGAAGCTGTGCGTGTTAAACTTTTAACTAAGCTTCAAGATCAAAAAATCGTGCTCAACGACCTTAAGGAACAACAAACTAAGCTTCTGTTCGATAGAGACAACATTGAGTCGAGAAGAAGGAAATTTGATGAAGAAGTAGCAGATAAAGGGAATATAAAACTAGTTAATATTCAAAGCGCCTTAGGAGACGTAATGAATAATGTTGTGAAGATGAAGATTACAATTGATTCTGGCACAGCAAGTTTAATAGGCTTTAAAAAAATTCGAGAAGAGCGCCTTCGACAACTTGAAGTTTTAAATAGTTCCATACGAGAAACAAAGAAAAACTTTTCTAAACTCAAAATTGCACGAGATGAGCTAAAAAACGAATTGAATGTAAAGATTACTAAACATCAAAAACTATCTTCCAAATTATTTAACATAAAGAAGAATCTTGATGACAACTCTCAAAAAATCAAAAAAATTGAAGAGGATATGGATACACTGGGTAAAGAGGCGCAAAAACTAGACGCAAAGATAAAAATGAGCACTTTCCGGCAAAAGATTGTTGCTGATGATTTAAAGACTCTTGAAGACCGACAGCTTATTTTTGAATCTACCATCAAAGGTCTTCTGAAACAATTCAAAGAGCTACAAAAGCTACAAGCAAAAGAAAAGGAAAGTTTAGTTAAGGTCTCCGAATCTATAGCTAATACTCTTAACATGAAAAACAATTTAATTGCGGAAATAGATGAAGCTGAAACTACAAGGAAGATAGCAGAAGAAGCGGTGGCTGAATTTGAAATACATAGAGATTTTGTAGAAAAAATAGGTACAGCAGACACCGCTCTTATGAAAATAGAAGAGATGAGCGAAACAGGGGCTATTGATGGACTTTTTGGTAGATTAGAACATTTAATCACAGTAAATCCGAGATATCACAAAGCTATTGATGTAGCTTCTTCTGGTTGGTTTAAAGCTATTGTAGTTAAAGATATAGAAGTTGCCCTTAAATGTATAGAAAGTCTTAAAAAGATGAAAATCGGAAGAATAAAGCTCATTCCATTAAGAGAAGTTAAAAACTACACCGCCGTGACGCCCCCGGATATTGAGGGGGTACTAGGCACAGCTCCAGTTTTCATAAAATGTGATGACAAATATTCTTCTGCGGTAAACTTTGCTCTTGGTGATACGGTTATAACTAGTAGTGAAAAGGCGGCTTTTCTGGTTTCAAAAACGGGTTATAGAGCGGTCGATTTGAGTGGAGATCTATATGAATCGGGTGGAGGAATAGAGGGGGGATACTATCGTTCTTCCATCATAATGTCTTCTTTAATTCCAAATAAAAACACAATCGATGAACTTTATAAAAGCGTAAAATCGCTAGAAAAGATAATTGGTAAGAGAAAAAACGACGTAAATAGCCTCAATAAAGGTACATTAAGCTTAAACGAGGATAATATACGGCGATCAGAAATAATCAAAGTAATTGAAAGAAATCTTAATCTTGTTAATCAAAATATGATTCGCGCTAAACAAAATATTCTCGCTGTTAATAAAAAAATCCGAAAGTATCAGAAAGCCTTTATGAGAGAGACTAATAGCCGATTACAAAATCAATCAAACAAGGATAACCTTAGAGCAAAAATCATTGAACTTAAATCTCAAAAAAAGAGCTCTGAGAAAAAAACAAGACCTTTTAATATAGCGAAATATGAGACGAAGGAGCATCAACTCAAAACCGAAATTGACGAACTAAATAGACGGTTCATAAAAATTGAAAGTGATACTAATTTCTTAGAAATAAATCTTGAAACAACTTTGAAACCAGAATTAAAAAGGACAAACATTGGTATTAAAAGCTTAGAAAGACAAATGTCTACGCTTCAAGAAGAAATTGACCATGCACGAACGGATTTAAGAGAAGCAAATCAACAGTTTTCTGAACTAGAGGAGTCCAAAAGAACACTATCTGAATCTTTATCTTCTGTTAAAGATCGAAGAAAAGAATTTGAAGAACAGCTGGACAAAGTCAATACCCGACTAAGAAAAACATCCCAAAACTACGATCCTTTGGCTAATGAGGCTCATGTGCTAGATCTGGAAATTCAATCAAAAGCCTTCGACATTAATCGCTTCCGGGAAGAATTGCTTAATCTTGGGTATACAGAACCTCTATCTGTAACTTCCGAAGAAACGAAAACAGCGGAATCTTCCCTAAACTTGCTACAATTTGAATTAGAAAAATTGGGATCGGTGAATCAATTGGCTATCATGCAATACAATGAACAACAAAT
>JAEOTF010000178.1 GCA_016840025.1 Candidatus Hodarchaeota archaeon
ATGAAGAGGGTTGATGATTTTACCAGAGTCGTGTACTGCGAGTATTTTGGAAACATCATATTTACCAGTTTCAACATCTACTTCTACCTCGGCTATATAGGTGGCAAATGCAAATGATATGTAGGCATCACCGAGAAGTGTATCAGGGTCCCATGATTTCCCAAGTTGGGAAGGTGATTCGAAAACTGCTTCTTCCTGGAGATTAATGCTACGCTTCTTACATTCATCAACCAATTCCTGATGTCCTATAATCTTCGATTCGTTGCCCTTCATCCAAATGCGACCATCAGCCATTTCCACTTCTTCCTTGTTGCACCCTAGCAATGAACTTGCTACCTGATCCAAGCGTTCTCTTAACCTGTAGCAGGCCACTACAGCAGCATTTCCACCCATTGTTGTGCCCCTGGAGCCAGCGGTTATGCCAGAATCAAGACAGGTCCGATTGTCAGTAACATCAACATGAACTGATTCAATAGGAATTCCAAGAATCTCAGCAACAATGATGGCTATAGCAGTCTTGGTTCCTTGCCCAAAATCGACAATACCTGTCCGGACCAATACAGATCCGTCATCCTGCATAAATACCCTGATTGATCCGTGATCATGACCTTCTACACCTATACTTGTTCCGTGGTATATTGTTGCAACTCCTATTCCTTTCTTTTTAATTCCCTCAATCTTTTGATATTCAGATCGCTTCATATCCCACTTCGAGTTTTCACGGGCGGTTGCTATGGTTTCTTCAAGGCCTACACTGTCAAGCACTTGGTTTGTTATCGTTTGACTTCCAGGTTTAAGTATATTCTTTAGTCTAAGTTCGATGGGATCCATCTTTAAACGTGATGCTAGTTCATCCATTTGGCTTTCTATTACAAAGGTAACCTGTGGTCCTCCAAATCCTCTAAAAGAAGATGATGGTGTCTGGTTGGTATAAACGACCCTTAGCCGACTGTGAACATTTGGGATAATATATGATCCGCCAGAGTGAACAAGCGATCTTCTTCCGACATAACTCGATGTGGAGGAATAAGCACCAGAGTTAGAAATGATGTCATTTTGAACGGCTAGTAACTTCCCTTCCGATGTTGCACCGATCTTGCTTTTAATGATGTACGGATGTCGCTTTTCTGTTATTATGAAGTCTTCATCCCTTCGGTATACAATCAGTGATGGTTTCTTTGTCTTCAGCGCTGAAAGGCATGCCCATGAGCCATTTAAAACTGATTGCTTTACACCAAAACTCCCACCTATATTGGAAACAATCAAATGAACTTTGCTTGGTTCTAGTCCAAGCACTCCAGCTATAGCAAGATTTGTTAGGAATGGCCAGTGCATGGAGGCGATCAGGGTTACCCCACCGTCACTTTCAGGTATGGCAAGACATGCTTGCGGTTCGATGTACGCATGTTCCTGACTTTGAGTCCTGTATTCATTCTCCACAATTATATCAGATTTTGAAAAACCTTCTTCTATATCTCCTTTCTTTAGTGTCATGTCGATCGGTATGTTTCCATTATCATGGATCTTGATGGCATCAGGGGAGAGGGCTTCAATAGGATCAAATACCCCAGCAAGGGGTTCGTAAATAACATCAACTCCTTCTCTGGCATCTTCAGCTATCTGGGGATCTTCTGCAACTACTAAAGCTAGGGCATCACCCATGAATCGTACCTTTTTACTAGCAAGAACAGGATGGTCACCACCTAAAGGTTCTGCTTTTCCAGGAATATCTTTAGATGTAATTACAGTAATAACACCAGAAGTCTTTTCTGCTCTATCGGAATTAATTCCTTTGATTAAAGCGTGAGGGTGTTGTGATAGGACTGGTTTTATGTAAACCATGTTATCCTTTCTTAGATCACCCACGTACCTAGTTCGTCCTAGAACGGCATCAAGGGCTTCTATTTTCTTTATTTTCTTTCCTACAAGCCAGAAATCTTTCTTTCCTGAAAATTTCCTAATAATTTCGAGAGGATCTTCTTTGGACATGTTATTCCCTCCTCATATTTTTAACAACTACTTTAATAGCTTCAACTATTCTTTCATAGCCTGTACATCTGCATAGATTCCCGCTGATAATTTCCCTTATTTCATGCTCAGTAGGATTAGGGTTCTGATCAAGAAGATACTTAGCCGTTAAAAGCATCCCAGGAGTGCAGAATCCACAAGCAGCAGCTCCCTTTTCAAGAAAAGATTCCTGAAGGGGGTGCAAGTTATCGGCATCACCAATTCCTTCAACGGTCAGGATCTTACTTCCCCTCGCCTGTACGCCCATAACCAGGCACGAATTTACAATTTTACCATCCATTAATACAACACATGAACCACAAGACCCTTCGCCACAGCCCTCTTTTACACTTATCAGATCTAAGTGATTTCTTAGGATGTCAAGTAAACGTTCATGTGGACGAATTTTTACTTCGAAGTCTTTACCATTTACATTCAATTTTACCAAATTATGATTCATTAACTTGGTCCCCCCTTCCTTTCTAACTTTTGAATGTTGATAACGCTATTGAGGAATGCCCTCTTGAATAGGACTTTTGCTATCTCACTTCTGTACTCTTTTGAAGCTCTATAATCAGAGGTTAGAATAAGTTCCCTATCTAGGATATCCAAGGATTCATTAAGTGATTTTTCACTATAAGGTCTTTCCTTCCAATAATCTTCCACCTTTATGCAGCATTCCGGTGTTTTGGCTTGAAGACGATTAAAAGCAGCCCTAATTTCCTGAACAATATTTTTCTCTTCATTCATTTTTAGATAAACACAGCACGAAATTAAGGAAATTTCTAAAGCATTCCTGCGACCAAACTTTTCGTAGCTGCAATAAGAGAGATCATCAAGATCAGGAAATATGATTTCTGTAATGACTTCATTCCCCTTAAGGTTTGTTTGTCTTTTACCGAGTACTAATTTATCCACAGGAATTTCGCGATCTCCTGCAATGCTGGTTGCCCGTATCTTGGCCCCCAATGCTGTGAAAACAAGCAGAAAGTCAGAAGCAGAAAGAGCTACTCCTAGATTTCCCCCCTAGGTTGCTTGGTTTCTGATTGGAGGGCTCCCAAATTTTTTTCCTACTACATTAAAAATATCGCATCCATTCTTCAATTGCAACTTCCTAATCTCAGCAATAGTAGTTAGCGCTCCTATCCGAATTTCATTACCCTCCTTCTTTACTCCCTTGAGTTCACTGATCCCTGACAAATCTACCAGATAGTCGGTTATGAGTTCCCTATTCTGGAGGCGGGGTACAACATCGGTCCCTCCTGCAATGAGTACAGCCTTTCCGTGATTTGAATCGAGAAACTTTAGAATGTCCTTAAATTCATCAGAAAAAAACATATCAAATTTGGAGAACATTTTATTCTCTTGCTAATCGTAAATAGTGCTGTATTTAGATCTTTCTTACTATTTAAAAATCCATTATTCGTGATATGTCGATATTTAATCCCCGAGCTCCCTGTCAATTTTTTCCTTCAAAGTGAGGTACTTTCTAAAGCGATTATTCCATTTTGATAAAAATCGGTGCTCTTTCAATCCCACTATTAACCAAACAGTTGATAAAACAACTGTGAATATTATATAGAGAAGAAATATCACTCCAAGAACAAATTGATTTATCAATAGAAGGCGTATGAAACCTGGATGAAACAAGAAAAAGAGTGCAACTAATATTGAGATCGGAGCTACTATCAATGATGTAATATTCACTATAGAAAATGTCATTCTTGATTCATTCATATGGAATATTAAATCATCAAGGGTTTCTAAGAAATTAGATTCTTGGTTTTCCTCAGATTTTCCCACGTTCTTTCACCATTTTACTAAATAACTCCCATAAAATGATTCCGTAACTTTGTTCACCATTTTCTCGTTATTTGTTTTTTCTTTCTTGGAAACATAGACTCATAAGGTTCTAAAATCATCTTACAAAATCTTTTTCCTAGTTCAGTTGCTTTAAATTGTGTTACCTTTTTCGTGCCCCAAAATTCTTCGGTTCTATCAATTAATCCCTTAGACTCCATTTCTTCCAATATTTTTTTATGTTTTTGGAGATTCAAACCACAAAAACTAAGGAGTGCTGTTTGGTTAAGAGAGCCGTATTTGGAAAGTTTTAATAAAATATCCTTTCTGATGTAGATTTTATCACGATACTCCTTAGTTGATGACATATTTGCAATAGAGGATACACAAGTCCTTTATAGCCATATCATTTATCTAAATCCAATTTGCTATTCTTGTTAAAGGAACTATGTTAACTAACATTGTTAACTAACAAAGTCCCGCAATTCATTATATTGTTTCTTTCCATCATATGCCGATCAAAAATGCGTCAAAAACTTGGTTCAAAAAAAATCGCAATACTTCTTGCATCAGTAATCGGAATAGCCACTGTTCTTAGCATTCCATTCGTGATGGCTGCAGTAGAAGACCAATACAGGGTACTTGGTAAAGGGGCTGCTATAGACCCCTTAGATCATGTGCATCGATCTGCTATAGGTTTCGTTGCAGTGATAGATAATGAATATGATGATACCAAAGAATTCAGTGTTAGCAAGGGAAGACTAGCCATTGGCCATGAAGGCACGCCAAAAATTTACAACTTTTCTATCGGATCATGGAGCGGTGTTGCATACAATAACGGCAAGCACTTCGAAGCAAGTGGACATGTTATAGATGGAGAGGGTAATGCATACCAACTTTCACTCGAAGGATGGCAGGTAGGTAAATGTAACCGTGGAGCTCGATATATAGTCGATGGTGTGTTAAACGGAAGTGATGAATCCTTCGATCTTCGTCTAGTAATGCTGAGGACTAAGATTTCTATCGAAACTCAAATTGAAAGTATGGAAGTAGAAGTATAAGTAGGAGAATAATCGCACTCTTAACATAGAGTGTCCCTCTTTATTTTTTTATCTAATAAAACAGTAATTTTTTGTCAAAAAACTTGTATATAATTGTTCCTTATTTTTGCTCAGCAGTTATATGTGTGCTATTTCATATTTCAATAAAATGAGGTCTAGTGTTGGAATATTGGAATGGTAATAATGGTAAAAAACGATTTAAGAAGGGCTCCATTCAAATTAGATTCGAAATTCTTGAGTTTCTAAATTACAATATCCCCCAACTCCGCACATCAATTTGGAGAAAAGCGACCTCTCTCTCATATGATTGTTTTCTAAAGCATCTAGATGGCCTAAAAGAAAAGGGTTTGATAGAAGAGAATGTTGAAGGTTTTTGTTGTTTAACAGGAAAGGGCAGAGACATTTTTAATCAACTGCGCAACTACCTGCCGTCCATAATGTAGAATATATTTATTGTATCAGGATTTTACATACAACATTTTTATATATCTTGGTTGGATTATCCATCCAGGATTTAGATGCAAAAAATAGCCCTGATCGGCGTTTCACTGGCAATTATAATATCTTTAGGTGCCATAGCATATACTGTCTCGATTACTGCTCCTCTTAGAAATAATCTTGAGATAACAAATACTCAAATTGACCTATTAAACGATCATTTGGATACTATTGATACAAAAATTTCAGAAATCAATAAAAAAATTGGCGAGCAGAATGTATTTCCAGTACTTGATATAGTCAAAGATAGCTGGAACAGGACAATTATACTCGTACCAAGAAATGTTGAAAGTCCTCCATCTCTCCCAGAAGGGGTAGTTCTAGTCAGAATTCCCGCTCAGAGGATAGTTTCTTTTGCACCTGGTATTACCGCTACCTTGTTTAACATTGGTGTAGGTGATAATGTAGTTGCTCTCACACAATTCGATGATTGGCCACAAGAAGTTTTGGATAAGAAGGAAAGTGGAGAAGTTGAAATTCTTGAAAATCTTATAGAACCAGAAGTCGAGAGGATACTGAGCCTTGACCCTGATTTGTTAATCACAATCCCTTTTGGACATGTGGATAGCCTAACTAAAGTCGGAATTCCGGTAGTTGTTGTTGATCTGGACCATGTTTCACAAATTACCGATATTATTAAATCAATTGAACTCATAGGTGAGGTTTCTGGTGCAGAGGAAAGTGCTTCTGCACTTGGCCAGGAAATCGAGCAAAGCTTTTTAGCCGTCCAGGAAATGGTACTTGAAATCGAGCCTAAGCCTAGTGTATTCTGGTTAGTTTGGCATCAACCTATAATGACATCCGGACAGCCTAGCTTCCTCAGCAAATTAATAGAGACTGCTGGAGGAGTCAATACATTTAATGATTTAGATACGCCGTGGCCTGTTGTTAATAGTGAGGGGGTAATAGCCCGAAATCCTGACTTTATATTGATAAATGAAAGTATGAAGTATTCTGGCATAGCAAGTGTTGAAGATTTACTAACAATATTCCCAGCATGGGCTAATCTAAAGGCCGTTAACAACGATGGCATTAAATTTGTACCAGATTATTATATCCAACCCGGTCCTAGAACCGGTCAGGCAGTTGAAGAACTGGCTGCTATCCTACATCCAGATCTTTTTTCAGTACAAGAATAGTTACAGGGAATAAAAAAACATGATAGTGGATAAAGAATACAACCTTCGGATAAAGCATGGAAAGAAAGTTCTGCTTATTCTCCTTCTTGCGCTCATTCCTGTTTCTCTTGTGGCAATTTCAATCGGTCCGGTCAGTATACCAATTCCTAATATAATCGATGTACTATTTTCCTCAAATATTTTTAGTCAGGAGAGTAACCAATTATATAAAACAGTCATCATGGATATTCGCCTTCCAAGGCTTTTAGGCTCTATTCTTGTGGGAGCAGCTTTGGCCTCAGGAGGAGTGGGGCTTCAAACTTTGTTTAGAAACCCTTTAGCAGAGCCATATATCTTAGGAGTTTCAGCAGGTGCATCATTTGGTATAGCCTTAGCGCTAGTAGTCGGGCTCGGTCAGCTGCCATTTGCATCTTATTTTGTTCCACTTATGGCCTTTGTGGGAGCTACTCTTACCATGATGCTCGTTTACACTCTAAGCAGAATTTTGAGACTAAAACCCATATCAGTGCTTCTATTGGGATTTGCAATAAGCTTCATCCTTGCTGGATTAGTTACGCTTTTGCAGTTTATGGCTCAAAAAGACGTTTACCATATATTTTTCTCTCTATTGGGAAGTTTTTCAACCTTCCATTGGGGTCAGGTTCAGGTCCTTTTGATCTTTGTTCCAATAGGTATTATCCTACTCATGTTAAAGATAAAAGATCTTAATGTTATCTTAATGGGGGACGATTATGCTCAACAGTCTGGTGTGAACATCAAGGGTTTAACACAGTATCTTGTGATAGTAACCTCTCTCCTTACAGCGGTAGCTGTCTCTACTGCTGGCATTATAGGACTAATAGGAGTGGTCATCCCTCTTATTATTAGGCTCATGGTTGGACTTGATCACAAAATACTATTACCAGGCTCGATTATTCTAGGATCTCTAGTTCTTTCGCTTTCTGATACTTTAGCTAGAACAATAGTAATGCCTTCTGAACTGCCTGTGGGTGTGATTACAGCCCTGATAGGGGCTCCTTTGTTTATTTATTTCTTGGTTAAATATGGTGGTATGTTTTAGGTGGTTAA
>JAEOTF010000179.1 GCA_016840025.1 Candidatus Hodarchaeota archaeon
ACTTCTTCCTGTAATCGTGAAGTTTATAAATTTCCTAAATACTGAAAGATTAATCCACATATCGTTAATTTTCCGACACCCCAAAAATTCACGATATGTATGTGTAACCTTCAAAATGGACTTTTTAACTGAAAATTGCATGATTCATCCTATAATTTCCATTGACTTCATACCTGTATTTTGCTAAATGTGAGGTAAGAGAAAACAATCTCAGAACAATGAGGAGGTAAACATGAGACTTAATCTAAAAGCTATTACCCTTACTGCAGGCATTATATGGGCATTAGCAATATTCTTAGTAGGAATTATAAACATCATTTGGTCAGGATATGGTAATGCATTTTTACAAGTTATAGCTTCTTTATACCCTGGTTTTGATGCCGAACGTTCTATTGGCGATGTTATCGTTGGGACGGTATATGCTCTTGTTGACGGAGCTGCTTGTGGATTTGTCTTTGGCTGGCTTTACAACCTGTTTGTTGGTAAAAGAAGTACAACATAGTAGTTACATCCCTTATAATCTTCTTCGCTTATATGGTAATTCATATTTGCTGGAGACACCTGCACAATATGGTGAAAATTTAAGTTTATAAAGAAGGAGTCATGCATGAAATGTTGGGAATTTATGAAATGTGGCAGAGAAAATGGAGGGGCAAAGGACAAAGAATTTGGTGTATGTCCAGCTTACCCAGACCATGGAAAAAATTGTGTTCGTGTAGTAGGGACTTTATGTCATGGGAAGGTCCAAGGGTCTTTTGCTGCAAAACTTCATGACTGCATGAGATGTGACTTTTATAAAAGCAAACATTACGACAAAACCTATAGAAAAAAGTAGTCCTATGTTACTATTAACTTAGACTTCAAATATTAAGTATGCTTCTTTTTACACATAACCCTTAAACCTATATCTCCAGACCCCCCTCAGATTGAAGAATTGTATGTGATATGTTCAGTTTTTGTCTTTTAAGATGGTTTGAACTCACATATTGAAGATATCTTCCTGATATCGTGATGTTTATAAATTCCCCAAATACTGAAAGATTGAACCACATATCGTTTATTAAAGCTATTGGCATTAACGGAGATTAAGATATTTTATAACTAATAAACCATTTTAAATTGACAATAAAAATGCTTGTATGATTTAATTGATTACCTTATTCTGATAAACCACGGCGGAGGGTGAAGTTTTATTGGGGTGACAAAACAAATTATGAATCATAATTTTCCTGTCCTTAAATTTTTCTCTTACTTCCTAAAGTATAAAGTCATTAAATTCAGGTGTTTTTATAAAGGAGGATGATTCTATGAGTAAGCTAACAAGAAATAAGGGGCTCGTTCTGAGCATACTTTTTTCTTTCGTCATGATTTTGTCAGTTTCGATGATTGGTTGTGGCGGAGGAGGAGGGGAAAAACCACCGGCAATGACCAGGTGTGTTGGAAATCCTCCACCACAAGATTGCTATACAACAATACAGTCAGCGATCGACGCATCAAATGCCGGAGACACCATCATCGTACATGCCGGGGATTACCAAGAGAACGTTGTAGTTGATAGAAAAATAGAATTAAAAACAGCAGGAGATGGAGATGTCACTATACAGGCTCAGGATGCATACCAAGATGTAATTACAATTGAAAGGAATGGCAGCAGTTCGATTATCACCGGTTTCAAAATATTCGGGGGTGATGATGGTATTACTCTAAACCGGGCAGAAAGCTGTGTCATCTCCGGAAACATTGTGGAGCATCACCTTGAACATGGAATAGTTCTAAGTAAATCTCACCATAATGAGATAACCAATAACACTGTATCAGGAGTCGGGGAGGGTCAGATTGTTGGAATCTGGCTTGATCATTCCAATAACAACACGATAACAATGAATGAAGTGCCGTATAATAAACTAAATGGAATCGATCTTACTGCTTCTTCAGGTAACCATGTGATCGGCAACAGCATTTCATTCACCGATGGGGACGGAATCGGACTTGACTTTTCGAATGACAACAGAATAGCCGATAACAGTATAACGTACAGTAATGCTTCTGGGATTGCTATCGTACGGTCATCTCGTAACCGCATAACCGGGAACAAGATTTCAGATAATGAGGGTCCATTGGCTATAGGAATTATCCTTGTGGGTGCCAGTGGCGACGAATCAAACAACAATCTGATAGAGAACAACCAAGTGGAAAGAATGAAAAAATTTGGAATTGTTCTCATTTACGCCGGAGATAATGAAATAATCCAAAACTGGATAGCTAACGCTCTTATAGATGGGATTGTCATGGACAACAATACGCTGAACACCATAATCACGGGGAACACAATAACCGAAAACGATGTGGGAATACATATTGTCTCTGAGGGGGCTGTGGGTAACACCGCCCACAACAACAACATTCTGTCCAACAGTTCATGGGGAGTGAGCAATGATGCGACGGTGCAATTTGATGCTACGCTTAACTATTGGGGACCTGCAGGACCTGCCGGGCAAACTTCTGGTGATGTTATCGTAGACCCATGGCTGACAAATCCGGTCCAGTAAGTCCAAAATGTTAAGTTTTGGACTAACCTGATTGAACGACATTTGAATCTGCCTACAGAACTGAAAGATTGAACCACATATCGTTACTTTCACGACCACCCTAAAATTCAACATATGATATCTTCAGTTTTGGCTTGTGAGGGGACTTGACCTTAAATATTGAAGATATCTTCCTGATATCTTCAACTTTATTTATTCCCCAAATACTGAAAGATTGAACCATATATCGTTAATTCTATTGAGTAGGAATTTTAGGTAAATTCCTGTAGACTTCTTTCGGGCATTTTGTCCTATGATTCGGGCATTTTTACTTAAAGATATATCCTAATCGTATGGGATACATAGCAAGAAAGTTATAATAATTGAGAATAGTTTTTTGAAAAGATCAATTAGATTTTTAGTAATTTTATTACTAAGGAAAATATAAAGTTATATGAATAAATCATTTTCCTATTTTACTCGCCATAGAAAAAAACCATTAAGTTACCATTTTAATACAGCTAAAAGACTATTAAGCTACAATTGGTCTAAATATTGTGCATTAAAAGAAAATTATATCTCTGATAAAGAATTACAATATTCTTTATCTATATATTATGATTCAAATGATAAAATTGCAAAATATTTTAGAACACGAGAGACTCCAAAATATATTATTAATATTAAAAAGAAGAAAGAGTATATAGAAGCCACAAAATTCCTCTTTCCAAAAAAAATTGAATCAACTATAAATGAAGCTAATCAGATTTGCAGGCATACTTTTGATTTACTGGGCTTTGGACCTGTAGATTTGGGACCTAAAATTAACTGGCATCGTGATTTTAAATCAGGGTATGAATGGCCGAGAGTTTATTATAAGGAAATTTACTACAATGATTATGAAAAAGGATATGATGTAAAAATTCCTCGTGAACTCTCTCGATATCAGCACCTTGTAACACTGGGAAAAGCCTATTGGTACACAGATGATGAAAAATATGCCCAGGAATTTGTAGATCAAATTAATGACTGGATAAAGGAAAATCCTCCTAAAATTGGAGTTAATTGGGAATGTACTATGGATGTTGCAATAAGAGCAGTTAATTGGATATGGGGGTATTATTTCTTTAAGGATTCAAAATCTATAACTAATGAGTACCTTATTAAATTCTTAAAAAGTATTTTAATTCATGGGCGTCATATTAGAAGGAATTTAGAGTGGAATGAAAGAGTTACTTCAAACCATTATATTTCTGATCTCACTGGGCTTGTCTTCTTGGGGCTAATGTTTCCTGAATTTAAGGAGTCAAAGGAATGGTTAACATTTGGGACTGATGAATTACTAAAAGAGTTGAAGAAACAAGTATACGACGATGGCATGGATTATGAGGCATCAACATCATACCATAGGTTAGTTCTTGAATTATATTATACAACTGTTCTTCTTTTACGACTTAATGGACATGAATGGCCCGCATGGTCATGGGAAAAAATTCATAATATGTTCAGATTTGTTAAAGGTATTATAAAGTCAAACGGGCAAATTCCTCAGATAGGAGATAATGACAGTGGGAGGCTACAAATTTTAGAAAGACAGGATGATTTATCACAGACATACTTGTTTCCTATAGCAGCTGTTCTTTTAAATGATCCTTCGTTCAAGTTTAATGATATTGATCTTTCTGAAGAAGCCTTGTGGCTTTTGGGACCACAAGGATACGAAGCTTATAAGTCGATGCCTGATAATGGGACTTTAGAAGATTTACCTTCCTGTCATTTTAAAGATAGTGGGTTATATATTATGAGATCAAAAGGTAGTTATTGTGTTATCTCTTGCGGTCCTAATGGACAGAATGGAAATGGCGGACATGCACATAACGATCAACTTAGTTTCGAATTAAACATAAAAGGGAAAGATATCATAGTAGACCCTGGAACATATCTTTATACTGGTGATTATCGGATGAGGAATCTATTCCGGAGCACTAAGTATCACAACACTATCGTAGTTGATGAAAAAGAGATAAATGATTTTAATCCACAAAGGCTTTTCCAGCTGAAAGATAATAGCCAAGCTCAAGTGAAATTATTCGGTAAGGAAGAATCTCAATATAAGTTCATTGGAGAACATTCAGGTTACAAGAGACTAAAGCACCCTGTACATCACAGAAGGCACGTTATATATGATGAAAATAATTTATATTGGGTCATTTTTGATTCTCTAACCGGACCAGATGGATTTAAACATCATTTTGATCAGTACTTTCATTTTGCTAGTCATTGCTACGTAGATAAGTTAGAAGAAAAAAGCACAGTTGACTATCAGGAAAATTTCAAGATTTTGTTTCAAGGACTGAAGTCATTAGATGTTAATAAGGGATGGAAAATGTATAACATTCAAGTTAAAGGGATATTCTTAATGCTTTCAATTAGTTCAAATCATGATATTAGTATTCATTTAGAAGAGGGCTGGATATCTAAAGCTTATGGATTGAAGGAAAAGGCTCCTGTTTTAAAAATTTCATGTTTAGCACCCTGCCCAGTATATTTTTATACGATTATAAAAATAAGAAATTGAAGGTTCTTATGACCGACGATAAATTGCGTTTCAAAATGGGTCAAGAAGCAAGAAAATTAGCAGAAACATTTACAATTGAGAAACAAATAAAACACGTTTTCGAAATATATAATTCTTTAGATTAGTTAGATTATGTAGATAAATGAGAAATAAAATATTGGTAATCGCTCAAGCATTTCCCCCGATAAGGGCCTCTAATGATAGGACCTATCATTTTTGCAGATATCTCCAAATGTATGGGTGGCAGCCTATTGTTGTTTCCCCTCGAACTCCAAGTAAATGGAACCTATACGATTATACAATTCAAATCCCACCAGGCATTGAGATTCATGATGCCAAAGCATACCAGAATATCTGGGTTGCCAAATGCCGTTATTTATTAAGAGTTTTACCGGATAATAGTCTTTTCATGTTTACAAGTTATCTGAAAGGAGTTGAACTGCTTAGAAAGAAAAATGATGAGATACACTGTATTTATGCAACTAGTCCATCATCGTCTGCTCTCTTTTCAGGATATTTTCTTTCGAAAAGGTTTGGAAAGCCACTCGTTCTTGACTTCAGAGATCCATTCTATGCCTCGGTTATTTATAAGAGCTTATACAGAAAAGTACTTAATGCAGCTCGGATCAATATTACAACCACTGAAGAATACAGAGATATATTAATACAGCAGGGATCTGATAGAGATAAAATAAAAATAATACCAAATGGTGCAGACGTAGAAGCGATCGAAACTATACGTAATAAAGGAATTATTAAATCTAAAGATTTTACTATAGTCTATGCAGGTATTTTAATTCGTCTATATAGGCTGAAGACACTTTTAAGGGCGATGGTTCAGTTAAGGTCTCTTAATATCCGCGTAGTGATTATTGGTAGAATAGGGAATGATAACGAAGGATTAGTAGATTTTGCGAAGAAGCATGATCTTAGCAATGTTGAATTCCGTGGTCGTCTTAGCCAGGACGAAACGATTCAAGAACTTCTTAAAGCAACAATTGCTTATAATGGAAGCGCACATAAAGGAGGTATCGGGGGTAAAATGTACGATTATATTGCGTGTGGACTTCCTATTATAGGATACAACCCAAAGGGATCAGCTACATCTTCTTTTATTGAGAAGTATGGTGTGGGATTGACGGATGATACAGAAGAAGGTTTTGTGAAAAGTCTTAAAATGCTTTATGACAATCCATCAAGCATTGAATTTATGTCCAAGAATGCAATGAATATAGCTAAAAACTATAACCGTAAGGATCAAGCAAAAAACCTGTCAGATCTTTTAAATGATATTAAAGCATAAATCGAAATTGAAAGTGAAAAACGAACAGCTTAAACAAGAGGTCAAGAAATTCTGGGAGCAAAAACCTTGCGGAAAATGCAATGGACGCCATGCAAGATGGGGGAAATTTGATAATCAGGACAGCTCGATATCTTCCTGATATCGTGTAGTTTACTTATTCCCCAAAACCTTAAAGATTGAACCACATATCTTCAGTGCAAAAGATGTTTACTATCCTACCTTGACACTTATCTTTTATCTATGCTAACAAAGATGATATTTTCAATAATTTTAAAGGAGAATTTATGAAAGGAAAATTGAGTTTATTAACAGTAGTCTTTTTGATGCTTATTACTTTTCTATTCAACTGTAGCATTGATAGAAGTATCTCGAAAACACCTCTTGATATAAGTCCTAACGAAGGTATTTTAATAACCAAACTTCATTCAAACATTGTTAAATTTGGAGTGTGTATCGCCAAAGAAAATCATTACTGTGGAGAACCAGTTTGGACCAGCTATAGTAAAGATTTCGTTAGCCTGTCAGGCTACAGATATTATTATCCTAGTGAAAATGATTATGACCCTATGACTGATAAAGGAACACGTGTTATGGAAGTAGAGAAAGACGACTTGTTAAAGGTCTTTCGATTTGATAGTGGAAAAGCATATTTTTCTAAATTAATAGTATTTATAAAAGATGGTCCGTACGATGTTTTTCTTAAACCTTATTACTTTTATATTGAGCCAGGAACTGTTACATATATAGGTGATTTGCACCTTGAGTGGAGAATAGTAGGTAAGTTGATTCAAGATAAGGTGTACGTTTCTCATAAAATAGCAGACAATGAGGATGAAACAATGGCTGAAGCAAAAGAAAAATATCCTTGGATTTTCGAGAAATATCCCTATAAAAAGAATATTCCTGAAATAACACTTGAGACTGTTGAAGGCTTCGAGGAAGTTGAAGAGTTAAAGTATATGAAAGAAAAATGAAGGATGAAAAAGATATTCTTTAGTAGATTTTATTCTAAAGTAAAGATATCGTTATTAGTTGTTATTCTTTCCATTCTGGCAGGTTGCGTAACCGCTACGCCCACTCAAAATATTTCTGAATCTACTGAGTTAGATGATGAAGGAATATTAATTACAAAGATACGAACAAACATCAAAAATAGCTCTATTACTATTCATGGGAAAGGTGAAAAGTGGTCTCGTGCTTACTTTTCGCCTGTAGAAGCTCCCGAAGACTTAAGAGTTATTAAGATTAAAAGTGGGATGATTTATTTTAGTAAGTTTTTTAAAAGCGATAATGGGTTTGTCAGTGGCCCAAGAAATTATATTATGATTGAACCCGATACTATTACATATGTAGGAGATATTGTTGTTGAATGGGTGGTTAAGGACGGAGGTATTGGTGCTAATATTCTACTAATAGACAGGGAAGAAGAGACAATTGCGGAAGCAAGGGAGCAATATCCTTGGATTTTCGAAAAATATCCCTATCGTAAAGGCATTTCATGCGAAGAAACTTTCCTTGTTAACAATATGAAGATTTAAACCACATATCGTTACTTTTCCGACACTCGCAAAATTCACCATATGTATGTGTAACCTTCAGTTTTAGCTTTCGAGGGGATTTGAAAACCCCGATGCTCGATATCTTCCTGTTATCGTTAACTTTACTTATTCCCCCAATGTTGTATGATTGAACCATATATCGTTTACAAAATTATTAATGGGTTGTAATTAGCTGTTTATTTAAATTTTTATCATTAAGGCGTAGCAAGGGAATATTTTTGAAGATGAGAAGAAATGTCTTTATCATAATTTCAATCTTTATATTTTTATTGTTTGTTATTGCAGTCTATTCGATAGCTCCTTGGTATGGCAAAGTGATTGACAAAAATACTGGTCAACCAATTGAGGGTGCAGTATTAGTAAGATCATGGGATGTGGAAACTGCTAGTCCCGCTGGAACAGTTACTTCTTTTTTTGGAATGAAAGAAACTTTAACAGACAAGAATGGAAAATTTACAATTTTCAAAAAAATATATTTTCCTGGGATTCCTATATTAATATGGATTTCTGAAAATAGACCAATTGTTTTTAAGCCTGGATATAAATTTCTAATTCTAGATAAGAAAACATCTACTATTTCTTTAGAGAAGATCCCAACAATTATTGACTTAAGAGAAAAAGAACTAAGTGAGGCACAAAGAAATTATGAAGTTGATCATTATAATACAAATATATTTAGGAAGATGATAGAAAGAGAAGAGGATTTTATCGAACATGATGAAAAAGTTGAAAGACACAAATTGTCTAAAAGTAATATGGGAAAATTCGTAATAATCACCAAGAATAAGGATAGTGAGAATTCGGGTAGACAAAGAAGAATTGGTAATCCAAAAGAAATTGAATCTTTAATTCATAAACTTCGCAATCATGATCTACAAATTAGGATACGAGCTGCAGAAACACTAGGAACGTTAGATATTAAAGATCCAGCACACTTGGAAGCTATAAGAATGATTGTAGAATCTCAAATAGAAGCATGGAATGATAAGAATAAGGTTGTAAGAATTATCCCTGCTGATTCTTTGGGAAGAATAGGGAGTCCTGTAGTAGAACCTCTGCTTAAAGCACTAAATCATGAGAATCCAAATGTCAGGAAGATAGCAGCATCGGCCTTGGCAGGGACCGATGATCCTAGGGCTGTTAATGCCCTAATTGCTGGATTGGATGATAGGGATCCAGACATGAGACAAAAAATAACCTGGGCACTTGGCGATACAAAAGATCCGAAGGCGGTAAAGCCTTTGATTAACAAACTGAAGGATGAAGATATGCATGTTAGATATGCAGCGGCACGTGATTTGGGGTTGATTGGTGACCCTGCTGCGGTTAAACCTCTCATTAATGCCTTAAGAGATGATGAAGAGAGTATTAGAACGGTTGTTGAACAAAGTTTAAGGAAAATAGGTCATCCAGCAGTCGAAGCCTTAATAGAAGCTTTAGATGACGACGATTGGAGAGTTAGATATGCTGCTGTAGGAGTTTTAAAGAATTATTATGAGCCAAGAGTGTTCGATGCTATGATAGGTGCCACTAAAGATAACAATTCAATGGTTTTAACTAGGGTGGTGTATGCGTTAGGAGAGTTTCGGGATCCAAACGCACTTAATACATTGATTAAGATTTCCAATCATGAATATCCTGAAGTCCGCCAGAGAATAGCATTAGCTTTAGGAAAAATTCAAGATCAGAGAGCTTTGGAAACCTTACTGAAGGCATCGAAAGATCCATCATGGATAGTTAGAAGAAGCGCAATTGAAGCTCTAGGAATGATGAAAGGTGAGAAGGCTATTAATGCTTTAATTGAAGCATGGAACGATAAGGACCGTGATGTCAGAAGAATTGCAGCAGATGTTTTAGTAGAAAAAAAGGCTGAAGCTGTGGATTCTTTGATCCGTGTATTAAAGCATCCTGACCCATATTTCAGATGGAAATCTGCTTTAACTTTAGGAAAAATTCGTGCCTATAATGCTGTTGAAGATTTAATTCCTCTTTTACAAGATAATGTCTCAGAAGTCAAATGGATAACTATAAAAGCTTTGGGTTCTATTTATAAAAATCGAAAGTCAGTTGATCCTTTAATAGCAATATTACATGATAATGATTCTGGTATCAGAACACGAGCTGTAGAGTCTCTTAGAAATATAACTGGGAAGTCCTTTGGTCAGGATTCATCACGATGGCAAACTTGGTGGCAGCGCAATAAAGAATTTTATCTTAAGCCAAGATCGTATGGAACAGGGGTTGTCGGAAGTTCAATTGACAGAAAGTTGGGAGTAGTGCCTCTTAAAACTAAATAAACGATCAATAGCTATTTTTGATGTATCGAAAGCAGGATTTGTTTATGAAACTATTAATAAGCATTGTTTTGATTATATTGTTGTTTTTCTTTTATGCAAATACAGATGCACAAGAGGCTTTGTGGAAAGAGTTTTATTTAAATACTAATACACTTTTCGAAAAAAGAATGTATTTAAAAAAAGATGAATTTGCTATAGAAAAATATAATGTTACAAAAGATAAATATGAAGCACACTATCCAGTTAATGTTGTAAGAGTTGGACAGACATATAAAGAGATGTATGATGAATTGATACGCGTATTAATTATGAAGTGTGGTTTTATCGATAAGACAGGGAAAATGGTCATTAAGCCACAGTATGATTCTGTATGGTCTTTTTCTGAAGGACTTGCGGCGGTAGAGGTTGATAAAAGATGGGGTTTTATCGATAAAACAGGGAAAATGGTCATTAAATCACAGTATGATTCTGCGTGGTCTTTTTCTGAAGGATTTGCAATTGTAGAGGTTGAAAACAAATGGGGTGCTATCGATAG
>JAEOTF010000180.1 GCA_016840025.1 Candidatus Hodarchaeota archaeon
AACTACAGAGATATATCCCTGCGGAAGAGGTAGGAATTCATGGCATGTTCATTGGAGAAGTGGTAGCAACCCATCAAAAGAAAGGAATTAAATCAGCGATTGATATTACACCAATTTGCTATTCACTTGGTAAATATGGCAAAACAATATCAATAGAGTGAATAATGCCTTTAACTAGATTATTACTTTTTTCTTCTCATTTTTTCTTTATCGATCCAATAATTCAATGGCCTTTCGACCTGCAAGATGAGCTGCTCTTAGTACAGTAGTGTTATCCTGTACTTCGCCTCGAGCCCCTACACCAGGAGCAAGCACCGTTTCTATGAGATTTATATTTAAATAACTCAGAATGTCGGTAATCATGCCCACTAGATGGCGTGCGTAGTGTTTATGACCCCCACCAAACGGAATAGCGAGGATCGCGTATTTTCCATCAAAAATATCCCGTTTAAATCCGTACCAACGATCTATAAAAGTTTTAAACTGGGCAGTCGGACCCCACCAATAAACTGGTGTCCCTAATACCCATAATTCACTAGAAATTAGCTGTTCTTTTAATGTGATCATATCATCTTGATGTTTGCATTTACCAGTTTTCTGACAGGCATTACAGGCGTGACAAGGGGCAATAGTTAGGTCATTTAAAAGAACTTTCTCGGTTAAAGCACCAACCTCCTCTGCACCGGCTAACACTTCATCCACTAGGACTTCAGTATTGCCACGACGTGGGCTTCCTACTATTCCTAAGGCTTTCTTATTTATCGGTTTTCTTTCGGACATTAGAAACTCTCAACTGCGATTATTCTTCTAATATGCAAAACGAGTTCTAAAAAATTCGACGGATTACCTCAGGTTCAGCATTCTTTAACAATTGAGGTGGTAGATCATTGACTATCATTTCGAGATCAGTAACAATCATCTTGCCAATCTCCCATAATCCCTCTTTGACACTACCTGCTCGATGCGCGGATAAAACGACATATTCAGCTTGGCGAATAGGATGATCTACTTCAAGTGGTTCGCTTGGAAAAACATCGATAGCTGCTTTGAATCGTCCTTGACTTACAAGATCCGTTAATGCTTCAAAATCTACTAGATGAGCACGACTAATTAGTACCAACACAGCACCCCGTTGAATTTTCTCTAAATGTTCACGAGACAGTAGTGTGCGGTTTTCTGAAGTAGGTGCAGCCAGAACAAAGATTATCTTGGATGATTTGAGCAGTGTTACTAAATCAACAGGTTTGACATTATTACTACGTAGAAAGCCATCACTTAACCATGGATCATAAACTGAAATCGAAACTTTAAACGGCTTAAGTAACCGTAATAATTCTCGAGCAATACTACCAAACCCAATAAACCCGACTGGTTTTTCATAGAGTAAAAATGTCCTTAGATTTCCAGCATGTAACCATAATTCATTTTGATTACGCATCGCTCGGTCTCCGATGGAAATCTCGCGACTTACTGCAAGTGTCATCCCCAGTGCCATCTCAGCAACTTGTCTAGCGAATGCTGGAGCTACTGAAAGAACACGGATATTATTTGCAAAACAATAATTATAATCTAGATTTCTAGGAAACCCACCTGAGACCGAGATTATCGCCCGAAGATTTTTCGCTGTTTTTAGGGTATCACCATATCGCCACTCAGCACAAATTATTACTTCTGCTGTTAATAATGCATCCTTATATTCTTCTAACGACATGGGCGTATTCTTACCCCAAACGACCTTAACTATTTCATAGAGACGTGTTAGATCCTTTGAAGAGAAAATCTCTTCCATTTTTCGAAAATATGGATCAATAATAGCAGTAGATTTAGTGACCATAATGAGATCTTCCTAAGACTATGATAATCTTCTTAATTCTTATCTAAATTATAAGAAGGGAATCGAACAATTCCTCAACGATTGTAAGCATGTTTAAAGTTTCTTCAGCTTTAATTAGTGGTTTACTGTTATTAAGAACGCAATTATTAAAATGAAACACCTGCTCTTTATAATGATCACAGGCAGGAGAAACTTCAGATTTTATAACCTCGAAGCTTGTGTTTTTAACTTGAATTGGTATTTCATTCATTGAAATAATGTTTGAGACTTCTATTACCCCTTTTGTCCCCGCGATGATGAGATGTTTATCAAAAAACTGGAAACTTGCCGTAATATTACACAAAACATCTTTCTCATATTTTAAAGTTCCAAAAAAGGAGGTGTCTACTCCTGACTCTGGATCATAAATAGCAAGTGATTTTAAAACCTGCACTGGCGGAGAATCCAATAGAAAATTACTTAAGTTTAAGCCATACACTCCTAAATCAAGTAAAGCTCCACCTCCTGACTCTTTAGAAAAACGGTAGTTACTCCTATCTGGAATGTATTGAGAAATATCATGTGAAAAACTGAATTCAATGAACTTTAGATCACCAATAACCTTCTGATCAATTAATTCTTTAATTTTCACAATAGCAGGGTTAAATCTGTACATAAAAGCTTCCATAATTAATACATTATTCTCTTTACAAGCTTTAAACATCGCTTTTGCATCTTTAACAGTTAAAGAAAACGGTTTTTCACATAATATGTGTTTCTGATATCCCGCTGCTTGAATGACCCATGATTTATGGAGATGGTTAGGCAATGGAATGTACACTGCTTGGAGATCTTCATCAGCCAATAAATCAGAATAACTGCCATAATATTTTGGAATTTCATATTGCTTGGCAAATTTTCTAGCTCTAGCCAAATCACGACTTGCAATAGCTAATACTTTGCCGTTTGGTGTTTCATTAATAGCAGAAACCATTCTTCTAGCAATATTCGCAGCCCCTAAAATCCCCCAATTAAGTCTAGTCATAAAAACAATCAACAACCACTCAATGTTACATTTTAATGGGTTATTTTCCGAAGATACCCATATTACCTTTCCAAAATTTTGAGTAAGCCTTTCTTTCACTGTTATTCTCAAGAAGTAATTTTGTATAATTTTGGAGAACTATGGAAGTTTCAGGCTTCTCAAGAAACTTGATTCGTATTCTATCTTCGAGATAGTCACCTTCAATTCCATGAACTGTTAATTCCTGTAGTTTCCATTTAGTCTTGTGTTTTCCATATCTGAGACGTTTTTTGATATCTTCTAGAGTGATCTCAACTGAAGGGATATCATTATCAGTTAAGAGTGTGCCATACCTCCCTATGACCCAAAGAAGCTTGGCATTATCTTTGTTTCGCTTAAGTTCTTGTTCTTGACCACCAGTCGTTTTACAGTGTAATGTCATTATCTTTCCAAGGACAGCATGTAGATTCTGAAGAGCCACTTTGAATTTTTTTGGCTCTAATTTTGTCCCAGAAAGTGTTTTGGGGTCCAAGGTAGGCGGAAAACTTAAGGTACTAGTATTTATTGGATGAAAAACGGTGTCTTGTACGGTTTTAATGATTTTTTGATGCATTTCTTGAAGGCGTGGTTCGTTTAGATAAGGTAACGCGAATTTTTCGTACTCTTTCTCGGTTCCAGTTTTTCTTGTTCTTTTCGCTATATTATTGGTGGCATGGCTTATGTTTGTAACACGGGGGCAAGGATAATCAAGACAAAAGCCACAATTTTCTACCTTGTTGTTGAGGACACATTTCCTGATATAACAATTACTCCAAAGGGGAGGGCTTTCAGGAATATTAAAACATCCTTCGCAGTAGGATTGCTTGTATGTCCATCCACGAGTTCGATGAAACTTTTTCCAGCCTTCATCGACTTTCAGCCGATCTTCATCAGATTTAAGGTTAGTCTTGTAAGCTGGACAGATCCCGCAATTCATCCCACAGAGAGAAATGGCTTCGTTCATAAAAGTCGCCTACTTATTTCTTATGTTAGTTCCTTTTTAATCTCTCTTTCTAGGAGAGAGAAGTGAAAGTGATAAGAGTTATTTAAGCTTAATTATTTGATTTATTATGATACGGAACTCCAATTGAGAGATCTTCCACTTAATGAACAGCTAAAGACGTTTTAAGATTATTTTTTCTATAGAGGTTATATTCTAAAACAAATAGGAATGGATCGCCGATATTTCTATCATATAAATTTAATACTGATCATTATTTTATAATCTATGAATGTTGATTCATTTTCATAAAGTTCGTTAAGGGGTTTCTCTTGCTTATTTACGATCTTTTCTCACGCGTCAAGGGTAAATTACAAGAAAACAATATGAATTCATCTATTGCTACACTTGATTTATTGGAGAATCTACTATATCAGGGAAAAAGTCGTGAAGCATTAGAGAATTTTGAACAGCTGAAGAAAATTGGTGAAATAGTAAGAGCAGCACCATTTGAGACACAAATTCTCGAAATCCTAATAATTACTGAACTCACTGAATATAAATCTGGATTAGAACCCACGGAAAGGCTTATAAATGAGACTCTTCAATCTGGAGATCAAATATCAGCATTTGATGTTATACTTTTGAGAATAAAGCTATTTCTCGAACTTGGAGAATTAAATAAGTGTTTGGAATTAATAAAAACAGCAGAAGAACTTCTTCATGCATTTGAGGCTAATTTGATAAAAAATGTACGAAGAAAAGAATCTAACTTGAACTATATTAAAGGAAGCGTTTTCAGGAGAAAAGCTGATTATGACATTGCGCTTGATTTTACACGAAAGGCCTTAATCATTAAAAAGGAGAGCGATAATTCTTATGAAATAGCGGAATGTCTTAATTTAATGGGAGTTATCCACAATATGAAAGGTGAGTTTCAAAGTGGAAACAAGTACTTTCAAGAAGCATTGACTATTTTTAATGAGTTAGATAATAAAAAATTAATTTTTAAGATTTATAATAATCTTGGTATAAATCATTGGAGAATAGGTGACTTATCTAGGGCATTAGACTTTTTTCATAGGAGTTTATCACTATCTGAAGAGCTAGAAAATCCAGCAGGCATTGCTGTATCATTTTTAAACATCGGTCTTATTTATAGAGACCAAGGGGAATTAAATTTAGCTTTAAGGAGTTTGAGAAAGAGTTTAGGCATATTTAAAGAGTTAGGACAAAAATACAGTTTAGGAATGTGCCTAAATAACATTGGATTAGTTTTTCATGCAAGAGGGGAGCTAAAGCAGGCTTTACAATACTATCAAGAATCGTTAATCTTAATGCAAGAAGTAGGGGATAAACACAGTATAGCGATATGCCATAACAATATTGGGGAAGTTTTTCAGTCAATGGGGGAATATAACGAAGCATTAGAACATATTAAGCGGAGTTTTTCTTTATTTCAGGAGATTGGGAATAATCTTGATATTAGTCTCCCTTTATTCAATCTGATAGATCTTTCAATATATTCAGAATCTCCTCAAGAAACTCAAGCATATTTACAACAACTCCAAGAGATTAATGCAAAAGAGGAACATAAACTAATAAGCCAACGATATCGAATGGCTAAAGCATTGACATTGAAAAATAGTAAAAGAGCAAGAATGAAGATTAAATCATCTGAGATTCTTGAAAAAATAATCGAAGAGGAAATAATTGATCATGGAGTCACTGTACTGGCAATGCTTGAACTTTCTGAGCTGTTAATAGATGAATTAAGAGCATATGGAGAGGAGAAAATCTTTCATGAAGTCAAAGAGTTGATTCAACGGCTAAATGAATTAGCGAAAAAGCAACATTCACATTCCTTAGTTATTGATGCACTAATTCTTCGAGCCAAGCTGTCAATGGTAGAAGGTGATTTGAATGCATCACAGGAATATTTAGAGCGAGCAGAGATATTAGTAAAGGAAAAAGGGATTCAAAGGTTAGCGGATAAAATCCTAAAGGAGAAAAATCACTTAAAAAGTCAGTACGAAAAATGGGAGTACCTCATCCAAAGCAATGCCCCTTTTGGGTCACGTTTGGAACAAGCACAATTATCTGAATATATAAAAATAGCTAAAGCAAGAAGAAACCAATGGGGACTTTGATATATCTCAAGAAACGGTTTTAATAGGATTTACAAATAAGAAGGCTGTAATTATTGGCAGAAGAGAAACATGTATATGGCAGGTGTGAAGTATTTTGGGAAATGTGCCCAACAGATTAGTTGGACACACGCTTGCCCCTACATTTCCAGCATCGGGAAAAATAAGCTTCATTTCGTACCCCACACCGCAGACAATTCCATTTTGATACCATTATCGAAACACCCTCATCTCTTTGCAGGTATTATATTTGATTCTTGTTATTAATTTTACATCAGCGAATAATAATGTATATTGCCATGAATTCCAAGAGAAGGCACCAATCTGGTTAGGATAATCTGAAAGAAGAAGATCAAGATTGAATCCGATAATTGAAATAATAATCAAGTGATTTTTGGTTTATCCTCTCAAATCTTAATATTGAATCCCTCGAAGGGATAGATTTTTTCATCCTTTCTTGCCTTTTCAGTTCTTAAATTATCATTTACCTGCTTAAAAGCTTCTAAGGCGGAAATAAGTAGGTTTTTGGAAACAAAGGCCTCATTATGGGCTGGACAAAGGAAATTAATTCCATCTAGCAAACCAATAAGATACTGAAGAGAGTTAATGTAATCATGCAAATTCGATCCTTGAAGATGAGCGAAAAGTGTCCCAGGGTAAAAAGTATCTCCTGTAAAGAGGATATTAAACCATGTATCTTGTAAACAAATACTACCTGGTGAATGCCCTGGTGTGTGGTGGACAATTAATGTGCGGTTGCCAATGTCTATAGTTTCTTTATTATGTAAACGTCGTGTAACCGTGGAAGGATGGATTTGGTAAGTTGATAAATCAAAGTTCGGAGGTAATTCAAGATACCAATCGGGATGCATGAATTCCTTACATTCATCGATTGAATATCCTCGTTGGATTCGTGTAAGCTCCCAGTCATCATCATAAGCCCGTATCTCATTAAAATGGAAATTACCACCAATATGATCATAGTGAGAATGACTGTTAACAACAACAACAGGTACTTCAACTAAGTTTTGTACTTCTATATGAATGCTTGAAATACCCATACCCGTATCAAATAAAATTGCACGCTTATCCCCAACAATTAGGTACGAGATGACTTCCTCGACATGAAATGGTTCTAAAAGCGCAAATGTAAAATCATTCACTTTATATATTTCAAACCAGCGTGAAATACTTTTAATACGTGCTAGCCGCTGATTACCCGGGCGTGGTAGAACAGAAGGCCAACTACTACTGTTCATAACGAATAAACTCCTTTTCATATAGAGTATCAAAATTCTTTAATTTCTTTTAGCAATGGAAAAGAAACGACCTGCAAGAAAATTCTGTTCATAATCTATCTTATAAATCAGATAAATTTTGAATTAAAGGTCTATAATAAAATTTACACATAAGAAGGATGAAATAATTGGCAGAAGAGGATTATGCTTACGGGAGATGTGGAGTCTTCTGCGAAATGTGAAAAGAAAGGACTTTTCCCAAGAAATTTTTAAAAAGGAAGTCGGAGAAAAGAGATTGATGAGTTTTTAGACATATATTTTATGAGTGATATTGTAGGATTTTCCGTCTTCTATAGATGCTTTAACATTACCTAGTTGGAGGGTAGGTGGTAAAATTGGAAGTGGTAACCCCATGACTGTAATCTGGTTTTTTAGTGATTCTTCCAATAAACCATTGGGACAAAGTGTTGTTATAACTTCTTCAACTGTTGAATTTTGGGGGAAAAGACGTTTTTCTCCGTTGAAGTCGATTTCAATTGATGTTTTTTGAAGGTTGATTTGATGAAGTTTAGTGAGAAGGTCATTTATCTTTTGTTCTTTCAGCCAATAAATACCTTGGTCTTGGATGGTCTTGGGACTAAGAAAAATAGATTCTTTGATTTGGGAACGAATTACTAAAAATCGAAGAAACACTTTTTACCATTCTAAGTCTTCTTGAAGAAAACAATCCGATTCTCGATAACTACAATCCCTCATTTCTCTAAAAAAGAAACTATCGCTTAACACCTAATCCACCATCAATGATCTTAACATTAATCTTATGTCTATTATAAACAGATCGCTTAAAAATATATTAGACATTAATTGGTGGTCTTTATGTCACAAAGAAACAAGAACACTAAGGACAAAAACAAGGCTTCCCCATCAAAAAAGAAGGACTTTTCATGCAACATCCTTGACCATCTCTCTGATGCTATTGGTAAGGGATTGACCGAAGAACAAATAGTCCAGAAAGTTAAAGAAAATGCCCATCTTTCGCCCAATAAGAAAAATATCCCGCCTAAGATAACACAACCACAATTGAAGTTAAGAAAACAATCTACACAAATTGAAATCCCTACTTTCACCAAAGAACCACTCATTTCCTCAGATATCCCCCTCAACCAACCACAAACCTTTTACATCACTATCACAGAGGCAGTAGAAGGCAGCCAACTTAGTCAATGGACAGTTATCAAGGGTAAAGACAACAATGGGAGAACCTTTAAGATTTTCCTTAATGGTCATCACAGTAACCTCTGGGAAGTTGGTAAAACCTATGACATCTTTGGAATGGTGACACCTACCCAAATATCTAATGACGAACTAATACATATTCTTAAACAACTTGAAAGGTCAATCCAACAACAATTTAATCCCATTATTGCTGCCTGTCATCGAAAAGGACTAACAGCCTGTAAGACCTTCGCAGATGTCTTGGTAACCTTCCATAAAACCCATAAAAAGCATAAAACCCTCCGAAACCTACCCAAAATTATGATAAGGCTGGTTAAAAGGGGTAGTCTTGATGTCACTGAAGAAGAATTAAGAAAATTCTATCAACTACCTTCAAAACGGAGACAGGAGATTGTTTTCATCCTTTACCATATTCAAGATCTTCACAACAAGGAAATTGCTGAAAAAGTGAACTTGGGAGATGAGAACCTTAGCGATAAACAAAAAAACAGAAAAATTAAGTATTTTACCGATCTCTTTCCGAGTAAAAAAATTCTCTATAGAGGTGTGACGGACAAAAACCGTGTGACCATCACGCACCCCCATTTGCTTAAAGCAGTCCATCTCACCAAGAACGGCACGAAAAAGCTTGAAGACTATTCCTACGGCTCACATGAACTCTTCTGGTGGCTTTGTCCAGAGAAAGACTGTGGGTATGAGTGGAAAGCACCAATCAGGGTTCGCACATCTGGTCATGGTTGTCCCGCCTGTGCGGGACAGGTTGTCACCGATCGCAACCGTGTGACCATCACGCAGCCCCATTTGCTTAAAACAGTCCATCCCACCAAAAACGACACGAAAAAGCTTGAAAATTATTCCTACGGATCGGATGAACTCTTCTGGTGGCTTTGTTCAGAGAAAGACTGTGAGTATGACTGGAAAGCACCAATCAGGGTTCGCACATCTGGTCGTGGTTGTCCCAAGTGTGGAGGACAGGTTGTCACCGATCACAACCGTGTGACCGTCACACACCCCCATTTGCTTAAAGCATCCCATCCCACCAAAAACGGCACGAAAAAGCTTGAAAATTATTCCTACGGATCGAACAAACTCTTTTGGTGGCTTTGTCCAGAGAAAGACTGTGGATATGAGTGGAAAGCACCAATCTGTGCTCGTACATCGAAGAGATTGCCGACTGGTTGTCCCAAGTGTGGTAGGAAAAAGAGTATGTTCGGAGTATTATGGGGAATGGTTCAAGAACATGCTGAGAACATTGTCAAAGCCTTTTTCCCTAACGCCCGCCATCAATTCTATATCTCTCATAAAAACTCTTATATTAGACCCGACAATGTCGTCCTGTTAGACCCTAACGCTGAAATCAGCGATGGTGACGACGGTTTTGATTTGATTATTGAAACTAAACAAACGCCGTGGGGGCGTAGAGTCAAAGAGTGTCTTGGAAAATATCCTCAGCATTGCAAGCGCCTAATCATCCCGTACTTCTATGGATATAGAAAGTCTATAAACCATCCCGACTTACTTACTGGGAAAACTAAATGTGTCGATTTTCTTACTTTCCCTGAACTAATAGTCGAACTTATGAAATTGACAACAATCAAGGTAGATGAAAACAAACTACAAGAGCTAGAAGATGAATATTTAGGACTTGTCGAATTTGCGAATAATCTTTAATTTTTTGTAATACAATCAACTGACGCATTAGCAATTGAGCTAGTTCAAATGACGCATTAGCAATTGAGCTAGTTCAAATGACAGATTTTTCTGAGGAACCTTCCATTTGCGTATCAGTGATCGTTGCTTTTGTTGAAACTCTGGTCTGATGTTTGTACGCTATTTTTAATGAATGATCTCCGTC
>JAEOTF010000026.1 GCA_016840025.1 Candidatus Hodarchaeota archaeon
AAATTACAATAAGGGAACTATTAGAAATATTGGTAATCTTTAAAGAACTTTGATTTTTTAGGTCTTTTAAGAAATGGCAGCGAAAAAGGATCACATATTATTAAATAGAAAAGAACTGATTATTCCTATTATTATCTATATTGTAATCAATCTTCTTTTTACCACATTAGGTGTAATACTATATGAACCAGAGCTACCTATAGGTATTTTTAGAGGACTCCTAAACATTCCTTTGAAAGCTTCCCAACTTGTAGGATTTGGTATTTTACTAGGATTGTTAGTATCTTTAGGACAGAGGAAAGCTAGTTTAAAGAGCATCACTTATCCAATTTTTTTCTTAATACTATTAGATCTTGATCATCTACCCTCATTTTTTGATATTGCTCAATTAATAAGACCGGCACATAGCTTGATTTTTATTGCAGCATTTATGGTGGTAATATATTTACTCTATGAAAGGAGTTTTGCAATTCCGATTATCTCTTTATCAGCATTCATAGGAGCGTTGGGATTAGATAAGCCTCTCTTCCCGTTATTATTTCCATTAAGTACTGAACTCTTTTCGTATAGCCTATACGTCTCAATTTTATTAATATTATTCTCCTTAGTTCTCGCTTGGATTGGAGGAATGCTAAGTAAATTTAAACAACTTTCCAAAGGAGGTATAATTTTAAAAGATAATTTGGAAGCATTCCAATTAAAATAAAACTTATTGCATTAAATCCTATAAATTTAAAAAAAATAAATTCACATAATAAAAAAATTCCATACTTAATGACTATTATCTTTAATCAATTTTCTGTACTAGTATAAACATCCACAATCACTTTCGACATTTGAGCTTATGATCATTTCCTCATTCTCTATTTCACTCGTTTCGCATATCTCTTTAACATAAACGTTATATTCATTTAACTTACTTGGTATTAGATGGGTATTTACAACTCCGTCTTCCACATATACAGCAATCCCAATCGTAGCGTTGTTCTCGTTTTTTGCTATACCCGCTCCTATTACTCCATCAATATCTAGTAACTTATCCTTATTCTCAAGAATAATTACCACTATTTCTGTATCTGTTGGTGTTGTAATTATTTGATTAAGATAAATAAAACCACTAATTACCAGCATCACTAAGATTCCCACTACGATCAAAAGTCTTTTTGCCATGGTATCCCACCTTGAATTCATTACCATGTTAATCTTATTATATTTTAGATTTAATAATAAAAAATTAAATTATTATTTTGAAACTTGTTTGAATTTCTAGGCCATCCATCATTGAATAATTATCATCACCATATATCAGATAAATATTCATAAGGTGATACATTTGAGTTGACTATATGTGGGTCTTCATGTGCATCCAAAGATGATATCTCGAAAGTGTATGAAGAAGAAACCTTCGTTGATCGATTCCTTAGGTAGATCCTAACCCAATCAGAAGGTAGTACCATGACATGCCACGATATACCCATCTCCCACTATTCTCAAAAGAATAGATAAAACATCACGACCATCATATCAAAAAAAACCTGAAAAAACGCATTTTTCGATTTGCATTCCTTATTAAATGGTAAAACGTTATCAACGATTTCATTGAGGAAATGGCATTAATTTAACTTTCTAGATATAAAACCAGCATATAATTTATAATGCGATACAATACTATATTTTGTAATTAAATAAATAAAAAAAGGATAGGGAAAGAAATCAAATTGACAAGAATAGGTATCGTTGCATGTGAAGTTATGCAAAGGGAGTTGGAAAAAATCATCAATGATGATCCTGATATAGTAATTAAGAAATTCATCGATTTCGGTAACCACACTTATCCGGAAAAACTAAGGGCCAAGGTAGTTCAGACTATTGAAGAAATAAAAGATAAGTGCGATATAGTTTTAGTTGGCTTTGGATTATGTCAAAGCCTAAGGGATTTATCCAAATTTGTTAGCGTGGATATATTAAAACCCAATAATGACGATTGCATCTCAATCATGCTTACCGATGAGAGATATCGAGGTGAACTAAAAAAAGAGGTTGGGACCTACTTTATGACCCCAGGTTGGTGCGATCAAGGTCTAGAAAATCTACAAAAAAACCTTCGAATAAATGAGGTTGCTAAAAAAAGGGGTTTGAACTCAGATTTCTTTTTAAAATTATTATTTAAAAATTACACCCGCGTATTATATATTGATACAGGGGTTGGAAATAATCAAGAATTTGAAAGAAAAGCAAAGGAGGTAGCTAAGAAACTTAAATTAAAATTCGAAAAGACTTCGGGTAGCTCAATCATCCTTGAAAATCTTCTGAAGAAGGCTAAGGATTCCCAATTGTCTGAAAAAAGTTGAAAAAATACAAGATTTGTTGATATTAATCAGGACTTGAATAAACAATGATAACCATTTGATTATGATTTATTTGATTTAAAGAGTAGAAATAGAAACTAACCCTTAGATATTCGGGATAACTATTTATATAAACTATGATACTATTATTTCATGTTAACAAACTATCCAATACATCCTTCATTGCCTGTAGTTGATATGAACCGTGCAAGGAAATTTTACGAAGAGGTACTAGGTCTTAAACTCATAGACGCTCAGGAATGGGGGGTTAGGTACGAGTGTGGAAATGGTACAAAACTTTTACTTTATCCTCGTGAAGCTACTAAAGCTGATCATACCGTTGCAGGATTCGAGGTTGATGACGTCGAGACAGTTGTAAAAAATCTCAGGGATAAGGGTGTTGTTTTCGAAGAATATGATACACCAAATCTAAAGACTGTAAATGGTATTTGGACACAAGGATCCGCAAAAGCTGCATGGTTCAAAGACACTGAAGGCAATATCATTTCTATAGTACATATGTGAAATTCTTAATAGTTATGACTAATAATTTTAGTTATAACTATTTTTCTAAAATATATCTACATCTTTCTAGTAAAAGGGGTTAAGTGGTTATCAGGATCATTTTAGATCTAATTAAATCCTAAGTGATAGATTTGTCATAACTCTGATTGATATATAGATTATTTATCTTGTATAACATTCTTATTGTAAAAAGACTCATAGGAAAAATAGCAAAGCTACGAATTGATCTAAAGAGTAACTTTCGCTAATTGTTTAAAAATGTAATCTCCTTGCCAGTTGCAGGTTTACCTATTCAGTCAGTTTCCAATCCATCTGTGCTCGTATAGAGAATCTAACCGGTTTATTATTGATCAACCAAAGGTAATACTATGTTTATAAGATGTGATGTTCATATGAAACAAATGTAAGAGAAGTCTATTTTTTGATTCCAATAAGAATTTTGTTTTCAGGTCTATAACATCGATCATATCTGAATCTTCCAACATTTATAATAATTAATCTTTAACTGGATTAAGAAGGAGCTAGAAAGTGTCTAAGATCCCCCAACGAACTGGATATGTCATGATTGCTTTAGCGGCTCTTATCTGGGGATCCATCGGCGTTATTGTTAGGTTTCTGTCTCTCTCTGCATTAGTCTTAGTCGAATATAGGGTTTTGATTGCTTTACCTTTTTTCCTGATTCTTTGGCTAAGGCAAGGAGGTACTCAAGATCTGCGTTATACTCCTCCTTTTAAATTGTTGATAGCATCAGGTCTAATTCAGGCAGCAGCTTGGGTGGCTTTTTTTACAGCCATAAAACTAACAACTGTAGCAAATGCCGTGGTACTTCTTTATACATCACCCATCTTTGTTGCTATATTAGCACCTTATTTTTTATCAGAACGCAGACAACCTAAAGCCTATGTTTCCCTTTTATTCGCTAGTACTGGAATATTACTAATATTTACTAACGAGGGCCTTGGGGAACGACTAGGACCTCTCGGTATCTTATCTGGTTTGTTAAGCGGGATTTTGTACGCTTTTCTAATTATGTCAGATAAAAAGCTTAGCCAGAACCTCCCTAGTCAAAATATAGTCACCATCCAGCTTTTTGTAGCCTCTATTGTACTTGCGCCTTCGCTTCTTCTAGAGCAAAGATTACCAAGCTTGAATGAGATTGGTTTACTTGTCATACTCGGTCTTGTGCAGACAGGATTAGCACTTTATCTTTATATTGAGGGGCTGCGTTCAACTCCAGCGCAACATGCAGTCATAATACAATATTTAGAGCCTACTAGTGCATTCTTTTATGCCGCATTGATTTTGGTTGAAATTCCAGGGCTACATAGTCTCTTAGGTGGAATGCTTATAATAGCAGCGAATCTTATTTTGTTCTTTAAAATAAATCCAAATGTAATGTCAAATTAAGCTCATTATTTGATGCACCTTCTAACTTTTGTAATTTCTTCTTTATTTATCGCTATAGTTTTTATGATAACACTATTAATATTCTTCAACTAATTTAAAAAGATCTTAATACAAATCCTATCTATTATAATTTTCAGGTGTTTAGGTGCAAAATAATAGATATGCTATATTTGGTATAGTCGGATCTTTGCTACCATTGGTCTTTATAGCAGTAGCAATTATGTTATCACCTTGGTTTAATTGGCAAAATAATGCTCTAAGTGATCTAGGACATGCAGTGAAAAGTAATGTCGCACCAATTTTTAATTTCGGTTTATTTTTTTCCGGTTTTTTGATGATTATTTACGCGATTAAGGCTCTGAAAAATTATGCAAAGTACACCAGTTATTTTTTATTATTAGCTTTTTTAGCATTTCAACTTGTAGCTATTTTCGATGAAGTTTATGGTTTTCTTCATTTTGTGGTTTCGATTCTATTCTTTGTGCTACTCGGTCTTTCTACTATCGTATATGCTGTGGAAAGAAAATCCATCTTGGCTGCAATAGCGCTTGTTATATTCCTTATTACTTGGACTCTATCTTGGATGGGACTATATGGTAAGGGTGTAGCTATACCAGAGATTCTATCATCCTTTGTCACTATGTTATGGATTTTATCATCGGCCATTAGTATATATTTGGAGAAAAAAAGTTAAGACCATTTGTTATGGTTATTTACTTACTGAGACCACTTTCTGAATAATTTCCTGTATTTTCCCTACTTCATTAGAGGGGTAGTAGTAGAGCGAATGTGGTATTTTATTCTTTGATATCAGAGTTAATCGCTTCGATCCTAATATACCCTCATTCCTCATTTCTACATTATCAATCTCTGAAATTAGATAATTTTGCAGGGTTTTTGTCTCACTACCCGGCTGCTTATATGAAGAATCATCATAATATTCGACGATACGAAAATTAGTAATAATAAACCAAGAATCAAAAGGGAAGGTACCTTTAACATGTTCCCCCCATGCATAAATCACATTCTCTTTTGTCACTAATAATCCTTTTACTTCTTTTGGTAGATCGTTTACTTCATAATACTGCAAAATTGTTCTAAATTTTAATATACTAAGAGTTTATAAATAAATATCAATATCTTTTTTATTTAAATCATTCAAAAGAAGATAAATTATTTTGTAGATAGTACCTACAATAAGAGTTTTAAAGAAACTTTCTTCCCAATTGATTTAGGTTTCATACAAGTCTGATTCCTCTCTATTTATTGGATTCAATATGATCCTCAACATTTCCCTATGAATATGCTTACTAAATTTTTTTTTAAGCATTATAGCGAAAGAACCAAAAAATGAAATTAAACAAGTCACTTTTTAATCCGTTCAAATAGTTTTTTATATAAATTATGTCCAATAGTATCGTAATGGGTGATTTTTGGAGGAAAATACTATGGATGAATATAAAAATTTGAAAATCACAAGCCCTGCATTTGAGAATAACGGTCTAATACCCTCAAAATATGCATGCGATGGAGAGGATGTCAATCCCCCTCTGAAGATTGAGGGTACACCTGATGGAACGCAAAGTCTTGTTCTTATAGTTGATGATCCAGATGCTCCGATGGGAACATGGGATCATTGGATTGTTTGGAATATCCCACCTACTGGAATAATAGAAGAGAATAGTCTCCCTGGGGTTGAGGGATTGAACGATTTCCAAAAAAAATCCTATGGAGGACCGTGCCCACCTTCAGGAACACATAGATACTTTTTCAAAGTATATGCTTTAGGTACAAAACTTGAACTTGAATCTAAAGCAAGGAAAAAGAACATTGAACGAGCAATGGAAGGAAATATTCTAGCAAAAGGAGTGATTGTAGGACGATATGGAAGACGATAATTAACTTCAAAACTGCTTTTCTTATTGAATAATCCTATTCTATGTTACTTACCTATCTTAAATTCCCAACCATCCAAATCATTATGAATCTGGCGGAGAATCTCAAGAGATTTTAATTCAGGTAACATGAGAAAGATCTTTCCTAAATGTTTACAAAACTGTTTTTGAGGAATATATCGACTCCAGTCAACACAATCATGTAGAATTCTGTGATTTTTAAAATCTATTGTCACACGATAATCTTTTACAGAAGCTCGAACCGCATTATTACTTACTTCCGTTATGCTAACTGTCTCATCCTTAATCTCACGAGCTCTTCTCAACCGTCCTGAATCCATTAAGATTTCAAGTAGTTCTTCAAGCTCAGTTTTTTCAGCAACCCCTTCCTGAATAAAGGTAAAGAGATCTAGTGTAGTCTTAGTGGCATACTTTTCTTTTAGATACTCATCTGCAACCCTTTTTGCTTCGACCTGTTTTGGGGATAGTTCACCCAGCATTTCAAGAACCTGAAGGCAATTTTCAACTGCATAGCCGTGAAAATGGTTATTGAAATAACCATACACTTTTTCAGTTGAGTCTGAAACTTCCTTAATTCGAGGTATCCATGGTACAAGTTCCTCTTTTTTGTATAGATAATTAAACCAAGGTCTGTCCCCTTTCCCATGCCACCTTATGTACACGAAATCAGAAGTTATGTGAACTTCAGGTGGCAAGAGAGGCTCATCTACAATTGTATAGGCTACATTATAGTTTTCAAGAAGCTTCCAAGTATTGCTCTTCATCCATGAAATATGCCTGAATTCAACAGCAAACCTAAAATCTTTAGGTAGGATCGAGAAAAAATCTTCCAGAATGTTTAACTCATATCTGAATTTGGGTGGAAGTTGAATAAGAAAACATCCTAACCTACCTCTTTGTTGAAGTGGTCTCATAAGTTCGCAGAATCTTTTAAGGTCATGTTCTACACCTTTTTTTAGATTTAGTTTCTTTTCATGTGTAATTAGTTGAGGTAGCTTAGCTGTAAATGTGAAATCGGATTCTGTAGCCTTTAGCCAGCCCCATATGAATCCTTCTTGAGGAAAAGAGTAAAATGTCGAATCGATTTCAGCGGTTTTAAAGACTTTGGAATAATAACTTAGTTTGTTTTTTCTTGATTTATAAAACGGTCCAACCCACTCATTGTAGCTCCAACCCGAAGTACCAAGAAATATTTTTTCCAAAACCTGTAAAGAAATAAGGAACATCTTATTTATATTCTATAAGGCTTTGACAGATCAAAAGATTGGAGCAGGAGGTTGGGCATACTTCTATTGCGGGAACCGGATCGATCCACTATCAATATATTCAAAAGCCTTTGACTTCGTCGAGATTAACTCTACATTCTATAACCTACCAACAAAAAGGATTGTTGACTCTTGGAGGAAAAGAGTACCATTAAATTTTGAATTTTCAGTAAGATCTCATAAAGATCTAACACACACCTATAAATTCGAACCCAATGACAAAACTTTCAACTTATTCGATAAAATGATATCTTTATGTTACGAAGTAAGGGCGGATGTTTTACATTTTGAAACCCCTGCTACAATGAAATTCACGGACTCTAGGTTGGATTCGATAAAAAATTTTTTAAAATCGGTAAATCCAAAAAACATCAGGTTAGCATGGGAAGTTAGAAGAAAAACAGTTGAACCATTTAATAAAAAACTGATACATATTTTCGATGACTTCAATATTATTCATTGTGTTGATATTTCAAAAGGTGAGAAACCAATGGTTGAATCCAATATTCTATATACAAGGCTTTTTGGACTAGGGAATCATAATATCTACCAGTATTCCGATGAAGAGCTAGGGAACGTTCATAAGAATTCATCTGATGAGCGATATGAGAAATCATACCTAGTCTTCCATGGAGCAAAAATGTACAAGGATGCATCAAGGCTAGAAGTCTTTAAAAAAACAGGGAAATTTCCAAAGGTTACTAAATCAATCGGTAAAGGATCTCTTGAAGAAGTTTTAAGAGAAGATGTAAGACTACCAGCTACAAGAGAGGAACTTATACACCAGCAGGGTTGGAAAGTTATCGACATCACTGATAATAAAAGGGTCTATGCTTCAGAGCTCCTTGAGCAACTTCCGAAGGGTACCTACAATAGCATTAATCATATACTAAACTTATTGAAATAATCAACCTATTATGCTTATGACTCAGGAAAAAATAAATATATATTTCTTAGTTTCCGTTATGTTTTTTAATAGAAATGGTATCCCCAATGCTAATGTGATTCACAAGAGGATAATATAAAATGTATCAATGAGCAGTTTGATCATGTTGACAACCAAAGTGAAAAAAGAAATAAAACTCAATTTTGGATGGGATATTCTTTGATCTCTATTTGGTTCTGGATACTTTATCATTTAGTAATTGCTATTTTTATAGGGATTGATCTCTGGGCAGGAGTCCGGAGAAAACATGAGATGACTTATAAAGAAGCAGGAAAATGGGCGGCTATATGGATAATCATCGGAGTTTTGTTTGGCATCATTGTACTATTTCTTGAAGGTTATGAAGCAGCAGG
>JAEOTF010000181.1 GCA_016840025.1 Candidatus Hodarchaeota archaeon
CGGATGAAGAGATCTCAAAACTATGTAAAAAGGGAAGATTTGGACTGCCTCGTTCTAATTGATCCTATTGACGTTCGTTACGCTACCGGTGCTAAAGTTATAACTACAGGAGAAGCTATGATTCTCGTTTTTGAGGATGAAACATTAATTTTGACTAATAAAAATCCTGAAATTCTCGGAATCAATAAAAATGTAACTTCAAAACTTACTTTCATTATGATTGAGGGACATTCTGCTTTAAAAGGGGATTTTCGGGGAAATCTAATAAATGAAATGGATCAAATATCCCGAATCAAGTCTTTCACAGACTTGGTAATTGGTGAACTGAGAGAAAAAGATCTTCTTTCAGGGAACATTGGTATTGTACATAAGAGCACACCTGCTTTATTTAGATTAAGTCTCAAGAAGAAAATTTCAGGTAATATTATAGATGCTGCTGTGTATAAGTATCTTCGAGGTACGAAGGATGGAGATGAAGTTAAGGCTATTATCCATGCGTCTCAACTATTGAGGGTATCAGTCCAGGTCCTACAAGAGTATTTTGAAACTGACGCAAAACTTAATGAAGTAAGGGCAATGATTCAAGGAATTTTCTCAAGACATATAGGTACCAATGGGATTTGTTTTATTAAACAATCTAGAATATTGAACCTTGATTACTATCAAATTTTCCTAGACGCTCAATATGAAGGTTATCATGCTCAACTGGCTTTCCCTCTTTTTTTGGATGATTATGATGAAAATATTCGCACAAGACAAGAATTTCGTCGTTTTAAAAGAATTCAAGAGGATTTCTGTTCAAGATTGGAAGAAAAAGAACATTTCATTGGAAATATACGCAATGTTAGGCAAAAGTTGAATCCTAAAGAGGGAGAGACAATCATACATGGCATTGGTTTAGAAAATATGGAATACCCACAGTACCCAGATAGTTCAATCCCCTACCCTACTACAATATATGCGGGAATTGTGGTACAAATACGGGATTTTGGAGTTTTAGAGTATGGAGAGACAATTTTGCTTAAAGAACGAACCAATGTTCGGCTCACCCCTCGATTCTGTTAAAAAAAGGTTGTTCCGACGATATATCTGCTAGTTAGAACATTGGCTCATTTAAATTCGATTAGTTTTCGTCGTTCCAAGATATGAAAGTATTTTAATACAGCTTCTTCGGCATTTATCCGATTAAAAAGGCCATATTGTTCAACTAAGATCTTAACAATATCATTCAGACTTTTTAACCCGTCTAATGAATGCCATATCATGCTCCCTATCTCATCTAAGACAATTTTTTTCTTTGGATCCACATGACCGAATTTAGCGAATAAACGTGACAACTTGCTCTGCGAGGTGTAAGTTATCAATACTTCACCAGAAGGATATCTCTTCCAATTTATATGAGAGGCTCGAATAGGACAGAATTTCATGAGATTTTCTCGTGTAATAGGTTGTTTTTTGTTTTTAGAGTTCAAGGGGTTGACCTACGCTTAGATTTGCCATTCTTAATATTTCTGCCTTTCTATATTGGATTATAATATAATTTAATGTTTTCTGGGGATTCAAATGGATGATATTTGGAAATAAAACTGAAAAAATCGCCGCTTTCACCAGAAACATACTAAAGGCATTTAAGTATGCTTGATGTCTTTAAGAAGGTGAATAAAATTCTATTAGGAACGATTCAGAAAGAAGGAGAAAATTTAGGAACATTACTTTTTTTAAGCATTTAAGAAGGCTGATTGAGGCATCAAAGTCATGGTTTATGAATATACGTGGCGAGATTGGCTACAAGAATTTTTTGACAGGACATTCTTTATTGTAGTAGGTGAAGGTCTGATCTGGTTTACACTTTACTTGATTTTTTTCCCCCTATTCCCACCAGCTGGCTTTGCACTCTTAATGGTTGCTTTTTTCTTTCCTTTAATTGTTTGGGTGCTTAGAAAATGGGAAATGTTTGCCCTTGCGTACCCTAATTGGTCAGTTTTGAAAACTATGATCTCTAGTTTTCTGATCATAATATTTGGTCAGTTGATTCTTACACCAGTTTTCATTTTTGTCGTTATTGATCTTCTTGGTGGAGGTAAGTAAGAATGAGTACGAAAAAAAAACATCGAGAAAAGGAAAGAGAAAGACAACGAAGAAGAAAACTTTCCCAAAAGCGACAAAAATTCGAAATATTTCCACAGTCTGAGGATTGGGTATGGGTTGTAGGCGTAATCTGTTTTTCATTGTTATTATGGAGTTTCGTAGCGCCATTAGTGGGACTTTTCACCCCACTCTTCTTCTACATTGTATCTAGATGGTATGACCCAAGCGACACTTTCACTTTTCGCTATTTTGTAGGAGCAGAATGTATAATTCTTTCAGTTGGATCATTAATTAGTATTTTTTTGATGTCTTAGAATATTTAACGTAAAAAAAGGAAAAAATAGAAACCGGTAAAGTTAACGCTTTTTACGAAAGACAGTAAGTGTTCCTATGGTGAAAAGAGATATTATTAGAAGAAATCCTGGAGAATCACCCTTAGTAGAGGTTTTTTTAGTTTGTGAGGTTTCAGATGTCTCCTCAGTTCCTTTAAATAGAATATTCAAGAATTCATAAGTCTTAATATGATCTTCTGAGTCTTCAGCGCGAAGTTGTACGGTATAACTCCCTGTAAGTTCTGCAACAAATTCAGCAACAAATTTAAAGCCGATGGTATTCTTTGTTTGGCTCTCACGTACAACAGTTCCAGATCCATCAAGAAATTGCACTGTAACGTTGGGGGGAAGAGCATCCTGAACGTCATACACATAAGCAACCAAAGAGATGTTAGCTCCACTAGCAAATTCCGTGGGATGAACTACATTGATACTAGTATCAAAGGCTAATACCCCATTTTCATATAACTCAATGTACTCAAATGAAGGCCTTTGAGGATTCATAGCATAACCTAGTCGCTCAATTACCTCTCTATTTTGTCCACCAGCTTCCAATGCTTCAAACAATATACTATCATAGAAGGTGGATCCATCAGCACCTACTATAACTATTCCTTTGCCATAACTTCCCTGAACAAGAAATGCATCATCTGATTCATTTCTCTCAGGCGTAACAAAATCACTATCCTTGAAATTTAGAAGTTCTGTGGCCTTTTGGGAATCTGTGACATTAATTGCCGAGCCCCAGAGGACGTATATACTCTCAATTCCTTCGGATAGTGGATTTTCAGCTGCAGTCACATTATATGTAATCCCGGTATTTTCATCTCCAAATGCAGTTTCGGGAACCCCATAAGTATGAGGGATAAATTGAACCCCCATGGGTTCCAAAATGCGATTATATCCATCAAAATCGAAAGAAGCCTCATTATTTGACTCATTGTAGAGTTCTCCAAAAATTAATAAAATTCCACCCTCATAAACAAATTCTTGAATTGTTTGAACTTCAGCATCAGTATAAGGTCCTTCAGTGTCCATAATAAGAAGTGATTCAGAGAGAGCTAACAAACCAGGTGTAATTTCATAATATTTATCCTCAATCCAACGAAGTCCTCCAAGAGAATCTAGGAAAACACCAAAAGAAAATGGATCATCCATATCAATATCATGATGAGCACTATCAATTAAAATAGTCCCAAGAAACTTCCTTAGATCAATATTAATAGAACAAGCACCAACCATCTCTTGATTCACGTTCCTTACTGTTAATGTTCCTGTATACCTGCCAAGTTTGTCAATAGATAGCTCTCTTTGTGCTGTAATCCTGTATTTTGCATACCAGTGATAACCATAGGCATCTGGATAGGTAATTGGAGCACCAATCGGAGTTGTCACAGATGCTGAGTTCTCCAGCAAATAAAAAAATCCATCCTCAGCATAAGAAGCATTACCTTCTATGGAAAAGAATAATTGTCCGAAATTTTCGGTACTTATGACTTCAATCCACGCAGTTGAGTCTGTACGACCAGGCCAATAGAATTCCGAAGGTCCCGCTGGAAGACGTTTTGGTCCAACATAGGTAGCAGAAGTATCACCATCTAAAAGACTTTCAATTGCAGCACTAGCATTTACAAAGCCTGCACCTTGTATATTGCCCAATAATCCCATATCTGTAGCTGTTGTCATCATTGCTAATTTAATCTCAATAGGGTAAGCTTGGGGCATAGCATCTAAGAGCAATGCAGCTACACCAGCTACCATAGGACAAGATGCCGAAGTTCCTTGCCAAACTAGATAAAGGCCTTCTGGACCAGTAGATGGATAAAATCCCATGCTAGACTCGAGTAGCGATTGGGGTGCATCTATAAAGGAGATATCATGTAGTTTAGGGCTAACAATATCAACACCAGGTGCGACAATATCAGGATCAGGCCTTTCTTCACGATAATTTATATTAGGACCTTTAGATGAAAAACCAGCAATTTGAGTGGGTGTGTTGGCTGCACCTACACAAATAGCAGACTGTATACCACCAGGAACACCGACTGTCTCCCAATTACCTTCATTGCCAGCGGAACCACAGATTGTAGCATTAAAAAGTTGAATCATATTAGAATAGGCACCTTCCTCTGTGGAAGTGAGGCCTAGCCCACCAAAAGAACATGATATTACCAAAGACTCGAGGTCATAGGTAGTCATATTGTTATTTACAAAATCTATAGAATATTGGAGCCCTCGGAGAATGGGAGTCCAGCTAAAAACCCAGTCGTCGCTACTAAGGGAATAATGGGCAGCGCGAATGGCAAGAATTCTCGCGCCAGGAGCAATTCCTTTATAGTTAGGATCATGAATGCCTTGACCTGCAATAATACCTGCACACGCCGTTCCATGGCCCATTACGTCATACGCACCGCAGGTACTACCATTCATAGGAATTGTCCCCTCTACTTCTTCAATGCCATCATAAAAGGCAACAATGGCCCCATTAAGATCAGGATGGCTTCCGTCTACGCCAGTATCGATAACAACGACCAAAGCACCGGACCCGTTCCAGCCTTGGGCCCATACATCACCAACATGCATCCAGTCACGATATAATTGAGGATCAATACTACGTTTACCACTATTGCTAATTCTATCATTAGAATAATTTGATTCATGCTGTTTTAATCCCAGTTGAATAAGCCGATCTTCAAAAATAAACCCAACATCTGTTCGTTGTGCAAGTTCAAGAAGTGCATCATGAGAAACTTGAGCATAAACTGCGTTTATACTACCAAAACGCTCATTAATGTGGAGACCTGGAATTTCAAGGTATTTAGGGATTTTTTTTTCGAAAACTATCACAATATCTTTAGTTTCCCCCTCTTGTATGTGAAGAAGGGAAGGAGATATCTGAGCATCATAAGTAGGAGAAGTAATTGGGATTGTTTCAGTTGAAGTTTGGGATAATTGAGGAAGGTTTGCCCAATGCAGACCATTAATAACACTTAAGCCTAAAGTTATAATGAGAAGAATGAGTTTCATTAATTTCATGCAAATCACAACAATAGAAGTAATTAATCTAGGAGGTTGCCTAGGGAATATGTATAAATTTAGCTAAATGCCGCTAAACCTATTGGTACTAAAGTTTGGTCTTTCGCTCAGATAGGAGCACTGGTATTCCAATGTCGAATCAAAAAAGAATATTTTCCTTAATCATTCTTTTTACACTGTTATTTTCCTCTTTTATTAAATTAGGAGAAGTTGAGGCAAGACTAGATGATGAAAAAACATGGGAATCATTTAAACAGGTACTTGTTTCAGCACTTACATACATCCTTAACAATCAGACAAAACAGGGAGTTTTTGGCTTTTCAGATAATAATATACCCGTGGTTTCGACGTCAGGGGGAGATCCCGATATTGATCCTAATTTTGTGTTTCAGTCCAATGCATTAACACACCAAAGGTTCTACTCTAATTTCAAAAATATACTTGCTCATATGGAAGCCGCTATTGAGGCATTAATTAACTATATTGACACTTACTATTTTATTGATGAGGATTTGAGTGAACAAACAAGGGATGCAGCGGTTACTGTAGGTAAATATCTTTTTTCTCTCATTGAAGAACAGAAAACAGAAAAATGGTCTCTTATGGGCGGAACCGTCAATTTTACGGAAGGAATTATTCTTAAAAATGGATCATGGCGTGAAGAAGGATTAAACGTAGTCGATGGAACGAGAGACACATTTCCACCATATGATCCTCTTTGTACATGGGAAGAAGTCTTTATTCTCCAACAAAATCGTTGGCTTGATATCTTAGACATCCTTCAAAAAGTAGAAAATCTCTTAATAAATCCTACTAAAGGCGGCGGTGGACGAGAGTACCAAGAATGGAAATGGAAGTTGAATACGCTCTATATAATGGCATTTAAAAATTTAATGGGTTATATTGAGTACGCAGGTCAAGGAAACGTCTCGAAAGTGGCACGAGACCGAGCAGAATTAATTCCACAAAAGAAGGGATATGGTAAGGTTTACCGACTTGTATCGTTGTTAAATATAATGATTGAGCGCGAAGTTTGGCGGGATAAGCGAGATTATGTCGATATCAGAGAAGAAGACCGAACAAATGACACTCTACGGAATCGAATTGAACACACTTTCAAGGATTTCGGATTAGCGGCAATGGAAGAAGCATGGACATTTGCTGGAGAAAAAATCGCGGGAAATGATTTATTAGGGGGTTTCATTGCGTTTATAGGTAATATCATGTATTTTTACATGCGACCACGTAATAATTCCTACCCGTTATCTACTGAAGACTATAATATGAAGAAACAAGAATTTTTGAAGACGAATACAACTAATATGCTAACCAAAGCTCGTCCATCAGCAAACAAACGATCAGGACCTCTTGGAGCAATTTATTTCCACGGGGTGTCTAGAAGTGCGAGTTATTGGGATACGATATATGCACTATATGGGGTTTATAGTATGTTCATGTTCATCGGAGGAACAAGCGCAATTGACTATTTAACGACCGCTGTTCAACTTGGTAACTGGTTACTCTTCAATGGAACTTCTCTTGACGATTCTTGGAGTTCTTCCTGTCTACAAACGATGGAAGGAGTAGAAAACATGACTAGAACCAATGGAAAGGATTATCAGTACCCATATTGGCCTATCGAAGACGTTATTGGCTTCATAGGGCATGATATGTTTCATTTTGTCGATGAGTATGATGATTATGATGATATTCTTGAAGCGGATCTCAAAATTTGGCAAGAAGCCGCAGTGCTAGCCATTAAGCAATTTGAATATCTTCAAAACCAAGAAGAGGGATATTTTATAAGTGAGTATGGAGATTATGGATCAGAACCATCAGAAGGAGGTAGAATTCCCCCTAGAGCTAGTATTTTAGAAGCCACATGTGAATCAGTGATTGCAATAATGAATGCTGCAGACTTCTTAGAACTCTTACCGACAATAGGGCAAACTTCTATATGGTGGACTGTTGGTTTGGCCATCATTTTCGTTGCTATTTGTATCGTTATTGTTTGGGTCTATCGAGAGAAAACAAGGCCAATAGGTGAATAAATTAGCCAGAATTATTCCGCTAACTGTACTATCAAGAGCTTCTGAAGACAAACATTCAGTTTTTAGGCAATTAACGAGTTTTTTTCCCCCAACGATCAGCTTTACGAGTCCATTCGCTAGTTCTACCCGCTAGATGAAAGAAAAGCGTTTGGTATTGCTCATAATCTAGTTCATCCTTAGCATAACACATGAATTTGAACCATGGTTCTTCTTTACGGTCGATTGAGATCCAATAAACATATTCCCTTAATGCGTATAACTTCTTTATAACCTCTTTATCTCCAAGTATTTGATGCGCCAACTTTGCATTAGATGATTTTACTACAAAATAATCATCAAATTTTTTTAGGCTGAAATGTACGTCATCTAAAGTTACTAAGAATTTATTGTTCCGAGTAATCACCGATTTTTCCCGAACAGGGATAATTTCAATATTTGTTCCAGGCCTTTCAGGCAGATTCGCTTCAAAAAGGACCAAATCACGAGGTTTCGAGAAAAGTGATGCCATTAAGCTAAGTAGTAAGTGACGATCTTCCAACGAGTAAACTACCTTGAACCAACGAACAGGAAGAGGTTTTGAAAGACTAGCTTTGAGAATTATTCCTGAAAGAGTTTTCTTCTCCACATTATAAGCTTTAACTATGCCTTTAGTAGCCTCTTCAACCTTCACCATATGTTTTTTTATGAGACGTCCATTTATAAAACGGCCATACAGAAAAACACCAACTGTTAGGATAAGAACGATAATCATGGGCATGAAAGCAATAAACAGATCTAAAAAAGGGGCCACTGTGATCACCAAAATTGGAAGAGAAACAGATCCTCGATACTAATGTATAAGAGTAAATATCCATGTTTTAAAGTCTTGTTGCTTAAAGAACATATCTTTCCCCTACTGTACATATCTTAAGCTTTTATCAAAATATACAGGTAAAATATTCTTCCAGGTGATTTTGAGCTATGAAACATCCAAAATTTAAAAAAATATTAGTTAGCATTGTGATTACCTCCATTTCCTTATCCATAGGGCTTGTTATGCCTCCAATAATCGAAGAAAGATCTACAAAAACTACAATGATGTCCGAAGTCTCAGTTACTCCTCAAATAAATCAAGAGAAAAAAACACTGCCCAAGATTGCTCCCAATTTAGCGAGTAGTACAGGTTGTGTCCAGGTTATTCTATCTTTTAAAGAAACTATACCTGATGATCTCCCCTTTAACATACTTTATCGCTATCAAACAAAACCGTTAGTTTATGTGGAAGGAGATGCACGGCAGATTGAATATTATGCGCAACAATCCGAGGAAATAAAGACGGCAATCTGTGATGAAACTATTTCTATTAAAAATGGAGCTATTCAAGCGGATAAAGCAAAAAATAAACCTAAAATAGAGGATATTCCATTATCCTCAAAAACTATGGGTGTTTCTAGGAGTTTAATGAATACAGAATACCCGTATATAGATGAACAGCATAATGTGTCCGCTAAGTGGCTTGCGGACTTTATGGGTGCGCCCCCAAGTTGGAAAGAGGATCAAAATGTATATGGGGAAGAGGTTACTATCGCTTTGCTATCCACCGGAGTAAAATGGGATCATGAAGTCTTTGATCATATGACAGCTGACCAACATGAGGACAAGAGCTTCATCGACGCATTTTTTGCCTATGACGCGCCTGATCCTACAACAGTGGATGTTAGTGACTACTTCATAGGAACTTATATGGCTGCACTGCTGGTAGGTGGTCCAGAATCAGGCCAGGAAGGTCTACATAATGATTTATTCTATGGTTTCCTTCCTAACGCCAAGCTTCTTAATGCAAAAATCGATAATGGAGATGCATTTAGTTTTGCTGCAGAATTAGCTGCCTTAGACTGGGCGAGTCAAAAAGGTGCCGATGTGTGTGTTGTAGCAACCAGCACATATTGGGGACTTTATACATGGCCAAGGGTTGATACAAAAGAATATTGGTGTCAACTTGAAGAGGAAATGCTGGGTGATGCTGTACTGTGCTACTGGGGTTATGTCTTCGATTACACTGATTTACTGGATTTCGGACCTGTTGGCGGACCGATGGGACAACATCCTGCTCAAATAATGGCGGCAGGCTGTTCTGCAGACATAAATGCACGAGATAACAAAGATGGGGACTTGATTTTTTTTGGTACAGGCTACAAAGCACCGCTTCCCCAGAGTTATCAGATGAAGCCTGACTTTACTGTGCCCTTTTATGGAACTAATGGTTCTTACTTCCTTGTTCTACCTGATTTGGCTAGTGGGCTTGATAAATACCATGAAGATTTCTTTTTTGAAGGAACAGGCGCTATTGCAGCAGCTGCTGTTGGTTTAGTATTATCAGCAGCCCGACAGGATATTGTTAATGTTACTCCTGCTGCTGCTCATGCTGCTCTCCTCGAAACGGCTATTAAATTGGATAACTTTCCTATACCTCTAGACGATGGGTCTTACCCCCCACTTCCTGAATTCTGTCAAGGTAGGGGTATTGTTAATATATCTGCAGCCTACGAGTACCTTGTAGAGAATACGGTTCATATAGCTAGTACGGGTGAGACGCATGCAAACGTTATTAGCGGTCTACCAGGGAGCTTACCTGTGGAACCTTTGGATGTTGGAAACTATACTCGGTGGGAAAGAGCTTTGTATGAGATTCCAGACCTTTATAGGGGTGAAACTTATTTCCAAACTATTACAGCTATCTCTGGTCTCCCTGATTACATGCACATACCCGTAGATATCACCATTACAGGGAACGGAAGTCGATTCGTGGAATTACTCAATGACGGGGAGTGGATGGGGGAAACAGATAAAATTAACCGAGTCGTGGGTAAAGGCGATCTCTTTCCTGTGAAATTACATTGTGAAAGAAATGAACCAGGTGTCGCAGGCAATACCTACTATGCGTACATACAGTTCAATCAGATTGTTGGCGATGATAATACAGTTTTCACAGTTCCCATCCGATTACGTATTGATGAACCTCTAATGGTCGTCGCACTCGATGAATTTCATTCTTGGATAGATTATGATTTTCGCTACGGTATGCTCCGTCTTTATGTTGCAGCATTGCGTGACGCGGGTATAGCAGTCACTTCTCTGCCCTTCCGCTGGGAAACAGCAGACCTTATCAATGTGGATGCGTTAATTATGAGTGACAACTGGAGCACTAACTACATAGCGTTCCAGAAGAATAATAATGAATGGAATGAAGGTTATGGGCTAGGCAGCTTTACAGAAATTGAGGATACACTTTTTGAATTTGAAATATGGGATCGCGAAGACACGACAGAATGGTGGACAGATCAACACCTGTATGACATTTGGAACTATTGGGATCAGGGTGGTCGGATCTTTCATCTTGGACCAAATGGGTATGATGATATTATCAGAGCCCTTGCCAACGGTACGCAGTGGACAGCCATGTGGGATCGTGTACTCACGTATTTTGAACATTTTGGAGTTGAAATGACGAAAGATCTTCTTAGAGACCCTCTAGGGGATACTATTTATGTTAGCACTGCTGGTAATTCTCACCCTATCTTTCAAATTGGAGGAAAAGGAGTCGATCATTATGGAGGAACATGGAAAATCCTCAATTCTAGTACAGCAACGTCTATCCTTAATTCCACTCAACCAGGAGCTAGCGGTGAAACAAGTATTTTTGTTGAAGCGGCTAATGATAAAACAGGTTGCATGATTGCTACTTCCTCCAACTGGATTGGTGATAATTGGGGCATTACTGAAATTTACCACCCCGATTGGACAAATAATACAGGCGCAGCAGTCAATACAATGCTTTATTTAGGTGGAGTAATTGGTAATTTAGGATCTACCAACAAGGACATCGTATTTGTAGATGTTACAGGTATCGATTATTGGACAGTCCCAGTCGGTAGTTCCCATACATTTGAGATTAATATCTTCAATCATGGGGGCGATCCCATTCCCGCACGAATACAATCGATTACTGCAATAATTACTGACCCCTCTGGGGCTAGTGAATCCTTAACCATCGACAACGCACTCAGTGCTCAAGGACTCTATACTTTTACTTACATACCTGCGGACTTCGGTAAATATTTAATCTCCATAACTACCACTCTGACTGATGGCACTGTTTTGCATTCTTATCCAAAATTTATGGGCGGTAAGCCAGATATACAATTAGAAATTCCATCTATCAACCAAGCGATAGAAGGACAGACTTTGAACGTCAATTTCAGCGCACAAGCTTCCCGTCTTTCGATTCGTCCTTGGTGGAGATGGCTCTCCTTTGTAGAACCATTAACAGGAACTGATAGTCAAAGTCCTTTCACAGATATTAAAGCAAACATTACGTATCATACCGATGGCTTCACTTCTGAGCTCGTCTTTAACTATCTGTCAGGGAATGTACATATATGTAGTTTTCAACCAACACGATCTGGCAATGCTACACTCATAATTGAGGCAACCCATCCTCTTTCTGGAAAAATATCTGCATCAACCATCTTCAATATTGATGAAGCACCACCAATTCCAGAAAAATCATCAGAAGATGTAATTAATGATTTATTGCCAGTTATTGGAGTCGTTACATTGATTGCAACCCTTGGAGTGACTTTAGTACTCTTCCGACGATGGAAGAGATAGCGCTGCAATAATATGTAGATTATAAGTTTGAAGATTTTTGGAGAGCAGTTTTCGTGCGATCAATCTTTGTTATTATCATTTTTTTTATTTTATCTTCCCCTGTTGGGGATATAATCCAATTTACTGCTCAAAATGATGATTCATTTTATAATAAAGAGCCTTACAAGACAGTATATAACAAAAAATTCCTCAGTCCCGAGACTTTTGAAGGGAATAAAGGTTATGAGCTGCTAAAACAGGATTTAATAAATGGATTTCGCTATATTCTCGATCAACGGGATCCTAAGCTTGAGGCTGCTGATTTTCCTATATGGACAACAATTCAGAGTCTTCAAGATATTTCAGAAATGAAAGAGGAGGAGATCACAAAGGAAGTTTACAAGAACTTTGGAGTTATTCTAACTGAGCAATATAGTATCATATCTAGGATTAGGGAATTTCTAAATTCAGAAGGGTGGTTTTTTATTGACACTGAACTATCTAACGATTTAAAAAATGCAGTGACAGACACATTAAACTGGATTTGGGACGAAGTCTGGAAAAAGCAGGCCACAGAACCATTTGGTGAAGAAAAGAAGATAAAAATACAAGAAACGCAGACTGGATCAGGTATTACCTTTTTATTGAACGAAAGCGATAAAGAGGATTTTAATCTAACAGGAATTTTTTACAAAAATGATACCAACTTCGAAGCAAATGAAATAAAGGCAATTTGGGTAAATGGATCAACAAATCTATTAATTCGGAATATAGATAGCCCTGACAATCTTTCTAGTAATGAATTCTATGTGAATGTTACTAGTGGACAACTGATACTAGGAATGGATCTGGGTGGTGGGACAATCAACTATGGTTATGAATATACGATTCCTTATCAAATTTCCTGTCTCCCTAATGGATATAAATCAAGTATAATCTTCGATATAGATGAAGATAATGATTGGCTATCTCAAATTCGGGAATTAGCTAAAAAATATGATAATAGGGAAATTAGCGTTAATATGGGAGAGGAACAGACCCAGATTATGCTGTTTCGTGTATGGGCCGATCGTTTTGATAAGTTCGTAGATATTCTTAACTGGGCGTCCGATCTCACCGATGATGAGAAAGAAACTTGGAAGGATAGAAAAATACAGATAGAAATCATTCGTGCCTTAAATTGGTGTTATTACTACCAAAAACAGTACCACCTAACGAATATTACTTATAATGCAACAGAATTCTGGAATAGAGAAAATTCAATTACTAACTGGAATGCAATCGAGAAGCGGTTCAACGATTCACTCTATCAGGCGATTTCTGCAATGCGTATTGAGGGGGATGACATTTATAATGAGGAGGTTTTTGAGAATCTAGCAGAAGCAAAACAAGCCGAGAATTTATGGAACACATGGTTCCAAAAGCTATGTAATCTTGCTTTTTTCAAAAATTTGAATACTGCAAAAGAAGGTTTATCTATTCTTTCGATAAAGGATAATACTACCATTGAATTGAATTTTGCCTCTAGTCTTCGTTCACTGACCTATCTTCTCTATTTAACTCCCCGTAATCAAACATTTCCAGTGTCACAAGACACATATGACCTTTACAAGCGAATGTGGGCGAAAAAAGATCTAGAAGGATATGAGATCTCGGAATATGTCACAAAATATAATTATACAATGGCCTTACCAAACATCCTAGACACTTATCGCACGTATTTTGAGCTGCTCGATCCTAAACAAAACACAACACAAGAATTTGGGTCTATAGACCTTAAAAAACGATTAAATGGGAGTTTTGGTGCTCTCCGTCTTAAAAATCACCAAATAATCAAAAGAGATATTGCTCAGATTTCGGACTCTTCACCCAATAGTTTATCCCAAGTCAAGAGGTATCGTGAGTATTACTATCTGCCGCTTTTTGTCTACTATCTAGCATACTTGGTAATTGGTGATCTCGATCCTAGCCAAGAAGTAGATATGGCTTATGAATGGCTTAAAACAGCTATACAGCTCGGTAACTACTTAACATATTCGCCTGATGCAAGTATAGGCGCTATAGATCCCATCTATGAACCGACTCAAACAGGAGACTACAATAAGACATGGACAACTACCGGAAACTTCTTACTTACCTATCTGCCAACATGGGATGAATTCAAAGCGACTCCGAACGCTATACCCGATCAACCATACTATAATTACTCTCTTTTCAATGCAACTCCAAAAGATCAAGAAAACCGCTACTATCGCAGTTTTCCAGCCCAAGGAGCCATTCATAATACGCAAAGTATATTTGCTTATGATTTGTGGAATTGGATAAAATATTACAACGCGAATGATTTTCCAGAAGGTGCGTGGGAAGAAATTAAAGACAATTATGCCCATATGCAGCATAACATGCGTATCGCGATCGCTCAAGTTCATGCAACATCGGTGGATGAAAACTGGTCAGAGATTCTAGAAGATGGATCCTTTAAGGATTATGAATACCTAACAACCAAAGACATTGGAGGATGGCTTTCGGGTTCAGAGGACTATGTATATTGTCGCGATAAGGAAGCTAACAAGGAAGTTTGGAAAGAAAGTTCTCATTCTTCTAATTTCACTGAAAAAACAGCTATCTTTGCAACACTCAATGCCCTAGAATCAATTATGTCCACTTTGGAGTATATCGTTGACCGCCCTGCTGCTGGTGAAACTCCAGTTTGGGGGGCTGTTTTCTTGGGAGTAATCTTTGTAGGAATTCTACTAGTAATTGTATATGTGTATTGGGGAAAACCTAAAACTATTAAAGAGTCCATGCTTGACACGAATGCAAGGAATCCTTAAATTTCTCAAGTCTTTGAATTTAACCAATCAATAATCTTCTTGGCAAGAGCATTCTTTGTACCAAAGAATTTTTCAGGGTCTCTGTCTTCTTTTGTAATCATAAGAATACGATTAGTATCTACACTGAAACCAGCATCAATTTCTGCTAGATCATTAGCAATGATAAGATCACTCGATGTTTTAAGCAATTTTCCTCGTGCTTTTGTAATAAGTTCTTGTTTGGTGACCCCATACTCGGCTTTAAACAATACCAGACATGATGAGGGAGATATTTGTTTGATCACATCGGAAAGTTTCTTTGTAGGTTTTAGATTCAAAGTTATTTCTTCTGTAGAGCTGGTTTTAACGGAAGAACGGGAACTAGAAGCAAAATCGGCCATTGCGGCCGTTAAAACTACTACATCATAATTATTTTCCTTTAATTCGGTAACACAAAAGTCATACATTTCTTGAGAGGATGTAACTCGTTCACATCTGACCCAAGAAGGACAAGGAACATCAACATGACCTACAACCAATGTAGGATCACCCCCATGATTCCAGACTTCTTTTGCAACGGCAACTCCCATTTTGCCACTTGAAGGATTACTTACGAATCGAATTGCATCAAAGTATTCCCGCGTAGCTCCTGCAGTTATTAATACTTTCTTCCCTTTCATCTTTTGTTCAGTAGCCAATTTTATGACAGTAGCAACTGTTTCTTCTGGACTTGCTATATGAGCTTTATCACCCTGAATGAAAGGGGAAACTATCGTCACTCCCATTTCAATGAGATTGGAAATGGCTTTTTGGGTAGCAGGGTTAGAATAAAGAGCCAAATGCATTGCAGGGACTATGGCTACTGGAACTGAATTTCCAAGAGCTGTACTGGCAAATAAAGTGGGAGGAGTATCAGCAATACCCGAAGCGATTTTACAGAGTGTATTTGCAGTTGCAGGATATATAAGAACGATTCGATCATCTCTCATCTTGGGAAGACCAACTAATGAAATATGCTCTGTCGCACCACTCATTTCAATTATTGGAGAATTTCCTGTGGCCCAATGGAGTAATTTAGGACCCATAAGGGTCAGAGCTTCTTCACTAGCTACAAAAATCACTTCAGCTCCGTGCCTCATCAAATCTCTTGCGATATGCGGTGCGTAATAGAGTGCTACACTGCTTGTTACACAAAAAATCACGGTTTTACCATTTAACTCCGTTCCTTTCTCGTGTATAATCGATTTAGACGGGTGCACAATATTTCGCCTGTCTTCAGTTTGTTACAATAGATTTTTAGAGAACAAAAAGGCATCTTCTCCGTCCTTATAATAGCGGGGGATCACACGAACTTTAGTGAATCCTAAATGATCATATAAACAAATTGCCGAATTATTGCTTTCTCTAACCTCTAAATAGCATTCTTCGGCATTGGCCTTTTTTAGCGCCTCTAATGTCTCCATTAACATTCGTTTAGCTAATCCTTTACGTCGATACTGAGGTAAAACAGCAACAGAGATAATATGTCCTTTTTTCTTCCGTGATCGTTTTAGGAAGTTCATGCTATCTTCCATTCGCGCCATTACGTAGCCTACAACCTTTGTTTCTGCTACAGTCACGCGAAATGCCTCTGGTGCGGTAGAATATACATGAGTGAAAAAACTGCGGGGATAATTTTCAGGTAAACAGGCACGATTGATGGTAATTACTTCTTTTATATCCTCCATCACAAATTGACGGGTGTGAAAAGTTTCAGGAAAGCCATTGGCTATGGAATCCTCTGCTTTAGTCATTCGGATCAATTCCTGAATTTGATTGAGATTCTTGGCTTATTTTGCGCATTGCTCTCCGATATTTAACATAGCGATCGTGAGGAGAAAATCGAGGAGGTGCAGCGCGCTTTAGCGCACCACCGCATATATGGCATGCCTTAGCATCCTGATTCATTGTATAATGATAATTGAAGCATTTCCTAAGTAGATGAGGCACTTTTTTTCATCCTAGATATAGTTAGATAGTATGATAATTAAGGAGATTCAAGAATCATTTGTTTTTATTAATGTACTAGTTTTTTGTAACTTCTGTGAAAAAAGTTACAGAGCAAGGACGTGAACTTTAAGGCACGATGCTTCATTCTAAGTTGAAAAGTATCTAAGATCTTTCAAACGCAAGTTTAGTTGCTTTTGTTTGCAAAGACTTTCGTAAATGATCTTGTGTTATCTTCCATACACGCTCGGCTTCTTTCCAGTCACCTGTTTCGATCTCTATTCGATAATTAGGAGCGGAAAGAGAAGTTACTTTGATTTTTGTGTCCCGAGGAACTTCAGAAGACAATCCCAGATAAGCTTCCCGAAGAAGTTCAATTCCACGGGGATCATTAACTTCTGTTGTTGAAACCCCAATCAATATAACACTTGGGGACTCAAGACGAGTTTCGGCTATTCGAGTGAGAGCCGCAGCCACTCCCTTAGGCAAACCTGCTTCTATGAGAACATCTGAACCATTTATGCGAGCATCTGTAAGGGCATCATAAACAGAACCAAAATACTTGCTCATCATTCGCCTGTATTCGTTTTGTGTATCTAAATCAAATTTAAGCTCTTCTCCCGCGACACGAACGAGATTCTTGGCATGTTGCTCGTATTTCATGGTTTGCATTTTAGCTCTTTTTTGTGACTCGGTAACCCGGCGTACAGACATATCGATTTCATTCTTTGAGGAATCTACTCGTAGGACTTTAGCTACTGCGCGCTGACCCTCTCGGATATGAGACTTAATATTACGTATCCAAGTTCTACTTAACTCACTGATGTGGATAAATCCTACCTCATTCCCTAAGTGTTCATATTCATATAAACTAAAATAAGCACCATGACTACTAACTTTGGTACAAGTAGCGATACATAATTCCCCATTTTGAGGAAATGTATCGGAGTCATAGTCCAAATCTTCATCATCATAAGATTCCACTTGAGTTTCAGATGTCTCTTCAGGGACTTCTCCCTTTACACGGGGCTGACCAGGGGCTTTAGTTTTTCTTTTACGGGGCAAAAAATCCCATCCTTTAGACTTTATCGTAAAACTTCTACAACTTTCCCTCTTATTTTTATCATACCGCCTGTTGGCTCAGCTAATATTTCTCCACACGAAAGACAATTCACTTGAGAGGCTGCATGAGAAAAAATGACTTGGTCATGCCCACATTCACAATGCACTTGAAGGAATAAACTTTTAGTATCTTTTATATATGTCATACGAGCTTCCATCTTATTTTATTTCTTTACTAACAGAGTGAAGAAGGTTTTGCATCCATCTTCATGAAGAGCTTCATTTTTAATATGAATTCGACAAATCTGGCTCGACCAAGTTAAGGTATATAAAAGAATTCTATTTTTTTCACAATAATTCTAACTACTTATTAATCAAAAATTAAGTTACCTAAAGTAAATTTGTTTCTACCTCGATTTCTTCAGCTTTTCCTCGTGGAATCAGCACCTTGTAAGCGTTTTGGCTTGGTACTGTAGCTACGTCACCTGTTGAAAAGGGGCCATAATTTTGTCCATCCACGCCCACAAAAGCATCAATAGATTCTAGGAAGCGAAGAATAATAAGTTCTATATCGCTTTTATCTACTTTAAGAGGCATAGACGCAGTATCCTCAGAAGGGAGAGAGGACAAAACAGGGGGTTTTTCAGGGGAAGAGTGTGTCTCGATTTCTTTTCTTTCAAATTGGTCACTTGGTTCAGTAACAGGAGATTTTTCGCTATTTATTTCACGCAGGTTTTTTAAAAGACCCCAGAATGTACGAATAAAACGTCGTTCTTGCTTAGCAAGGTGTTTTTCAGAAGGAGGGAGATCTTGGCTGGTAAGACACCTAGATACGATTTTAGAAAGTCGCATCTCACGTAGGTCATTTAACAAAAAATACAGCCGATCCATAATTATTTTGTATTGGAGGGGATCAGGCTCTTCAGCTGCTAATTCTCCAAGGTGCTGGATTTTATGATAGGTACTAACGAAAAAACTGCCAGGAAGATCAATAAGATCTTTCTCCTCCATTTCCTTCTTCCACATCTCGAGGAGTTCGTTATAAAGCGTTCCCAAGCACCTCAGAAAATGATTATCATTGCCCAGAAATTATGAAAAAGAGCTTTAAAAGAGACTCATTAGCAGTAATAAAGCTAATAATCATCTTCTGGCTCTTCATACGGCGCGAGGAGGTAACGAAGAGTAGTACTCTCACCGATGGTAAAAGTGAGACGCAATGGTTTCGCTGTAGCTATTTCTAGTTTAAGTGAATCAGCAATGGCATCAATCCGGACAACATTACGGAGATATTCGAGGCCGTAGGACGCTGATGAAGGATCACCGACATTAAAGTTTCTAGCAACTGATCCTTCCTTATTTTCAACCACGATTTCAACACTATGCTGATCAGTGCCTGTTGTACTAAAGTTGACTTTCTCTTCGTCAGTACTGATCAATACACTCTCCGAAAATAATCCCATATCGGCAATAACCTCTTTTAAGAATCCAGCTTCAAAATCGATCTCTGCCTCGAGTGGAAGGTCAGGGGCAGGGAGTGGAGAAGAATCCATCGCAGTTCTCAAGGGAAGAGTGAATTTACGCCCTGCTTGCCCCTGAAAATGGATATGGAGGTTATTTTCTGCATCATCATACTTGAAGAGGGTTTGGTCATCTTTCTGCACTCGTCCTAAAACCCGCCTCAAATTTTCTAAATTAACATTAAGTTCATATTCTTTATCACATTCGTAGCTATCAAATGCTTCTTTACCCATTTGAAGGTCAATCATCGCGGCGTGAGAAGCATCCATAGCGCGTAGCGATAATTCCGATGATGACACTACAAATACTGCGTCAGAAATCATTTGGGATATGGCTTCAATAATAATCCTAAAATCCTTGATATCTTTCAATTCAGCTTCAAAAGGCAAGGCTGTTACACCACAATACTAAATTATTACACCACTGGCTAAAAGAATAAAAATTTTTACTAGAAAAAAAAAGTCTTGTATTACAGTCTGAAAAAAAAGAACTGGAAAAAAGAAAGATCGGCCGCGGTGGCTTAGAAGTAAATCGCTACGATTTCCTGGGAATCCCGGTAGAGCGCCTCCTTGGTAAGGAGGAAGTCGCGAGTTCAAAGCTCGCCCGCGGCTCCATCCTGTTATTCCTGTATGAGGGAAAAAAAAATAAATTTTATTGAGATAGTTTGAGTAGAGATATTTTAAAATAAGAAAGGCTTTTTAAAGTTGTAATTCAACTCTATTGAATGTTTTAAAATTTCTATGGAGTCTTAAGTAAATTCTTTGCTTAATATTTATACTATCTTCTGCCCTCTCGATCTTGAATACGGGTTAAACCTCGTGGTGTGCGAAAAGATTCAAGAGTAAGCCTTACTTCCATTTCAGGGGTAAGTTCGCCTTTCTCTCGGAGAATTTGGCGAGCTACGAGCCAATAAATACAAGCAAGGGAATTACGGCCTTTGTTGTTACAAGGGATGACTAAATCAACACCAGTTGTGATGTTATCGGTATCACATAGAGCCACTACAGGTATTCCAACACGTGAGGCTTCTTGCAAAGCCTGTTTATCTGTACGAGGATCGGTGAGAGCGATAACTTCAGGTTCTCGAAACTGAGGTATATTAGAATTCGTTAGTGTCCCGGGCACGAATCTGGCTGTTGCTATTTGAGCACCAATAACTTCTGCAAATCGTTTCACAGGATGTATACCATAAGTACGGACTGAGCATGCGAGTATGGATGAAGGATCATACCTCGAAAGAAATTTAGCTGCAGTTCTAATTCGCTCATCTGTCTTACGAACGTCTAAAACGTATAATCCGTCATTTCGAACCCGATAGATGAAGTCACGCATGTGATACATGCCACTTCGAGTGCCAATGTGCACACCTGCGGCTAAGTACTCTTCGAGTACTAAGAGCAATTCTTGCTCTTCACCTTCTGATCTTGGAAATTCCTCTGTTGTCATTTACTGAACTGACCTCGTGTCTTCCGAATAATAATTTATTCTGGTTGTTTATTCATTGTCTCCAACACTAAAGAACGTCCTAATTCTGCTAAGGTTTCAGTTCTAGACTCTGTTGGAGCATCCGCGACCACTCGGATCAGTGGCTCGGTACCGGAAGGGCGGATGAGCAGCCAAGACTTATCTTCATAATTCTTCCGAGTCCCGTTGCTCAGGTTTATTTCTCGTACCACAGGGATATCAGGTTCCATTTGACCCCATGCTTTAAGTACTTCAGTTGCTACTGAAGTAATTTGATTTTGAGGGACAGTTATATTGATGGTTTTTGTATAGAATTTTGGATAACGGCTCACGAGATTACTTAAGGTAATTTTCTCTCTCTGCAAAATTGTAAGGACTCGTAAAATGACAAGAGCTGCATCTGTCCAGAGAATTGACTCACCTGTATAATAATACTTGCCGGATTCTTCATAGGAAAATACAGCATTTTCTTTCTTTACTACCGCAATGGTACGAGGTTGTCCAATAGGACAATAAACGGTTTTAACATTATATTTGCTGATGATCACTTCTGCCAGGCCTGAAGTGTTGACAGGAAGCACTACTGGCCCAGGATTGGTTTTTAAAACCTCTTCGAGAAGAATTACTCCAATAGTATCAGTAGACACAACAACCCCGTTCTCGTCAATGAAAAGAACACGGTCTGCGTCAACATCTAAGGCAACACCAAGATCAGCCTTGACATCAGAAACTAGTTTGGCTGTTTTTTCAAGTGTCCAAGGACGAGGTTCCGAAGGACGACCAGGTTGACCGCTAGGTTGATCATGAATGGTAATGATCTCATGATTTAATTCGCGTAAAAGTTCAGGTAGAAATTGTGAGGCTGTCCCATTCGCGGGATCGACAACAATACGAAGAGACCTACTTTCAAGCAGTTCCGTATCGACTAATGAAAGAAGAAAATCAGCATAGACCTCAAGGGTTTCTGCTGATTCACCCACTGAGCCAACTAATTCTACAGATGATACATAACCGCTCTTAGGATCTGAGAAGCTAGAATAAAGTTCTTCGATTCTTTGAGCGTTATCCCCTTCAATATATGAAGCATCTTCAAGCATAATGATAATACCAATTCTATCTGGAGGTATATGGCTGCCTGTAATCATCACAGCCCCATCTGCACCAATATATTCAATATAACGAGCTAAAGCAGGCGTAGGAACAACACCACAACGCAGAACATCGATACCACTTCCAGTCAACCCCGCAATGATGGCATATTCAATTGTCTCTGCACCAAATCGGGTATCTCGACCAATTACAATAAGTCCGTTATTCTCGAGATAATTACCATAAGCACGCCCAATTCGTTCGGCAAGTTGGGGTGTAATTTCTCTAAGAGTAAGACCCCGAATACCCGAAGTTCCGAACATCTTGCCCATAACTATGTCTCCAAAGTTTCTTCAAGTGAATTATAGGAATTTTTAAGTAATTAAAGAATGTTTTAGTGTCTAATATTTCTATTTAGTCTTTTATTGATATGGAGTGAAATTAATTAAATCATAAAATTGACCTTTAGAAACCAAAATATTACCATAATTACTTACATCACTAACTAAAAGTGCACTTATTATTCTTTTATTTTAAATATCTTATTTTCATCAGCATATGTGAATTTTTACACGAAAAAATCTTTTTATAGAGAACTTTCGCAAGGAATGTCAAAAATTAGCTAGCTAGTTCTTTAAAAGGAATTAGATAGGTAAATTAGAGACTAAGGTGATTCTATGGAACTAGATGGTTTTAAAGAGTTTTTACAAGAACGAAAACTTGATAACGAAATAATTACTGCTACTATAAATATTATCAATGAGTTTAATGAATTTCTTTCTAAAAGCAATAAATCAGTTGAAACAGCGACCTATGATGACTTGCATAATTTTTCGGCCTACTTAATCGAAAAAAAGAAGAATTCTTATGATAATTATATAGCTCTTGTTCGGTTCGGCTACTTCATGAAAAATAACCCATTAATTGTTGCTTCAATGGAGAACATTGATGGGGGTGAAGTAATGATAAATTTTTACAAGCGTTTGGAAGCTGAATTCGGTGAAACACTGAGAAATGAAATCTTTGATGGAATTGAAGTACCGCCACTGGGTTTACATCCTAAGAAAAAACCAAAAATTACTAAAAAACTAATTGAGAGATTTCTTGCAAAAATTGACCACGAAAAATGCGTTGAATTTCTTGCAGATGGTTTAAGAGACAAATACACCGAGTCTTACAAGAGACCCAGAGAACTTTTCTTAGAATCAAAGAATATTGATGATTTCTTGAAGAAGGAGCATCAACACTTTATCAAAG